>JABTTW010000002.1:0-300000 GCA_015075745.1 Planctomycetia bacterium
TTAGGGCGGATTTCCCTAGTGCTGCCTGACCGAGTATAGCCCATGCGCGAAGCGATTCCAATGCGTACGCACAGAACTAGCGAGCCATTTTTTCGCGATGGGGCCAATTTGTGAAATCAGCCCACCGGGGCGACGGCGCCTTGCCAAGCAACCACTTACATGATGGTGAAATAGACGCTGGCCGCGTAGTCGAAAAGCTCCGGCGAGAGCCTTCGTTCCTGACCCAGATAAAGGCAGCGGTTTCGCACCTGCAACATCAGATCGCGCGGCTGGCAGCATCGGAAGGGCCGCTTGTCGATGTAGTGCGTCGCCACCAGGTAGTCGATCGCCGCCTTGGACTCTGCGTTCATCTCAAAGCCCATTGCCGGAGCGACAAAATCGAACAGCTTTCTGAATTGCTCTTCCGTCGGGTCCGGCACGTTGATCTTGTAGGGAATTCGGCGAAGAAACGCGTCGTCACAAAGGTCCTTGGGCTCAAGATTCGTCGAGAAAATAATGAGCTGATCGAACGGGACCTGCACCTTCTTGCCGTTCGGAAGGGCCAGGTAGTCATATCGCTTTTCGAGCGGGACGATCCATCGGTTAAGCAGCTCGATCGGCTTCATGCGCTGGCGGCCGAAGTCGTCGATCACCAGCGTGCCGCCGTTGCTCTTGAGCTGCGTCGGCGCCTCGCAGGTCTTGCTGGTGGCGTTGTACTGAACTTCGAGCGACTCCATGGTCAATTCACCACCAACCACGATGGTCGGTCGCTTGATCTTGACCCAGCGAGGGTCGAACTTGTCCTTCTTCAGGATGCTGTCCCGGTTGACTGCAATCTCCTCGTGGTTGGCGGCATCGAAGACCTTGATCACCAGCCCGTCCACGATGAGGCACCGCGGAATGTAGATTTCATCGCCGAAGCATCGCGTGATGCGCTCGGCAATACTGGTCTTTCCATTCCCCGGGTATCCATAGAGAAACATACCGCGGCCGGAGTTGATCGCCGGACCAAGTATCTGAAACATCTCCTCGGAAATAAGCAGATCGCGAAACGCCTGCTTCAGTTCCTCGTAACGCGGCGTCATGGTCGTAATGGTCTGAGCTTTGACACTCGCGATGTATTGATCGAGCGGAACCGGTGCGGGGCCTACATAGAGCGATTCGAGTTGGAATCGCCGTGCCCGGTCCCGTCCGGTGTCGGTCAGCGTGTAGTTGAAGTCGCCCATGGTCGCAGCGCCGACGTAAACGACGATCTGCTGCTGCTTGAGCGAAGCCAGCATCTGGACGACCGACTCCGCCGGAAGGCAGAGATCGGCCGAGATTGTTGCACCGGTCGCTGATCCAATCGAGGCGATGTACTTAAGAATGAGGGCCTCGACGATTCCGGGATCCAGGCCGGCCTCCTTGAAGTTCCTCGGAGGAATCGGGACGAACTTCGCTGCCGGTGCATCTTGGGAAGGCAAGCCCAGTGAACTTTGATGGCCGACCGACTGAGTCTGCGGCGACGATTGAAGCGCAGGCATGTGTGATTCTCCCAAAAGTCGACTAATTGGCGGTGATCCCCAGGGAATCGTCTCATAGGTTTGATCGGCTGACACCTCCAGCGGCTTGTGGAATGGAGGGGGTCGCCGGGCGGGTGTCCAATAATCGCGGCGTGTGCCGCCGACGCATATAATCGCGGCATGACTCAACTTGATTATCGCACTGCGGGCGAATCACATGGGCAGGCGCTGATCGTCCTCGTCGAGGGACTACCGGCTGGAATCACAATCGACGAGCCGGCCGTGAACAACGCCCTACGCCGTCGGCAGGGCGGATTCGGCCGCGGCGGACGGATGAAGATTGAGCACGACACGATCAACATCCTTTCCGGCGTGCGAAGTGGTGTAAGCATCGCCTCTCCTTTGGCCATGCAAATCGCCAACAAGGATTGGCGAATCGATCAGGCCCCGCCCATTCACCGGCCACGACCCGGACATGCAGACTTCGCCGGATCGATGAAGTGGCTGACCACCGATTGCCGGGCGACGCTGGAACGGGCAAGTGCCCGAGAAACGGCCTCGCGCGTGGCGGCAGGGGCTGTCGCCGCACTGCTTCTCAAAGAGTTCGGCATCGAATTGGCGGGATTCGTTGCCCAGATCGGCGCCGTACGAGCCTCAGTCGGCGTCAATTTGACCGTCGCGGAACTGCGATCCACTCGAGACGCGAGCGAGGTGTACTGCCCGGATGCCGCAGCGTCCGCCGCGATGATCGACGCGATCAAAAAAGCCAAGGCCGACAAGGATACACTTGGTGGTATCGTCGAGGTCCGGGCATTCGGCCTGCCGCCCGGGCTGGGAAGCTGCGCTCGATGGCAGGACAAACTTGATGGGCGCATCATAGGTGCAGTGGGGGCCATTCAGGCATTCAAGGGCGTTGAAATCGGCCTTGGCTTCGGCTGTGCGGAGCGGCCGGGCAGCCAGGTGCACGATGAGATGGACTACGACGCCGCCCAGAGACAGTCGCCGAATCTCGGCTTTGTTCGGCGATCCAACAACGCCGGTGGTCTGGAGGGCGGCATGACCAACGGAATGCCGCTCATCGTGCGTGGAGTGATGAAGCCGATCAGCACGCTGCTCAAAGGGCTGGATAGCGTGAATCTGGAGTCACTCACGGCCGAACGAAGCGACTACGAGCGCAGCGACATCTGTGCCGTTCCCGCCGCCAGTGTTGTCGCGGAAAACGTGGTGGCCTTCGAAATCGCCCGGGCATTCCTGGACAAGTTTGCCGGTGACACCCTTGCAGAAGTGAAGGCCGCGTACGAGTTCTACCTCGCCGCTGCGCGCCGCTTAGCCAGTAGCGGAAAGTAACTGACTTACTGCAGCTCTCCGGCAAAAAAAGAGAGGGTGCAGGCGACTTGCCCGCACCCTCGTGATTGTTTCAATCTTGGAACCTCGATCAGACCTACGGGGCGATCGTCACCGTCACGGTCGGCCGCATCGTCTCATCGTTCTGTTCGGCGAAGAAGAACACCTGATCAAACGTCCCGTCCAGCGACGGACCGTTGTTGAACTGGAACCGGAACGAGGAGATCGGGCGTCCCGCCGCGAGGTCCGCTTTCACCTGAGCCGTTACATCCAGTTCCAGGTTCGCATTCGCATTTACGCCCGCCGCCGGATTGATGGTCGCGATCGAGGACGCCAGCGTGCTGCCAAGGAAATTGCCCGCGCTGATGCTTGAAACGGCGTTGATGTGATCGACCGTCATGGCGCCAAACTTTCCGAACGGGTTGCCTTCCGAAATAAATCGGCGAACCTTAAGAACAGCCTTGGTCACGTTCGCGCCGGCCGGAACCTGATTCAGCACCACACTCATGATGGCCCGCTGTCCGAGGTTCGTATTGCCTTCATCGCCGGCAATGACGAAGTTGGATCCCACCATCGACAAGAACAATCCGTCGCTTCGCAGCGTGCCCGTTCGATCGAAGGCCGCATCAGCCTTAACAGTGGTGCCGACCGGTGCAGGATTGCCGCCGCCGGGAGGCGGGTTCCCCTTGTTGTTTCCGGGGGCATCCGGAGGAAGGACACTCGTTCCACATGCTCCGACGCAGAAAAGGACGCAACTGAGTGAAAGGCTCGTGAACAGGTTTTTTGAAAATCCGCGCTTCATCGAAACACCATCCCTTAACAAGAACGCGAGGAGACCCGCTGCTTGGCCGCCGGCGACTGAATGCCTGGTACCGGGCTCGTCGCCAAGGACTCGCAAAAAGGTCTGAGTCTTAGTGCGGGATGCGCGTGGTCACATACACGCGTCGTTCAAAAAAAAATCAGGGAAATTTACGCACCCCATAATTGGGGACTGGAAAAGGCTTGCCCCTTCGGCCGGATTGGCGAATGCCCCATCAAAGGAATGCGGTCAGAATAGCTCTAATCGACTGAGATCAATCATCGTCCAGGTCGTCATCGCCGTCGATCTTCGTTTCCTCGATCACCACGCGGTTGTCGTCTTCGTCCAATTTCACGCGGAGTCGCTTGCCCGGCGGAAGGGAATAGACAGTCCGAGACGTGGGATTGTTCCTAAGCTCAAACCATGCCTCCACCCGGGCATCAGACTCGCTGACACGCTCGTCAAACGAGAAAACCGTGTCATTCGCGGTGAGCTCCGTGTAGTAAATCCGCTCAGGCGGCAGACCGGGGCGGAGCTTCATGATGCTGACGGCGATCGCGTCGTCCGTGTCCGACTCGCCAACAATGCGGTACTGATGCCCGCAGCCGGCAAAGACTATCGCAAGGAGTGCTGTCCCGGTAAGTCGCCGCATGGGGGTTGTAGCCATAGTAGTTATCCGTCGCCCTAAGAATTGCCAAGTTCGTGACCCGAGTTCGTACGCCTTTCCATGTTGGGCCGTGCTTTATCAATCGCCTGCAGAAACTCAATCGTTTGCAAGAGCAGCCGGTATTTCTGAGTGGGTGTCAACGCAGCAAACTCGCGCAGCTCAGCCTCTTCCTGTTCAGTCCACTTGCGGACCGGAAGTTGAAGGTGATTGCTGTCTCGAGGTTCAATTGTCATCGAAAGCTACCGACGAATTCGTACTGCACCCCGCGTGCATTGAGCCCGTCAATGTTTCGAATAAACGAGTTCATTAGTGCCTTCACTCGCGGCGAACGAACGACCTAAGCGACTACCTTGGGCGTGGTAATTACGCCCAGTTCTTCTCCACCCACGCGACCAGTTCCTTCACGTGCGTCACGCTGGCGTCGAAGAGCTTCCGCTCATCCGCATCCAGCTTGACCTCAATCACCTTCTCCACGCCGCCGGCGCCCAGCATGCACGGCACGCCGACAAAGTAGCCGCCGACGCCGTACTCGCTCTTGCAGTACGCCGCGCAGGGCAGGATGCGTTTCTTGTCCTTGATGATCGCCTCGGCCATTTGCACCGTCGCCGCGGCGGGGGCGTAATACGCGCTGCCCGTCTTGAGGAGGCCGACAATCTCCGCGCCGCCGTCGCGCGTGCGCTTGACGATGGCGTCCAGACGATCCTTGGGGATCAACTCCGTCACCGGAATGCCCGCGACGCTGGTATAGCGCGGCAGCGGC
Source organism: Planctomycetia bacterium (assembly GCA_015075745.1). Taxonomy (NCBI): domain Bacteria; kingdom Pseudomonadati; phylum Planctomycetota; class Planctomycetia; species Planctomycetia bacterium. Next base: position 5,052 of record JABTTW010000002.1, read on the forward strand.
ACCATGTCGTCGCCGTGGCCGCCCATCAGCACCGCGACGATATCCTCGACGCTGCACCCGAGCTCCATCGATAGAAAAGTGCGATACCTCGCCGTGTCCAGCACGCCCGCCTGCCCGACAATCTGCTTGGTCGGAAGGCCCGTCGCCTTCCAGCAGGTCTGCACCATCGCGTCGAGCGGATTGGAGACGAGAATGTAAACGGCGTTGGGGCTCTGCTTGACCGCCTCCTCACTGACCGTGCGGACGATCTTCATGTTGGTGGACATCAAATCGTCGCGGCTCATACCCGGCTTGCGCGCGATGCCACTGGTAATGATGACGATGTCCGAGTTCTTCGTATCGTCGTAGCTGTTCGTTCCGATGATGTTCGCGTCGAACCGTTCCACAGGGCTGGCCTGCCTCAGATCGAGGCCTTTCCCCTGAGGCATCCCTTCAACGATGTCGAGAAGGACAATGTCGCCCAATTCCTTGGCGGCGGCCCAGTGGGCGCAGGTGGATCCAACGTTTCCGGCTCCGATGACGGTAATCTTCGCGCGTCGCATGGTGATGACTCCTCATAAGATGAATCTGCTTGCAACCGAAAGGCATGATACTACTCGGCGCGGGCATGGGAAAGCCGCCCGCAATTGCTGCCTAAAGGAGTGGGGTCGTGGCCGTCGAAAGCCTACACCGATTCCATTTCGTGCTGCACCCATCGCCGCGTGAGCAAGACGGTGGAGACGGTAAAGGCGATTAGCAATCCCAGAAGTGCCCAGGCCATCGCCGCCGCATATCCGAACTGACCCCGCTCAAATGCGCACTGATAGAGATAGAGTGAATAGAAAAGCAGGCTCTCCTGCTGCTGAAAGTTACTCAGCAGCATGGGCTCGCTGAAGCTCTGCATGGAGAAAATCACCCCCGTCAACGTATTGAACAGCAGCGCCGGCGAAACCTGCGGCAGCGTGATGCTCATGAATCGACTGAAACGGCCGGCGCCATCCACCATCGCCGCCTCCTCGATCGCCGGGTCTGTTCGCATGAGCGCGGCGAGGATGATCAACATGCCGCCGCCGCACTGCCAAACATTCATCAGCACCAGTGAAGGCTTGGCCCATCCGGGATCGTAAAGCCATGGAGGAGGCGACCAGGCGCCCAGTCCGCTCCCGCCCAGCGCGCGAGCAGCGCGGTCAACAATGTCGTGGAGCGCCTCAAGCCACGAATTGATCGGGCCGATCTGCGGATTGAGCAGCCACCACCAGACAAGGATCGTCGCGACGCCGCCCAGAACGTGCGGCAGATAGTAAATCGTCGCCCAGAGACCGACTTGCCTTGATCGACGTATGACCAGGGCCAAAATGAGTCCGGCCAAGAGCTGAGCCGGCACGTTCATCGCCGTATACGTCACACTGTTTAAGACAGCCTTGCGAAGACCAGGATCGGTCAACAGCCGCTTAAAATTCTCAGCCCCGACCCATTGCATCGTCGAAAGCGACCGTCCATCCCATCGCGTGCAGCTTACAACGGCGAGCACCAGCATCGGCACCGCATAAAGGAGCATCACCCCCGTCATCCACGGCGCGGCAAATCGAGCCGAGCGAGACGCTTCTAATTGCGGCAGGTGAGACATGATTTATCTCCCGAAACACCGCTGAATGTCCACATCGGTCCGAAGCGCGTCAACGACCTGCTCAGGCGTGCGTCGTGCCGGTCCGTCAAACAGCAGCGACGTCACGTGTCGCGCGATCGGTCGAGACATGGTCTCCCAATGTTCGGTGATGGGTTGCATTCGGCCGGAGCTCATCGCGTCGACAAACATGGCTGCCGGGCTTCCCGGTCCGCCGCCGGCATGAACAAATCGCTCGGCCGCGGACTTCCTCGCCGGAACGGCCCGCAGTCGTCGAGCAATTGAAGCCTGTGCCTCATCGCTCATCGCGGTCTTCAGGAATCGCCATGCAGCTTCCCTTTTTCTCGCGGAACTTTTCGTGTAAACGCACAGGGCATCCCAGGTGACGCGCGTTGCCGAGCCGCCCGGTCCCCGCGGAATCGGAGCCACGCTGTGGCGAAGCTTCAATCCTGTCTGCATGAGAAACTGCTCGAACCACGGCCCATTGATGCACATGGCCACGCGCCCCGAGAGAAATGCAGTGTCAAAGTTTTGCCCAGCGTATTCCGAGGGCAGCGGCGTCACGTGCCAACGGTGCCGAAGGTCGGCGAACATGCTCAGCGAGGCGATCGCCTCCGGCCCGGTGAAGGTCCATCGGGTCAGCGATTCATCGAGCAGCGCGGCGCCATGCGACCAGATAAAGGGCAGATAGTAAACCCATTGCGGCTGCATGAATCCGAATTGGTCGATCCGTCCGTCACCGTCGAGATCGACCGTGAGCTTGATCGCCAGCTCAACGAAGTCGTCGAGTGTCCAGTCGTTCGCGGGCAGTGCAATCGCCTCGCCTCGCGACCGGGCTGCACGATCGAAGGCGTCGAGATTACAGAACACCAGGACATTTCCGCCCATGATCGGAAAGCCGCGCAGGCTTCCATTGTGCATGAATGATGCCCTTGCAGTCGGCCGGCAGTCCTCCAGCAAGCGCTGCGCGGTTGCGTCGTTGTCCAGGAACTCATCGAGGTCGGCAAACTGCTCGCCCGCGCGCCGAGGGAATGGCTCATCCTGAAAGAGGATAATGTCCGGCGCCCCCCCGGCGACGAATTGCTGATCCAACTTGGTCGCATATCCGTAGAGCGGCAGCCACTCCCCGTGAATTCTCCATTGCGGCTCGGCCGACTCAAAACGCGCGATGATCTCATCCCACATTTGTTTGTCATCGATGGATCCCCAATAGCTGAATCTGAGAATGTCCCTGCTGGACTCCGCGGGAACATAGCGACGATATGTGTCGGCGAAGAGCCACCATGCGATCGCCGCGGAAAGCAGAACGACTGCCCATCGTCCCCAGCTCTCTTGCAGCTTCATCGCCGGCGCCTCACTGCCGTGCGGCAACTTGGGGGGGCTTGGTGGAGGCCCGCCCACCTGAGCGAGGACGAATGCGCTTGCCGGCACTGTCCGCACCCTTCGGACGCTTGGGCCTGGGCTTGGCCGGTTCGCGCTCAAGCGCGGCCCGCAAGACCTCTCCCACGTCCTTACAGCAGACAAACTTGATCTGCTTGCGGAAGTCGGCGGGAATCTCCGTGAGGTCCTTCTTGTTTCGGAGAGGTATGATGATGGTCTTGATTCCGGCGCGGTGCGCGGCAAGGGTCTTTTCCTTGAGCCCTCCGATCGGCAAAACCAGCCCGCGAAGCGTAATTTCGCCGGTCATGGCCACGTCGCTTCGGCAGGGGCGGCCGGTCAAAAGCGATACCAAGGCCGTGAACATGGCGATGCCCGCGGAGGGGCCATCCTTCGGGACCGCCCCAGCCGGCACGTGGACGTGTATGTCTATCTCGGTGAGGTGTTTGCTGTCGATGCCGTATTTCTCGGCGTTGGATCGCAGGACGCTGAAGGCCGCCTGCACGCTCTCCTTCATCACATCGCCGAGTTGTCCCGTGAGCTGAAAAGCCCCCTTACCGGGCATACTCGTGGCTTCGACAAAAAGGATTTCGCCGCCGACCGGCGTCCAGGCAAGGCCGGTGACGACGCCGGGGGAGCTCGTCCTCAGGGCAACTTCCGGTTCGTACTTGATGGGGCCGAGGAAGTCGGAAATGTCTTTCGCCTTGACGAGCTTCGGGTACTTTTTGGATCGGGCAATCAGCGCCGCCACTCCGCGGCACACGCCGCCGATCTCGCGGTCCAGATTGCGAACGCCTGCCTCGGCCGTGTAGGACTCGATGATCAATTCCAGGGCGTCGTCTGAGAACTTCAACTGACTCGCGGTGATGCCCGCATGCTCGAGTTGCCGCGGCACGAGATATTTCTTGGCGATGAACATTTTGTCGTGGCTCGTGTAGCCGGGAATCCGGATGACCTCCATTCGGTCCTTCAACGCCGGCGGAACAGCTTCCATGTAGTTGGCCGTGCAAATGAAGAACACCTTGGACAAGTCGAACGGCACGCCGAGATAGTGATCCTGAAATGTGTGGTTCTGTTCAGGGTCGAGCACTTCCAGCAGGGCCGAGGAAGGATCACCCCGGAAGTCGCTTCCGATCTTGTCAACCTCGTCGATCATAAACACCGGATTGTTCGCCCCGACCTTACGAATCTCCTGAATGATTCGGCCTGGCAGCGAGCCAATGTAGGTCCGGCGATGGCCGCGAATGTCCGCCTCGTCGCGTACCCCGCCGACGGACATGCGAATGAATTCTCGACCCAATGCCCGGGCAATTGATCGGCCCAGCGACGTCTTACCCACCCCCGGCGGACCGGCAAGACAGAGTATCGGCCCACGCCCGCCAGGGTTGAGCTTGCGCACCGAGAGATACTCGAGGATGCGCTTCTTGACCTTGTCCAGGCCGAAGTGATCTTGATTCAGAATCTTCTGGGCCTGGCTGAGATCGAGCTTGTCCTTGGAGGACTTGGACCACGGAAGTTCGCAGAGCCAGCGAAGATAATCCACCGAGCCGCTGTACTCCGGCGACGCCTGGTTCGTCCGCGCAAGCCGTTCCAGTTCCCGGTCGGCCTCCTTCTGCACCACCTCCGGCATCTTGGCCTCGGCGACGGCCTTGCGCAGCTCATCGAGTTCCACCTGGCGGCTGTCAGTCTCGCCAAGCTCCTTTTGGATGGCCCGCATCTGCTCCTGGAGGTAGTACTCCCGCTGAGTTTTGTCGATCTCGCTTTTGACTTGCTCCTGAATCTTCGATGAGAGTTCGAGAATCTCGATCTGATGGGCAATCGCTCGATTAATCTTTCGCAGCCGGTCGCGCACGTCAAATGTCTCGAGGATCTCCTGCTTCTCGATCGCGTTGAGAGATAGGTTCGCCGCGAGAAAGTCCGCCAGGCTGCTCGGCTTGGTGATGCTGTTCAGTATGACCAGGGCTTCTTCGGGTACGCCCGGCGTCAGTTCGATGACCCGCCCAGCCTGGGACTTCGCCGATTCGATCAGGGCGTCCATCTCCGTGTTGGCTGGGTAAGTGTCCTCCCTCGTATGTGCCCGGGCGATGAGGTAGGGGTCGGTCTGGGTGAATTCCTCAATGCCGAATCTAAGCAGGCCGTGGACAATGATGGACTGCTGCCCCTCGGGGACATTGATCAACTTGAGTATCGTGACGACCGTGCCGACACGGTATACATCGCCAATCCCCGGGTCTTCTTTGGTTGCGTCACGCTGGGTAACGACGCCGAGAATCTTTGACCCGGTAATCACCGCATCGATCAGTTTACGCGACTTGTCGCGCCCCACGGTCAGCGGAACGATGGTCCCCGGAAAGACGACCATGTCTCGAATCGGCAAGACGGGAAGGAGCTCGGGAATCTCGATCGGTCGATCGGCGCCGGGCAAGTCGGCCGTGCCGTCGGCAACCGCGCCGATCGCCACGTTGATCGCATCTGACTGCGATTCAGGGTCGCTCAGCAGCCGATCCAGTTCGTCGTTATCCACGCTCATCAATTTGCCTCAGTCCCCTTCCCATGACGGACCGCCAGCCTGCGACATCCGCAGCCGGAAAGCAGGTGCAGTTCACGCCCTCTTGGGAAGCGTCACCCACAGCAGTCCTTCACGGTATTGGGCGCTAATCTCGTCCCGATTCACCGCGGCGGGAAGCTCGACCTGGCGACAGAATACGCCCATGTCGATTTCCATCAGGTGAACGCCGCTGACCTTCTGGCCGTGAGGCGGCATGGGTGCAGTACGTTCTCCACGGATAACGAGGGCCTTGTCCTGTACGTCAACGTGGATGCCGTCGACTTTCATCCCCGCCAGATCAATACACACAAGAAACGAGTCGGCTGACTCGTAAATGTTGAGATTGGGTCGCCAAGCGTCGGTGGGGCAGTAACGAATGTACTGTCCGCTGTAAAGCTCTTCAGCGGTGATGCTCCCGCGAATAATGAGGCGACCGAAGTGGCTGCTGTCGCTGGTACTCTGCGTCATCGCCGGCCTCAGTGAGAAAAGATTCAACTGGGATCGAGTCTAAGTTGGATACGTCGATCGGTCAATAATCGGAATGGTCTCGGCATGAGCCGCCGTCACGTGGCAGCGTTCAAACCGACTATTCTGCCCAACTCGGCTCGCAGCGCCCCCGAATCCGCTCCGCCGACGGAGATGACACCGTCAAATTGAGCCGCGCCCAGCGCGACAAACGCGGCGCTCAAATCTTTTGACGTCGTCTCAACCGAGACGTGCTTCACGCGGTGCCCGAGCAGCGCAATCCACTCCGTCGCGGTCTCCGGCCCTTGGTCCTCGGAGGTCGTCATTGAGACGCCGACAAATGGCGAATTCACCCAATCGACAAAGTTCCTCGCTTCGCCCGCCGATGTGAACGCCGGCGATCGGCAGAAGTCGCAGGCGACGGTAACGCCGCGATGAAGCGCGCAAAACCTGATCTGTGAGAACGCATCCAGTAACTTTGCATAGGCCTCATCTCGTGGAAGCCGGGAGGCATCCTTGCGACGAAACAACTCAGGCGGAACGACAACAACCGAGGCGCCACACACAACCGCGGCATCAATCGCCCCACGAATCATCGCCGCTGCCGACCTGCGTGATTCTTCGGATGGATCACCAAACGAGACAACACCGTCGCAGTCGATACGTAGGGCGCCGATCCGAATAACTGCCCGGTCGGCCGCTTCGCGTAGAGCGTGCAGCTCATGATCAGGGGAGCGCTCTTCCTGCGAACCCTTGCCTGCGAAAGGGAATTCTACCGCCTGGAATTGCGCCGCCGCGGCCCTTTCAAACAACGCTGCTGCTGGCTCACCGTCGGATGCGCGAAGGCAAATTGTTAACATCGATTACTTCACCTTCGCAGACAAGTTCCCGGGTTGCCTCGGCTCGCGTCGCGCGACAGACTCGGCCGACACCCTCATTTCCATCCAAGTGCCCGGGCGACGCCGTCATAATAGAACGCCGCCGCCCCGATTGTCCCGGCCAATGTAAGAACGGCCAGGCCGATCTTGATCCGCCGCAGGCTGCGATCAAAACGCGCACACTCCGACGGGCTGGCCGCAAGTTTCTCCAGAAGCCTGCAGCGTGATTCAATGCTTCCGTGTCGCCAGCTCGGCGCGCTGCGCGGAATGCCGTTCAGCGCGGCGATCTTCAAGAGCGTCTTTCCAAATAGGTGCGCGGCGGAAATGCAAATCCCGCTGGTCTTCGCATCGCCATGCACGGGACACCATGCACGGCAACTCGTCACGTCAGGCGTGACGCAGCGAACCCCGAACAAGTCCGCCTGACGCTCGAATCGCCGGGACAGCCAGCCAAAACCGAATAGCCAGGTAATCATGAGCACCACAAGTCCCGCCATCTGAAGAGCGCCCGAATCCCTGACAATGTTCGTGACCTGAAGGAGTATCACGAATCCGCCGGAGACATACATCGAGAGTGCGGCAAACGCTCCGAAAAAGGGCAGATGCAAATGCTTGACGTGGCCTGCCTCATGACCGAAGACCGCCTCGATCTCCTCGTCCTTCATCGACTCCACCAGTGCGTCGGAGACCAGCACGTAGCGAAGCTGCGGGATAAACCCCATCACCGCGGCATTGACCGTCAATCCATGCGTCCGCCAAAGGAGTATCTCGCGATAGCGAAGTCCGATCCGCTCGCAGATTTGCTCAAAACGATCCCGAAGCGGCCCCGCTGCCAGCGGCTCCGTGGACCACAGGTACCGAAGCATCACCGGCGCAGCTACGAGAACCACAATCGACGCCGCGCCGAGAATCGCATCCGAAAGCCACGGCAATCCCGTCGACTTAAACAGGCTCATGCGATATTGCTCGGTGTAATGCTTGGCGAACACGATGAATATCATCGGCGCCGCGATGACCAGTATCTGATGTCGATATTTGTCGAACAAATACGACCCAAGAGATTCGTCCGGCGTTCCTTTCCGCTCTCGATCCATGGTCTGCTCGCTCGACCCAGGCGACAGTGACGCGTACTTCAACCGCAGCTCCGCCGAGTACCAAATAGTCCACACCAGCGTCAACGATGAGAAGAACGGCATGAGCAGAAGCAAGTCCCCGACGAGCGGAAACCGGTCGAGGTTCCAGGTATCTCGGATGAGTCTGGCCCAGGGCGTGCATACCATGGTTACAACGAGGGCGACGGAGATCATCCCCATCAGCCAGGTCTGCGCCCGAGAGAATCGCCGAACGGCCTCGTCATGGTCGGCCGAAGGTCCACTTAACCGATTCATCACTTCGCGGCGAAGCAGTAGGGCGGCTCCGGCGACCAATAACACCTGACCCAGCGCAACAGCCAGAACGGCCAAAGTCACGGGCCAATCCGCGGGATTGCGGCCCGAAAACAGGTCCAGCCCCGGCGTCGGGAGGTCGTTGCTGAGCACCAGGGCAAACGCCATAATGACGACAAAGTACATTGAAACCTGATCTTATATAGCGGGGTATGATACATCGTGGGGACAGGCACGCGCCTGAGCCGGCCTCGGCCATTGAAAGTCGAAAACGACGACGGCCAATGGCGAATCATAGCCCCGGACGGAACCATGGTATGATGTCGCCTCGCGCGAAAAACTCCAGCGCATTGACCTAAGGAGACTTTGCATGTTTCATCGAATCACCCTTCTTGTCCTTCTGCCGTTGACCTTCTCGACGCTCTTACACGCACAGTCAACGGGTGTCGAGCAGCAGGAGCAGGACGCGCAGAAGGCTGAGGAACTCAATCAGAAGAGACTCATGCGGTCAAGAAACGACCCCATGGCGCTACTCGACCTGTTCACCGAGGAGCTTAACCTCGACGAGCCCCAGCGGCAGGAGACGAATCGACTGCTGGGCGAGAATAGACGGAAATTGCTGGAGGTTCGCGCCTCGTTCAAGCCGCCGGCCGAGGGCATGGACCAAACCCGTGCTCTTGTCGAGAGGCTTCGACTGGCCAAGCAGGCCGGCGATGCCGAGGCGGTTCGGGTGGCGACCGATCAACTACGCGAGATTCAAAAGCAGCGAGAGTCCGAACTCGCGCCCATGCGAGAAAAGATGGCCGACATCCAGCAGGAGCTGCACGATCAGATTGCTGCATTACTGCGTGACGATCAGAAGCAGAAGTTCGAGAAGTTGTGGATGGAGCGCATGGGCCAGAATGCCGCCTTCCGCGGTCGGGTCCGTTCGCCCCAGGCCCTCAAGGCCATGGTCGATCGACTACCGGGGTTGACCGAAGACCAGAAGACCCAAATCGACCAGCAATTCCGAAATTATCATGAGTCCGTCAAGGACCAGCCGAGTTCCAGCCAGGCAAGAGAGCAGTCCACCAAATTGCTCTACGACTCAGTGATGGAGCTGCTGACGACGGAACAGCGTGAAACGATCACCCAACAGATGGCCGGCCGAAATCCCAATTCGCCCGACGGCGACGAATCGCAGCCGTCCACCGAGACCGGCGAAAAGAAGCCAGACTAGCAGTTGCGACTCGGCCTAAGCCCCCGAGCGAAACGCCTCAATGGCTTCGATGACGCCGGGGCGATTCTGCACCTGAAATGTCTGCCCATCGATTTGCCATTTGCCCGTCGGTGGTTCTGCGCGAGTTGATAGGTAGGCGTATTCCGTCGAGCCCAACCCTCCGCCGGGGACATAGGTTCCAACTGAGTTGACGTCAGCCCAGCGAAGTTCGCGCCGAGTAAGCAATGTACGCCATCGCACGCCTTCTTCGTGAAGTTCGATTCGGCGGACATAGCCTCGTAGGAATGCGATGAGCGTGATCAGAAGAACGCCGCCCGCCGTGATGCGAATCCAGTTCGGCGTGTCGGTGACGAGAAGAAACACCTCCAGCAGACAAATCGGTGACATCACTAGCCAATAGACGCCGACCGGCGTCCGGAGGTAGGGCCAGCTTCGACGGTGCGTGTTCACGCTCCTCCTAATGTTCGTAATAGGTATGCGAGGGCCGGCCCATCAGGATTTGCTCCTTGCCCCAGTTGGCCACGGCACGAAAGGCGTCCGAGGCGATAAAGGCGTCAAAGGCCTCGCGGTCGTTCCATTCCGAGAGGATCACGTAAAGCTGCGGATCGTCAATGTCGCGACACATCCTCGAATGCGTGTGCCCGGGCAGGTCCTTCATAACCGTGATGACTTTGCGGAAGGCGGTCTCAAAAGTCGCCTCCTTGCCCGGAATCACCTTGTAGTTCATACCGATTGTGACCATGGCTCTCCTCACTGCTTCCCGCGAATATGGAACGCGATCCTTCATGGTAGGGCCGGCCGACCGATCCGCAAGGCATGAGGCGTCCGTCGCCCGCCCGCCCTTGACGCCGGTCATTCGCCTTGCAGAATGCGACTTGCTTTCGAATGCGGCGCTCCTTCATGATTCCCCCTGACCCCATGGCGACTCATCTCATCTCCTTCGCGGCCGTTAAGTGGGACTTCCCGCTCATGGGCCGCACGCGAATGCTGACCGAGGCCTGGAGCAGATCCGGACAGCCCACCACATTCGTTGAACCGCCGCATTCCTATCGTAGCTATCTTGCAAAGCTGCTTCGAATGCCCGGCACGCGGCCCCCGCCGTTTGTGATACGGCCGGGCCCTGCGAGATACCCCGTCCGCTGGTGGACGAGGATGTCGCCGACGCGATTGCGGAAGATGATGCGCGATGGTGGAGTCAGTCTGCGCCGTCAGCTTGATCGGCGATTGAGCGTGGCGGACGCTGCCGCGATTCTGATATCACCCGTCTGGACACCGATGATCGAGGCAGTCGGGTTCGGCAAAGTGATCTACGATTGCATTGACAGCCTGTCAGTGCACGCGCCCGATCCTGCGATGCGGCGGATTCTCGTGGACTGGGAACGAGACCTGGTCAATCGGTGCGATGCCGCTGTCGTGACCGCCGAGGTTCTCGCCGACGGCCTGCGAGCCATACGTCCCGACCTGCCGATCGAGTTGATCCGTAACGGCGTCGATGCCCAGGCGTTTATTGAACGCGCTGCCGAATTGCCCCGCCCGCAGGATGTACCGCGGGCCCAATCGCCGACGGTCGGTTTTGTCGGGGCCCTTTACGAATGGATCGACTGGGAGCTGATCGGCCGCGCGGCGGATGCCCTGCCCAATCTGCAATTCGTCTTCGTCGGGCCTCACAATAATGCGTCGGCGGTGTCCGACCTCTCGAAACGCCCGAATGTCCGCGTCCTCGGACCTCGTCCATATGAAGTCATCCCAGCATACGTCGCCGCCTTTGATGTTTGTTGGGTGCCCTTCAAAGTGGGGGAGATCACCGCCGCCGCCAATCCAGTAAAGATTTATGAGTACCTCGCGCTATCCAAGCCCGTCGTGACCACCACCGTCGCAGATCATGATTCATTCGCTGGACTGGTCCGCGTCGGCCGCGATCATGACCAGGTCATCCAACAGTTGCGCGATGCGATTGCCTCAGGCCAGCCTGATTCTGACGCATGCAAGGAATTTGTCCGCCAGAATTCATGGGATGTCCGTGCGGGACGATTCCAGCAATTTGTCAAGGAACTCCGGCATGCCCGCTAGGCGCCGGCGGAGTTGCCGCCCGGGCAATCTTCCGCGAAGATTGGGGGCGCGCCGAGAATTCGGCAGACATTGGGAGAGGTGTCCGAGTGGCTGAAGGTGCATGCTTGGAAAGCATGTGTACGTGTAAAAGCGTACCGGGGGTTCGAATCCCCCCCTCTCCGATACATCAAGTTGGTCCGACTGAGTAAGCCCAGCGTTCTGCTGGGCTTACATTCATTCCGCATGCTGTTTCTTGAACCTCCTGGTGCAAAGATGATGCACACCTCGTGCTGCGCTACTTGGCCGAAGACGTGGGCACGCGTTTGGATGAAGTCCTCGATGCGATTATGAGAATCTGTCACATCGACGGAGGAAGCAGTCAGGTTCTGAGTAACATCAGGATCTGAGTAGCATGCGCATGATGGTTGTCATCGCGTTTCCGGCTGGTGAGATTGCTGTCATGACCGGCTGACATTCGTCCTGCCGCGCCTCATCGGCGACGGCCCGCCTTCTGCGTCTGTAAAATTGTGCGGCCCTCCAGCTTGTCGAGGATCTCCATGAATCGGGGGCGGTTACGGTAGTTGGTCCGAATGTCGGTCAGCAGCTTGGTCCATTCGGTCTCGCGCCCCAGCGACTTCAGAATCGGACGCATTTTGCGAAGGTAGCCCGCACAGGCTTCGTACGCCGAGGTATTTGGCTGCTTCAGATTCGAGTCAAGTCCTCGGCGATAGATTTCCAACGCTCGATCCGGATAGGCAGACACAACCGCCACCGCCACACGGTCAGAATAGTGCGGGTACCCGTGCGCTGCCCATTCGCCCCAGCCATGGGCTGAGCCTCTCGCGGCAGCGCCCATTTTCTCGTACCACCTGAGCACGTCGTCGGGTCGCTTTCCGGCGATGGCCATTTCCAGCAGCACATCATAATGCGGGCGCGGCGTACCGCGCGGAATACGGTCCGACCCCAAAGGCGGCGTCAGATAATCGGGCGTCGGCAGCGGCCAAGCCGAATCAACGGCTCCCCTCGGTTTGCCCTTGTCACTGACCGACCAGCGAACCGGCGGTTGTCCTGATTCCAAGAATGCGACAGCGGCGGCGCGGACAGGTTCGCCACACTTAGCCCTGTCGGCGGCGGCGACGAGTTCTTGGAGCCCCGCCACGCTCGGGCGTTCGAAGAAATCGCGAGCAGCATGAGCGGCTACGATGTCCCACCTCTTTCGGCGGCGGGCCAGTTCACACAACGTCTTGAGCAGCGAAGAGGCGATGCCAGGCCATTTCTCCTGCGTTTTCTCAATGCCCTCACGGGCCCATCGTTCGGCATCTTCGAGGCGACCCTGTTTGAGCACGTACTTAACCAGCCGCTCATAGCTATGCGTCACCCGGGCTTCGGTTTCGTATAATGCCAGGAGTTCGTCATCTCGCCCGGCGCGCTCGAGCGCGCGACCCAACCAGCCACTGACATTGTCTCGCTGATAGTTGCGGGTGAAGTCGTCCCCACCCCTCCCGGCAGGCATCTTCCTCAACCGTTCAGCCAGCCGATCGGCGACGATGGACCAGTCCCCGGGTTGCCATTCGGCACCCAGAACCACGGCGGTGGTTTCGCCCACGATTCCATAATCGTCATGCAACTCAGCCTCTATCGCCTGGAGAATCTTGTCCGCTGCCGGGCGTTTCGATTTGACCAGGGCGTTAAACACGACCGCCAGACAATCAACAAGCTCCATCGACGTTTCGCCTTCGTCGTCCGACTGTTCCACCTGATCCATGCCCCGTTGGATGAGTTCGTCTGCCAGGTCTACCACCTCATCGTGATGCCCCAGTTCATTCAGCCGCTCCAGCTTATGTTTCAACCGGCTATAGTTAGGCGTGTGGCCTTCATTGCTCCAACGATTCCGCCAACCGATCTCTCCGGTCACGGCGTACAATTCGCGCCGGGCCTGATTCACCAACCGGCCGACATCGCCCTTCGCCAGCGCGATGCGCTCCTGAAATTCCTCCCGCAGTTCGGGAAAACGCTCCACAAACGACCAAACCAGCCTGGCGAGTTCAACCTGGCTCTTCGTTTGAATGTGTGACTGGATCATCTCATCCCACTGCGCCCGGGTTCGAGGCTTTTCGTCACCGCCGCGGCTGCTCTTGGAGGTTTTTCGGGCCGGACGGTCATGCTCCGGGGTCTCGAATTCGTCGTCGAAGTTGTCTTCCTCCTCGTCCAAGTCATCTCCGAATTCGTCCAGGCCTGCATCAGTTCCCGACAGCCGTTTCCATCGCGGATCATCGGGGTCGGCGACCGGTACCTGATTCCCGTGGGCCATCGCGTCGAGAATCGCGGTAACGACGGCAACGGCGTGTTTGCAGGCCACTCCGAGGGGACAAGTGCACTTCGATTCAATGCTGTGCGAACGACCCTTGCCCTGCGTGAGCCAGACCGCTGTGGTGTAGCGGTCGCTCCCTATGACGGATGCCAGGAGCCGTCCATCTTCTGCCCGGACCAGGTCTTTGACCCGACCCTGCCGCTGGTACGCCCGGCCACGGGACACGCTGCGACTGCCGGCCCAAAGATCCAGATCGTCCCAGGTTAGCGAACTCCACGTCGTCGTTGCTTCACGTGTCGCGACTCGATCCGTGTGAGTGTTCTTTCGTTGGCGCCCCATTGAAATCCCTTTCGCATCATCCAGGGAATCGCCACGGCGCTCGGCTGCTGACGGAGCGATCGCCACTGGTGCCCGGCAAGTCGCATAACACTCGCTTGTGCGACGGCACATCATCGTAAGGATGACCACAGACTTGTCCAGAAAGGATCAGATTGCCGGCTCCATGGCCATCTTCCTTTGGGATGGATCGCGAGCATGCGAAGAAACGGCGGTGCCCTATGAAAGCAGTTCCCGCGGTACCGTCGGTGCCCGATCGGAGCTTGCGCACGTTTTGTGCACACGAAAAACGCCGTTTGCGCGATTCGATCTCGCCTGTTATCTTGTAATCAGATGACTGGCGGTGCGTAACCTGCTGGTATCTGCGGTCTTATGCACGGCTTGATGGTTCGCTCGAAAACGCACGGAGAAGGACCCCAGAGAATGTCTCCCTATCCGATTCTATTTTGACACAGGTATAGACACTTCTAGTGGGGAACCTCACCCTCCAACCTCCCCGACGCCGACAGTTTTGTCCACTCCTGCTACAATACGCTGACCCCCGCCGGGTAAACCTCGTACCAGGGATGGCTACACCGATGCATACCACGACGCATTCACGATTCGCCACGATCCTCGTCCCAATGGTCACGTTTCTCGCCGGCGGCTGCGACGTCAATGTTACACCTCCCGCCGAGGCCGTCCTCTTCGGCACCTGGCTCCTCGGCTCCTCCGACTCCGGACAGAACGGCAAGGTCTACGTCTTTGACGCCGCCGGTAAACTCACGGAGATCCGCACGACCTCCGGCAATACCACGCTCGTGGAGCGCAACGTTCACGGCGCCACGCAGGTTGTCGGCATGAACGTCAGCATCCGCACCAAGGGAAATGTCATCTTCGAGGGAACCCTCAACGACACCTTGAATCTCATCTCCGGTATGCTGCGATCGGAGTTCACCATTCCCTTCACCAACAACGTTATCTCCACCGATTACGGCGCCGCCACATTGACCAAGCAATGACGCACCACGCCCTTGGCAGATTCGTCCTTCGCCGGATTTGCCTGCCCCTGTTCCGCCGGGCAATATACCCGCTCGGACGTAATGTCCGAGATAAGAGTGAACTCAGCCATGACCACATCGACCCTGCAGCCCGGCAAGAAAGTCCGCGTCATCCAAACGATTCGTACGCGCGAGGAATTGTGGCGGACCCAGGTCGAAGGGGAGGTTGTCACCTTCGATCCGCAGCCGACCGGCAGTTGGTTCGCCCACGGCAAGAACGACAAATACTGGCTGCCGCGGCTGCGCCTGAAGCGCGCCGACGGTGAGATCGTTGACCTCGTCATCGACGACGAGTCTGAGATCAGGCTCCTCGATTAGAGCCGCTCCTCCGATGCATCCGATCATATAATTCACAAGTCAAATAGCCGTTTAAACGCAATAGCCCCATGGCTTTGCGTTCGCTTTGGCGGTCGGCCGCCGCCCGGTTAGGATGGGTTTGTCTTAAACGTGAAATGAGGTCTCCCCAGCGTGAAGCTCCAGGTTTTCAACGAATACAGCCTCTTAGAGGTCGTCTTGGTCCACCGCCCCGGCGAGGAGATCGACCGGCTCACCCACGAGAACATGAAGGCCTTCCTTTTCGAGGACATCCCCTTTCTCGCGCGGATGCAGGACGAGCACGACGAGTTCGTCGATGAGATGCGCGAGCGCGGCGTGAAGGTTTTTCATTTGGCCAAGCTGCTCCGCGAACTGATCGACACCCAACCTGACGTTCGGCGAAAACTCATCGACCAGGTCTGCGCCGCCGAGCGGGCAGGCGGCATCGCCGCCGACCTCCACGATGTCGCGAAGTTTCCCACTGACCTACTCACGAGCATCCTCTTCCGGGGAGTGACGCACAGTGAGTATCAGGAAATCGTCGGAAAGCCCGCGGCCAGTGCAGCGATGGGCGGCCAGTTCATCCTTCGCCCCGTTCCCAATGCCTACTTCAGCCGCGATCCCGCCGTCGTCATCGGCAACTGCGCGGTCTCGTGCAAGATGCACTACGTCGAGCGCGTCCGCGAGACCATCATCACTCGCGCCGTTCTGGAGCATCATCCCGAATTCTCCGTCCACCGAATCGTCTATGGCGCCTCCGATTCTCCGCATGATGACCGTCCGTTCACGGTCGAGGGCGGCGATATCATCGTCCTCAATGAAGAGGCCGTCCTCGTCGGCGTCAGTGAGCGCACCCGGCTGGAGACGATCGACATCCTCGCCAAGCGCATATTCAGCGAGACGCGCGCCAAGCGGCTTTACGGCATCCCCATCCCCACCGAACGCACCTTCATGCACCTCGACACGGTCTTCACCATTGTCGATCGCGGCATGGTGGTCTGGTACGCAGGGGTTATGGATCAGATCAAGTTCATCAACCAGTTCCAGCCCGACGGCGGCGGCGGCGTGCTGCAAAAAGTGGAAGAGCGATCACTCCCGACCATTCTCAGTGACGAGTTCGGCTGCGAAGTGACCATCATCCGCACCGGAGGCGGCGACGCCCACTACGCCACGAGGGAACAGCGAACCGACGGCACCAACATTCTCGCCATTGCCCCGAGGGTCGCCTGCACCTACGAGCGCAACACCCGCACCATCGCCGCCATGGAAAAGGCCGGCGTTGAAGTGGTGAGGGTGGTCGGCTCGGAACTGGTCCGCGGCCTGGGCGGCCCGCGGTGCATGACCATGCCGCTTCGCCGCGCGGGAAGCTAGCGGTCTGTCTCGCTGGATGCCCCGAAACACACAATCCCCCCCGCGATTCGTAAAAATAACGATGCCCGGTTGGCGTCGTGCCAACCGGGCATGTTTAGCAGAAAAGGAGCAGGAGTAAGGACAGTATTCCATACGCCGACCGGTCTGGGCCGGTTCGGGGGAAAATCTCTTTTTTTCTACCTCTGGCTGCCGCCCACCCGGTAGCTGCGAAACTGACGCTGTGGATTGTTTCGCTCCAGGGCCTCGTTTCCGCCGAAGTAGTCGCGGTAGTACTCGACAAAATAGGTCTCTTCCGGGGCCTCGTAGGGCCCATCGGTCGCCGGCCAAGGGCTGCGGGCCAGGCGGGTCGCGCACGGGGCCGACGGCTCCCTCCCCAAAAGAAGCGTCGGACTCACCGAGGTCATTCTCGGACACTGCGGACTACTGGAGCACCCGGCGGCGATGATCATCGCGGCCAGGAGGGCCAGTGCTGACAGACATCCAATCGACCTTGCCATCTCTCAATCCCCCCATCGCTCTCGCCGGTACAGAGGGGCAACGACCGTGCCGCGGGGGTTTGGACGGTCGCGCGCATTCGTCGGAAATCATCGAATTGCGGACGTTCGAAGCGCAACTCGCGCGAAGTGCGGCGATTAGCTTTTTGGCGCCGATCGCGCCGGGTCCGCAAATGGGTTCCGGCTGTGACGCCTGGTGAAGGCCTGCTGCATGGGCCGACTTCGCGGCTCGTAGCGGACAACGCCTCTGGTGCAACGCCGTCGGCATCATGGGCCCGCCGCGTTGCCCGGCCGCATCAATTCCGCCGCTCTCTCCGCCGCCAGGCCCCGTTCTCAGACAGCGCCGGCGAGGTGAAGCATCAGCGCCTTCTGGGCGTGCATTCGATTTTCGGCCTCGTCGAAGATCGCCGAATTCCTGGTCCGCGTTGCGTCGTAGGCGATCTCGTCGCCGTAGTGCGCCGGCAGGCAGTGCAGCAGCACGCAGTCCGGGTCGGCCATGCCCAGCACCTTCATATCAATCTGATAGCCCTTGAAGATGCGCTTGCGCTCCTCGGCCTCGGCCTCCTGGCCCATGCTGGCCCACACGTCGGTGTAGAGCACGTCGGCCCCCTTCACCGCGCCGGGCATGTCGCCGCTGACGCTCACGCTGCCGCCCATCTTCTTCGCGATGGCCTGGCTCTCCTCCACCACCTTCGCCGCGGGCTTATACCCCTCGGGGCTGATGATGGTCACGTGCATGCCTGACATGGCGCCGCCGAACATGATCGAGTGGGCCACGTTGTTACCGTCGCCGCAATAGACGAACTTGAGCCCGGCGAGCTTGCCCTTGCGCTCGATGACGGTCTGCAAGTCGGCGAGAATCTGGCAGGGGTGCTCGTAGTCAGAGAGGCCGTTGATGACCGGGACGCGGGAGGACTTGGCGAGGTCGACGACGATGTCGTGGCCGAAGACGCGGGCCATGATCATGTCGGCCATGCGCGAGAGGACAATGGCGATGTCCTCGGTGATCTCGCGCTTGCCGATGCTGATGTCGCTCGGCGAGAGATAGATCGCGTGGCCGCCCATCTGGGTCATGCCGGCCTCGAAGGAGACGCGCGTGCGCAGGCTGGGCTTCTGGAAGATCATGGCGAGGGTCTTGCCGGTGAACTTGGTGGCGAACTCGCCGGGGCTTTTTTTCACCTTCGCGGCGGTCTGGAGGATGGTGGCCAGCTCATCCGGATTGATGTCGGTCATGTTCACGAAGTGTCGGCCTTTAAGCGGGCTGGGCATGGGTGGCTGTCTCCTGGTATGAGCCGTCGGGTGGCGGTGCTTTTTGTTTCTCCAACTTAGCGGCGGATATGCTACGAAAAGGGCGCCGGGCAGTCGAGCGGGGAGGGCAAATCGTCCGTCGGTGAACAGTTTCCGAAGGTGAAAAAAGGGGCCGAGGGGTCCAGGGGCCAAGGTGCCGAGGGTAAAGACCAGCGCGTTGCTCGCGCGCAAGTCGTGCAAAATCGAAGGTGACATAAGGTGACACAGTGCTCGGGGAAATCGTGCCAACGCTTGTGGCGGGCATGGGTTGGGGCGCTTGGAGTTTCCGGCGGTTTTTGGTGAAAACGTCGAAAAGTCGAAACGTCGAAAAGTCGAAATTTGGAGGATCTGACGTCCGAAGCTCGGGGACTGAGGCGCGAGGCTGCAGGCTGTAGGAGAATGCGTCGGAATATCGGCATGGGGCTTGGAGGGCGAAGGGGCCGAGAGGAATGCTGAGGCGGCGGCAGGGATTGCGTTGGCGCTTGGCGATGAATGCGCTGTGGCAACCGGCGTTGCTGGTACCGCTTGCTGACGCGCGCGGCTCGGATTGGGGGCGGGATGGGCGCTGGTCTATGCATAGCAAAGGAGACACTCATCGCTTGGTGCTCATCGCTTTATCATCATCGCTTTATGCTTGCGCACTCATCGCTTATGGCAGATTGCGCGTTGATGCAGCGTTGTATATCAGGAAATGTTCCTTGCGATTCACGTCCGGCAGAGGCGCCGGACGCTACGCAGATGCGCAAGCCGCTCTAATGCTCATAGCTTGATACTTGCTCACTGTCCGCGCCTTGGAAGGGAGGCTGGATTGTATGATTCATTGTGAGAGATGATCGGCGTGAAGTATTGTGGCAGATTGCGCGTTGATGCAGCGTTGTATATCAGGAAAAGTTCCTTGCGACTCACGTCCGGCAGAGGCGCCGGATGCTACACAGATGCTCAAGCCGCTTTAGCCTGTTTTTCACTCGGTCGTCTGGGTCCCTGGGGGTCGCCGCTTCCTGCGGGCGAGACGTCCGCACTGCCCGAGCGCTGCAGATACGGTACGATCGAACGAAATCCGCTTTAGAATCTGTTAGCCTGAACTCGATTCAATCTTTGGATCTCGCCGGCCTCGCCCCATTGAAGGCAGAGCAACCGCAAGGAATGATCGATTCGGTTTAGGCGAAAGAATGGCGCAGGACGAGGTCTATCGCCTGATCTTCGCACGGGCATCGCAAAGTCCGTCGAGAGGGCAACTCTATCCCATCCTCCTGACGAGAATATCGATCGGAATGATCATCAGTCCCGCGATAAGCAGCCACGACCAGAACGGCACCCAGGATGACGTGCGTCGTGCCGAGAGCGACAACCTGGCCGAACCTACATCCATGACTTCGCCGATGCGTCTGTCCTCAACGTGCCGAAAGAACTCAGCGGATGGGCCGAGGGTGCGGAACTCCGGCGAGTAGCTGTATACGAATCCATAGGTCGTCGGTTTCTGCTCTTGGGCGCCGGACAGCATGCACACAAACTGTTGATCGCGGCCATACTCAAGTTTGTCGAAGCGGGCCTCGTGTACGCCCGGTCCGACGCGGGCCGCTTCTACTTTGTGAGGGCGCCCGCTTGAGTCCATGGCGAATAGCTCGAGGTCCACGTCATTCACGAATGCCCCGGAAGCAGTATGCGCATCGATCTGTACGACGACCTGGTCATCTTCTAGTCGATGGGACATCTCGATCGAGATTTTTCTGGACAGATTCTCGCCGGTTATGCTGCGAACGAGTTGGCTCCAGAAGCGAGCGAATTCGTCCCATTGAATCCAGTCTTCGGCCCAACGGGGCTTGGTGTCTGAAGTGAACGCCGCCGTACGGCCGAGTCCGAATCGCCATTTGGCGAGGATCGGATCGCCCGAATCAGACGCGAGGAGCAGATTGGCTCCCGGTTTAGCTGTGGTCGCGACATAGCCCGAGAGCAGGGGGAGTTCGTCCGTGTCGATTTCGTCGAGGCATGCATCCTTGCCCACGGCGACCGGCTGGACGAGTTGCTCGACCAGCATGCTGTTGGATGCACGAAGCGCTTCGCGCGTGAAAATCTGGGGGATGCTGTAGAAGTCGTCGGTAAAGTAGGCGCGACCGCCTCCGGCAGCCGCGATGGCCTCCATGAGGCGCATATCGGCGTCCCCTCCGATACCAACTGACGACAGGGTGATGCCATCTGCGCTCATCGCCTGTACGAGTTCTTCGTACCCGTATCCCTGAGTCTGGCCGTCTGACAGGACAATGACGTGTTTTTTTCGAGCGTTGCTCTCGATGAGTCGCTGGTGAGCATCTTCGAGGGCGGGATAGAGAAATGTGCCGCCGCCGGCATCGAGACCGGCAATGCTCGAACCGATCGAGGTTCGATCTCCGGCGGATGTCAGTTCGAGGATGACGCGTGCTTCTCCATCGAAACCGATGACTCCGATCTGATCGCGTGGATTGATCGCCTCGGAAGTCGCCAATGCGGCGCGCTTGGCAAGTTCGATCTTGACGCCGGACATGCTTCCCGATTTGTCGATGACGAGCATGATCGCGAGTGACGGCCGGGTCATGTCCTTCTGGATCGGCATTTTTACGGGCAGCAATTCTTCGACGGGCGTTCCGTAGTAACCGCCGAGACCAAAGCTTTGATCGCCGCCGAGCATGATGAAGCCGCCGCCAAAATCGCGGACGTAGCTGCGGATGATCTTCATTTGCGGGTAGGTGAGGCGATCGGCCGGCACATTCGACAGAATGAAAGCATCGAAGCCGAGGAGTGAAGAAATGTCCTGCGGGATGCCTGTGGCGGGTCGGGCCTCGACTTCCATGCCTTCGAGCTCCAGGGCACTCTTGAGATACGGCATCTGGTTTTCGTTCGAGTCCACGTATAGAACCCGAGCCTGTCCGGGAACGACAACCAGAGCGCGGGCGGTGTTGTTCTGCAGTTTGGTGTCGTCGCTTGCCTTGATTGAGGCTTCAATCTTGTGAAAGCCCTTGTCGCGGAAAAACATTCGCGGGACCCGAACCGTGGCCTCGCCCGGCGAAACGACGATGTCCTGCTCGTGGACCGCGACGCCGTCCTTGAAGACGCTCAGCCGCGCCGTCGTCTCGACGCTTGAAGCAACGCGGACTTCAGCAGTGAACCCTTGATTCACCTTTACCGACTGCGGCAGAACAACTTCGGCAACAGCCACTTCGGGAGGAGGCAACTTCCCGAGCTTGACCGTGTTGATTTGAATCCCCGCCGTCGCAGCGACGTCCAGGGCGTTTTGCCAACGGCCGAGATTCGCCTGGCCGTCGGTGAAGGCGTAGATCGTCTTTCTCTCGCCCGTGACGCCGATATTCGCCGCCAGCGTGAGGGCGCTCTCCAGGTCTGTCTGTTCGCCGATCACCTCGTCGCGGAATTTTTCGATTGAAGCGATGCGGGCCTCAAGCTTCTCAAGGGGGACTTTGTCCGGCCCGGTCTGGCCTGAGATAAGGCGCGTCCGGTCTATGTAGAGTTGCGGCAGAAGGGTTGAATAATGGAGCTTGTCAGAGGCATCTTCCGGCCATTGCGACCAGCCTTGCTGGGAGAGAATGAGCGGTTGCGGCGTGCGCCCAAAGGCCACCATGGTGATGCGCGTGTCTTTGTCGGAAGACACGGCCTCCTTCGCGATGCGGTCGATGTCCTGAATGGCTGCGTCGAGGTTCTCCAATGTGACGCTCTGCGAATCATCCAGTAGGAATACAACGTGGTGGTGATTGGAGTGACTCAAATAGGATGGCCTTGTGATGGCCGCGAGGAGGCACAGCATACACAGGGTGCGCAGAAGCAAGCTTCCCCAGCGCGCGGCAGGCTCAAGCTGCGCGTAGCTTCTCCGCGATTGCCACGCAAGGTGGGCAAGCAGCGGGGCCAGCAGGAGCCAATACCATGCCGCTTCAAAACGCATTCTTATTCAGTCCAGCGATGGTGATAGGTCAGCCATTCGATGCCGATCAATGTCGTCGCCGCACAGGCGAGCGCCAACCAGGGCATGGCGCCAAGCAGGCGTCCGCTGAGCACGAGTTTTTGCTCGAAGGAGGAGTCCGGCCTGGCGGGGGCAATGCGACTCTCACTTTCGTCCGCCAGGTTTACCGCGGTGTAGGCATCGTCGCCGCCGATTTGAAAACGGATCGGTGCGGGACGGGCAGTGCCGGCAAAGGTGAACCGACGGTTGGTGACGTTCAGCTCCGACGAAGCGACGCCGCTCTGATCCAATTGAGTCGCCGTCACATGTGTGATTGCGTCCGGGAGTTCGCGCAGGGGTTCAATCGTCTGACCGATTCGGTACTGATCGAGGACCCAGGCGCTTCCTTCACCGCTGAGGAAGGAAATGGCATTTCGCAGCATGAGCGGGAAGGCGACGCGAAACGGGAGATCGCTCTCCATGACGTCAAAGGCGATGCACAGTGAGGTGCGGTCCGGCTCCGAGACCAGGAAAACGAGTGGGTCGCCGGTTTCGGATTGGGCGAGGACCTGTGCGCTTTCGGGGACGTCCACGCGAACGGCCCGAGCAAGGCCCACGGCTCCGAGGTCGAGGTATTTTGTAATCTGATGGTCACGATCGGTGATGGAGAGGGAAGGGCGTTCGAGCCGGCCGATCGACCTTGCGCCGAGCTGCTCAGGCCACTGATTTACAAAGACAAACCGCCCTCGATCCGGCAAGCGCGCGGGCTTGCAATTGTTGAAGATTGCGACGTCCGGCGAGAACGAGCTGGTGGCATCGTCGAATTCTTCCGGCGAGAGGACGCGGCTTTCGGCCTTATCAACCAGGGAGTCCATCGCCAGAATCGCCTGTTCGAAGAAGAACGACTCGTCGGGTGGGGCCACGAGCGCGACACTCGCCTCGCGTATCGGAGGCAGGACGGCGAACGCCTCATTATCGAGCGGCAGGGCGTCTTCGCGATCCAGATAGGCGCGCAGCACGCCGCCCTGCGGGGCATTGATTGTGATTGTTCGCTCGGAACTCGTTCCGGCGTCGATCGTCATCGGCTCGATGGAAGTGATTGAACCGTCCAGCTCGAAGACGATCTTGGTCTCCACACTTGCGGCGGATCCATTCGTCGCACGTACGAAGACATGATGCGTCAGCTCGTCTCTTTGGGGGCGTACCGCGAGTCGCGTAATGCCGAGATTGTCATTCGTCTCGCCGATCGGCCAGTGCACAATCTTGTCGTTACCGGCGATCAGCTTCTCGACGACGCCGGCGCCGCCATCCGAAATGACGACGATACAAGGTCGCTCCTTGCCGGTGAGCAATTGTGAAGCCAGCTCCACGGCGGTCTTGACATCGGAAGCGCCAAAGCAGGGCGCGATTTGCGTTGCCGCGTCGCGGACGGCCTTGCGATCGGTGGTCCACGGCTGTCGGACTCTGGGACGTATCGACGACTCGATCAGTAGCCATTCATCCATCACGGGTCGCCGGGTCGTCAGCTCGTCAACCGCCGCCAGCGCGAGCGACAGGCGCGTGGATGGGGGGTTGTCGCCCGAGGCTTCACGAGACTGCATGCTCGCGGAATTATCGACGATGATGACAATCGACTGCGGTTTGATTCGACCGAGTGACAGCACGGGGTTCGACACAGCGAGAATCAGGCACAACACAATGAGAAGCCACAAGGCGAGGGACAGCCAGCGTTTGAGTCGCTGAAAGAGCGATCGTACCTGCGTTTTTCCCGCCAGCTCGCGCCAGAATTCGATTGCGGGCACGGTCTGGCGGCGGCGTTTGATCTTCAACAGGTACATCGCCACGACGGCGGGGATGACCAGTGCAAGCCAGAGGCCGGAAGGCGCGAGGAGGTTCATGACAAGAGCCCTCCTCGTTGCAGAATATCACGGATAAAATTGTCGAATGCGGTATCGCTGCGCGTTTGGGCGTAGCCGATGGCGTGCCGCATGCTGTATGCGCGAAGATCCTTTCCAAACCGATCGTATTCCTGCTTGTATCTGCGAAGCATGGAATCGGTGATTGTCAGGTCCTCGATTTCTGACGATTCGCTGTCCTGAAGTCGCAGTTCGCCGCGGATGGGGGGGTCCAGTTCCCAGGCCGATGTCATTTGAATGACGTAAAGCTGGTGTTTGAAGAATCGCAACTGGTCGAGAGCCCGCCGCGCACTTTGAAGCCCGTAGAAATCCGAGAGGATCACGATCAAGCTGGGGCGTCGTACGCGGGAGACGAAGGCTCGGGACATGCTGACGAGATCGGTTCGACCGTCCGGTCGCAATTGTTGGAGATACTCCAGCAGGCCGAAGACTTTGCCGCGACCGCGCATTCTGGTGCGACCGGTCTTCAGATCGGCGGAAAACGGCACGACCCCGGCCGAGTCCATGTTTGACATGCCGATGTAGGCCAGCGCGGCGGCGATTCGCCGGGCATGGTCGAACTTACTCGGCTCGCCAAAGGTCATGGAGCCGCTGCCGTCAAGGAGTATCCAGAGATCGAGTTCCTCCTCCTGGCGATAGAGCTTGATGACCAGCTCCCCCAGTCGGGCGTAGACAGCCCAATCGACGGTGCGAGGATCATCCCCTGGGCTGTACTCACGGAAATCCTTGAACTCGATGCTGGCGCCTTTCTTGACGCTGGCGCGGAGGGCCTGTTGCCGGCCAAAGATCAGTCGCCGCGCAATCAGGTCGAGGTACTCGAGCTTCTTGAGGAAGTCCTTGTCGAACAAGGCGTCAGCCATGGTGTAACCGCCGGGATGAAGTCATCGCGCGGCCACAGCGGCCGGCTCGGAAACGAGTTCAAGGATGTCGAGGAGGATCGCGTCTGTTGAGACGTTTTCAGCCTCCGCTTCGAAGTTGCGAATGATCCGATGGCGCAAGGCGGGTCGGACGATTTCACGAATGTCCTCGCAACTGACGTTATACCGGTCGGCCATCAGGGCGCGGACCTTTCCGGCAAGGATCAGCGTCTGCACGCCGCGCGGACTGACGCCATAGCGAACGAACTGACGCACCATCGGCGTCGCCTTGTCGTTGTCAGGATGCGTCGCGAGGGCGACTCTTGCCGCATAGCGCTTCACGAAGTCCGCGACGAGAACCTGCCGAACCGTGTGCTGCATCTGTGAGATGTCATCGCGTGAGAGTGCCGGCTGAATTTCCACGAGATCGTCGCCGGTTGTGCGATCGATGATCCCCAGCAGTTCCTCCTCGCCCTGCGGCATTACATTCACTTTGAAGAAGAAGCGATCGACCTGGGCCTCGGGCAGAGGATACGTGCCTTCCATCTCGATGGGGTTTTGCGTGGCCAGCACCCAGAATGGGTCGGGCAGAACGTGCGTCGTTCCTCCGACGGTAACGCGCTGCTCCTGCATGGCTTCGAGAATGGCAGATTGTGTCTTCGGCGTGGCGCGATTGATTTCATCGGCCAGGACGAGATGGGCAAAGATCGGCCCGGGCTGAAAGCGAAATTGTCGGCCCCCGTGTTCGTCGTCGTGGATGATGTTGGTGCCGGTGATGTCGGCAGGCATGAGATCGGGCGTGAATTGTATCCGGCGAAACGAGAGATGCGTGGCTTCGCTGATGGTTCGGACCAGGAGCGTCTTGCCGAGACCCGGCACGCCTTCGAGCAGGACGTGGCCGCCGGCGAACATCGCCGTGAGAACCTGATCCACAACGTCGGCATATCCGACGATGCGCCGGCCGATTTCGGCTTTTAGCCGATCGAAGTTTTCTTGAAATAGCACAACGCTTTCGCGACTGATGTCATGTTCCATGCGTCACCCGGGAAACGGGGCCCAAGGGGGTTAACAGAATTCAAACGCGTTTTGGTTTAGTGCAAGATCGAGAGCGGTGTCTCCGGGGAGGGTCTAATCCTCCGAAGTCGGCTCGGAGGCACCATCCGCCGGTTGGATCCCCTCAAAGTATCGCCGCAGGTATTCACGGTAGGAATGCGGGACGGATTCGATGGCAAGGTCGGCTTCCGCCTTCTGAACAAACTCAGCGTAAACTTCCTTGTAGGGCATGGCGCTCTCGACCCGCTCATCCTTGGAGACGACGGAGAAACTCGTCTGGCGACCGCCTTGTTCCTTGATTTCCGCGAGGGCCGGCGTTCGCTGGCCGGCAGCGCGGTTCATCTGATTGGTGAGCCAGTTGTCGGCCGTACCCCAGCCCGCCTTACTGCCGCCCTGCTTGTTGCTGCGCCGGACAAAATTACCATTACTGCACGAGGCGCACTTGCCGCACTTGCCACTCTTGCAGGTGCTGCAACTCTTGCATTCATTAAGGCGGCGCTTCAGCGAATCGAGCATGCTGCAGGCTTTGCACGCCTTGTCGCACTCCCTCAGATTCTCGGCGTTCTTCCGTAGCATGCGCGACAGCTCATTCATCGTGTTGGAGAGCTTGCTGCTGTTCATCGACGATGCAGCCGTTGCGCACTGCTTACATGCATGACTGAGTTCATCGTGGGATTGGGTGGCTTCCGCCAGACGATCGAAATCTGAAGCGGTCGCTTCGAACTCTTCCGCGGAGAGCTTCCGGGAGCCGTCGCCGATCTGCTTCGAGAGCGATTTGAGCGCCTTGGCGGCCTTCGAGTAGTTGCCCGATTTCAACTCCTGGGCGAACTGCTGCAGGGCAGCGGATGATCGCACCGCCTTTGAAGCCTGGCGCATCGAAAGATTTCGGCCCGGCAAGTTCCGTCGGCGCTCGTCCAACTGTGTTTGCAGTTTGGCGATCTGCTCGAAGACCTCCTTGACCTGCGGCTTTTTCTCCAGCATGGAGGCCAGCTTTTCAAATTCGCGGCGGAGTTCCTCTTCTTCCGGCGTTTCGGGCTTCGGAAGCTGATCCAGCTCTTCTTTAAGCTCATTGTGCAGTTCGCTCCACTGGTCCGCCGTCACTTCCGGCGGGGTTGTCGGCGTCGCATCGGTTTTGGGAGCGGGAGCCAGCCAGAGGAACAACGCGAGTGCCGCGGCGGGCAGAGGGAGGAGTCTCAGTTCCCTCGGTGCGCGAATGGGCAGGGCGTTTTCGACGGGTACATCGTGAATCGAGGCAATGGCGTCCTGTGTCACCAGCTTCACACGCGCTGACCGGTGGTGCTCTCTTAGTTGAAGCGCGCTGGCGAAGCGATCCTCGCTGTTTGATGCGCGGTCCATTGCCCGGGCGATTCGGAGACTATCGACTCGGAATATGGCGCCCATGATCGCACCGACGGCGCAACCCAGCGGTGCGAAGGAGAGGACGGCCCATGGCGAGAGCCACGGCGCTTCCGCAGTGCCTAGAAATATGCGCGTCGCACCCAAGATTGCCGCCGCAGCGGCACCGTACAGCAAACCCAATGATGCGAACTCGACGACGTGAACAATTCGCTGCCGACGGCGCAGGGCTTCTAGTACCTGCTTTATTGAGTCTGTTGGTGTTTCGATAGGGCTCATTCAAGCAACTCCCCGGCCTCCTTGGCCAGTTTGTGATTCGGACTCCGCCAGATCGCCTGTCGCAGCAGCGATGCCGCCGCCAGCTTTTCGCCCGCGTGATGTGCAGAGATGCCGGCCTGAAACATTGTCATATTCGAGCTTACCAGAGACGGCACGCTGAAGTTCATTTGCCGCGAGCGATTGCGCGCAAGATCATTCAGTTCACCGCGAGCAATGATGCCGCTGTATAGCCTCCAGGCGTCGTCGTATTTCTTGAGCTTGAACAGATATCCGGCCTCCTTCAGACCTGCTGGGTCGATACTCGGGTCGCGCCGGCGCGCCTCGCAGAACGCAGCATAGGCGCGTTCCTTATCGCGGCCCATGGCTTTCGTATTGTACAGTCCCTCGAGCTTGAGATAGGGGTTGGCTGCGAGGGGCGAGTTCCGGGCTTCTTCCTGCCAGTATTGCTCGACTTGTCCGGCAATCTCGCGGCCTTCCGCCGTTTGACCGCTCCGGGTGAGATAATCCGCCTTGGTTGAAAGGAGCGCCATGCGTTCCGAGGCGGCGGCATCCTCTTTCAGCCGTTCGATGGATGCGTTCACAATGTGGGCCGCGCGGTCAAAGAGACGGTGGCGTGCATAGGCTTCTCGGATCTCATCGACCGTGACATCTTCGGGGCGAACCTGGGGATCGAAACGGACACCCAATGTCGTCGCGAGGGCGGAGATGGTGAAAGCATTTCGGATACCGGAACCGCCAGGAAGAAAGCTACGCTGTGGAAACATCATGGGGAAGTACATCCCGCTGTAACTCATCGAGCTATACGATCTTTGGATATTGCGGAAACCGCGTGAACCGAGAGGTTCCAGGAGTGCTTCATCAGGCCGAAGTTTGGTGGGCGCCTCCATACGACAATTCGCCAGCAACTCAGACTCAAGGGCATCCGCCTCGGTCGCCCTGCCCTGATGTGCGAGGAGCATGAGTCTCATGAGCTTGGCGTCGTTTTCGATCTGCGCTCCCATCGGTTCGATCAGCAAGAGCAATCGCTCGATGCGATCAAAATCCCCGATTTCGAAACACGAACGGAAGTAATCGGTGAGCAGCGGCGACTTGAGCAGATCCTCTCCGGTCGAGGCTTTTTCGATGAGTGTGATGATTTGCGTGGGTTCGCGCTTCGCTTTATGGAACGCGATCAGTTGTCTGATGGTATTGGACGCCTCCCAACCGGGGCCGATCTGGGCGGCGAGAGAAAGGAGCCTGTCCCTGGCCTCTGGATCGATCATCGCGAACCGCCAAAGTTCGTTCGGCGGGCCGACGAGTTCAGAGGTCAGTGCGTTATCATCGGATTCTTCATCTTTTTCCGGGAGGGTGAAGAACATGGCCGATCGAATGGTATTTGCGATTTGATCGCCCATGCGGTTGTAGCTGTACCATCTCCAGTTGTAGGAATTGCTGTTTCGGTTTGAGGTATTCGTCTGCTCCTTGCGCAGCTTCATGACAAGTTCGTCCACCGCCTTGTCTCGCCACTTTCGGGCTTCCGCCTCCTTTCCGACAGCCGCGTAGGCCTCGCTCAGCGGATACTGCATATCCGGTGAAATTCGACTTCCGAGGGACTCGAGTGATTCGATCAGCGGCTCGAAGGACCTGTATTTGAGAAGCATGTCATGGTCGGCGGATCGCCAATCGGCATCAAAGGTCGTCTGAGCAGGATTATTTCCGCCGAACGGATCGTTATAGTAGTACGTCGTTGTACCGCCCATGACTGAGATCGTTCTGTATGAGCCGGAATTGCCGGAGCCTGCCGTCTGCGCCTCGGCCTTTGCATATCGTTCCTGTAATTGCAATCGCCGAGTCACGGCTTCGGGGTCGTTCGAGCGACATAGCAGAGTCAACTGCAATTGCTCATGCGATTTCCAGAGTTCCTCATAAAACCGCGGGCCGGGCATGTTGTTCTGTCGTCCGCCCGGTTGGATTACCTGTTGCAGCAGACTCGAGAAGGACATCGTCAGGCCGAGAATGCCCGACGCATCGAGATCGCGGGCCTGCATGCTCTTGACCCATTCACCGGTTGAGTCGCTGATCGAAGGGGCGGGCGGGCGCTGCCAGACTTGATGCCGGCGCTCCGCCAGCCAACTGACAAAGTCTTCATTGGTTCGGACAGCCGCTTCGATGTTTCCGGCAAGCAAGCTTGCAAAGACGAGTCCTCGTCGTGCCCGGTCGTTGGCGGAATCAGCGTCAACCGCAGCGGCAAAAGCCTCGACGCCGGCATCTGGGCCCCGTTCAACGATGGCGAGCATCGCCCGATCCTCACGACGATCGGGCTCGAGCTTGGTCTCGGCTCCGGCCAACTTTGCCTGTTCGAGAATCGTTCGCAAGGCAAGATACCAAGGCGAATTTTCGTCGAGTGCAGCGCTGTCCTGCCAGAGTTTTTCGAGCGCCAGCTCGGCGGCGTCCGACCACCTCGAAGATCGCATGTAAAGGCGGCACAATACGCTTCCCGCCGGGTCGGTCAGTTTGCCGCGACGATTGCACCCCTCCAGGAAGCTAACGAGCCGATCATATTCATGCATCGCGACGAGGAGGCTGGTCAATTGCTCAGACCATGAATCGAGTTCCTGCGCGGCGGATCGCTTCAGGTGCTCGTCGATGAGTGACAGGCATGCATCCTTGTCGTCCTGCATCAGCCGCAGGAACGCTTCGCATAGCCGCATCTTTTCGGCCGCCTCCGGCGATTCCTTCTTTAAGGAGGAGATGACCTCAAGGGCGTCCTTCCATTCTTCGAGCTGCATGCAAGCGTGGAGCAATTCGGTGAGGATGGTCTCATCCGTCGGCCGAGACGCGCGCCAGGCGGTCAGCGCTTCTCTGGCCTCGGTCCATCGTCGATCCCTGATGAGCAGGCTCAGCACGAGCTTGGACAGTCGCTTGTCATCGGGGTTGGCGGTGGCCTCCTTGCGGAGTTCGGTAAGCGTTTCGTCGAGCAGTCTTCCGCGACGGAGGACATCGTGCAGAGTTCGGGAACAATTCTGTTCCTGGTAGTCTTCAAACTGATTCTCGCGACCACTGTTGTTGAAAATGGCATACATGGCGGCGAACGGGCTGCTGTTTATGTTCTGATCGCGAATGCAGCGATACTGTCTGATCAGCAACTCACTTGCTTCATTCGCGCGCCCCCGATCCGCCAGGACTCCCGCGTATTGAACGACTGAATCACCACTGTCCGAGAGGATCGAGGCAAGTTCGAGGAGCTCGGTGGCGCGGTCCTTCTCGTCCTGACTCCACATCAACGAAGCGATGGCCGGCAGGGTCTGTGCGGCAGAGCTATCGCTGCCGATCAGGTAGAGATGCTCAGCCTTATCGAACTGCTTGAGCTTGACGTAGAGGAGCGCGAGTTCTTCGACGCCATCCTCAGGACCTCCGTAATAGTTATCGAAATAGTAGGATGACTGGTAGGACGGCGACTGTCGACCCGACGCGAGACGTGACATCATTGATTGTTTGACGCCGGCTGCCGCTTCCTTGATGTGCTTTCCCGCGAGGACAAGCGCCAACTCATCGCGATGCCTTGGCAGTGAAGTGCGTTCCAGTCGGCGAACATAGTCCTTGGCCCGCGCCGCTTCGGCCCAGTCTCCCTTTCGCTCGTTGACGATGGTCCAGAGCTTCCAGACCATGGGCTCATACGGAGTGTCGTCGAGCCGCTGGCGAAGAATCGGCTCGGCGTCCTGCCAAGATCCGCATAGAACCGCGACAGCCAATTTTGCGTCGGTCGCATCGGTGTCGGCGGGCTTGTTGAGGCGTGCCGCGATCTCCGGAATTCGAGCAAGTTCCGCGGCGTAGCTGGAATAGTCTTCGCCCTGATCCGAAGGGACGCCGTAACGGCGGCGCGGAATGAAGTTGTACGGATCGTTCTGCTCTTCGCGATTCTTCTTGGGAACATATCGGCGTTGGAAGACCTCGCGAAGGTGATCGAGCGACTCTCCGTAGTCCTTTTTGTGGAAGGCGAGTTCCACGAGCTTACCATGAGCTTCGCTGTTATCCGGTTCGAGCTTGATCGCGGCGCGATATTCAGCCTCCGCCCGATCGAAGTCTTCTCGATTCTCAAACCGTGAGGCCAGCGCGATGCGGCTGGACGCTTTTTTCAGGTTCATCCTCTCCGTCCAGACTTTTTCAGCAGCGTCCTTGTCGGCCGATTGCCACAGGAGGTCGCCGAGTCTTTCACGCAATTTTTCGGTATTGGTCGTTTGTGGTTCGGACGACCCGCCGAAAAAGGACATCCTGTTGCTGGACCCGGACTTGACTTTTTTCTCCGAGGCCTCGATCAGTTCTCCGTAGGCCGCAATGAGTTGGTCCGGGACAGCCAGGCCTTCAAGCCATTGGACACGCTGCTGCAACACCTGTTGCCGGAGCGATTTTATTTTCGCGGCCTCATCGAGAACGGTGAAAGCGTCTTCGGTGCGACCTTCCTGGTAATACAGATTTGCCAGCGCCGAGTGGCTTTCCCAATCGTTCGGATTCTTCGATATCCGCTTTCTCGCGAATTCGGCGAAGCGCTCGATGAGCCCGGTTCTGCTTGCAAAGGCGGAAAGTTGGGCCAGTCCACCGCCGTCGCCCGAGTCGTATCCAAATGGGCCGGCGCTTTGCGCATCACCCAACTCGGCAGCGTCTTCGAGACAGTCGAATGCCTGCTCCAGCTGGTTGTCGACGATCGCCAGGAGGGCGCGGAATTGCAGAAGGGCCGGCGATTTGACCTTCTGCTTTTCGAGCGTTTCCTCGACGATTTTCTTCGCTTCGGCTTCCCGGCCGCGAAGGCTGCAGATCGCGGCGTAGGCGATCTGCGTTTCGTCCAATTTTTCGTCAACAATTCGACGATATGCCTCAAATGCCTTGTCCTTGTCGCCGGATTTCCAGTAAACATCGCCGAGCTTGCAGATCATCGTGTTTCTCGGCGACATCATCAGATACATACCGGCGAACTGCGCGGGAATGCCGGGCGGCATCTGCGGCTTGGGCTGCTGTTCGATCCATTTTGTCGCCAGTTCGATGGCCCTGGCGTACTCTCGGCGCTCGATGGCCTTGTCAATGATTCGGGCGGCCAGCGTCTGATCGGACGCACCCTTGGAGGTGAGTTTGTCCAGAATCTTCTCCGACTTGTCGGCGCGACCCAGCCGATCGTATAACTGCATGAGGAGCTTGGCCGGCTGGGGGTCCTCCGGATTTTCTTCATGCTGCTTCACGAGTCGAGCCTCGACTTCATCAAGGAGCTTCGGCCGAATCACGAAGAGCGGCACGAACGACTCAAAATAGTTCTGTTGCTGATCGAATGCGGAGTAGAGGCCGGCCATTCCGGCGAATTGTGTCGCCTTGCGAGCGCCTTCCTGCACGGCTTCGAGAATTTTTTCGGTCGCGGCGTTCAGATCGCCCTTTAGGACGAGCGCGCGAGCGATCGCCTTCTTGCTTGGATCATCAGAGCCCCACATATTGCCGCTGTGGCTTTTGCCGGATAATTCAAACTGCTTTACCGCCTCGTCGTGACGACCAAAATAGTGGAGCAGGAATCCGACGCGCTCGTAGCTTGAAGGGTCGCGTGGGTCCACGACGTCCTTCAATTCCTCGAGGGCCTCATCGGTCCGGCCCACGGAGAGGAGCTCCTCCACGAGGCGTCGCCGGGTTTTTCGCTTTTCTTCATCGTCCTTGGTCCGTTTGATCTTCGTTCTTATTGCCTCGATGAGCTTGTCCATGTCGCCGTTGATCGTGTAGATCTCGATCAGCAGATCATGCAACCCTTCCAGGTGTGGAGCCTTTTCCTGAACCACGGCGAGCATCTTCAGCGAATCGTCGAGCCGCATTGAATAGAAGAACGCCTTCGCAAGACGCAGTCGCTCTTTGGCGTTATCCGGGTCGCGATCGACCGAGGCCTGAAGTGTTTCGAGCGTGTCGATCGCCTGCTGGGCGGCCTTTGGTTCAAGGGTCTTGAGCTTGTCGCGCACGCGGGCCAATGATCCCAGCCCCGCCAGTCCGCGACGGAGCATTCTGCGGTAAACTTCCGCGGCCAATGCTTCCCGGTTATTCGCTTCAAGGGACTCGGCAAATGCCAACTGGACGCGCTCCTCCGTCGGGAGCTGCACGGCCAAAGACCTTAAGACCGGCAACATCTTCTTCGTGAGCTGGCGTTCCTGCACGATTGCGAGTATCTGATCGCCCACTTGCTTGCGATCTCCGCCGGCAAGCCCGAGGGCGCGCTCCATCGCGTCACCCGATGCGATGACGTTGTCCAATGAGAGATAGAGCTGGGCGATGCGCATCCATGAGGGCCATCGCTCGAGGGGATTCTGACGCGAGCCGTACCACCACGTGTTTCGTCCCCATCGAATCTGCCACTCCCATGAATCCTGCTGTGTCGACGACAACACCTGCGGAGGGGCAGGCGTCATGTAGATCGTACGGAGCACCCAATCTCGCGCCTTTCTTGCAAGTCGCTCCTTGGCCTGCAGTGCCTTCTTCTGCCACTCGATCGCCTTGGCGTACTCTTCCTGTGCTTCGGCGACCTCTCCGAGCGTGAGCAGGAGTCCCAGTTCGTCGGGGAAATCGGTGAGATACTGCTCATAGGTTTTCTCGGCTTTGGGCCAATCGCCGGTCTGATCGCAGATTTCGGCGAGCTTGCATGTGTGCATGAAATAGGGAACGCTTCCATTGAACACGTCATCGCCGCCGCGCAGAAACGTCTCGCGAGCGGAATCGAGGCGTTCACGGAAGGTCTTCTTCAAGTCGTCGTACAGTTTGTATTGTTCTGCGACCCGGCGAGCCTTCCCGGACTGTTCCGTTTCACGGAGAAAATCATACAGCTCGACGAGCCGGTCTTGCCCGGCGAAGGCTTCCACGATCTTATTGAAAGCAGAGTCGATTACATTGCCCTGGCCGTACCATGTCGAATTGAGCGATCCGCCGTAGATTTGCTGCATGAGCGGATCGGCAGCGAGGATGGAAGCGGCCTTGAGGGCCTTGGAGTAATAGGTATACGCCAAATCATTCTGATCGTGCATCTGCGTGATGCCCGCCAGCATCGTCCACGCATCCGCGTCAGCCTCACGACGTGGCTCGAGCTGCTTCCAGATCTCGCGGGCCTTCTCGATGCGATCGGTTTTCGCGTAGATCGTCGCCTGCGTCAGACGGGCGCGGAAATAGCCCATCACCTGCGCGAAGCCGGTGAAGTCCGACAACATGCTCTGGCCGAGTGTCCATTTGTCGGCGATGTCACGAAGCATTTCCTCTGAGACGCGAAGCTGGAACTGGACCGGAAGCGTGCGCACAAAATCACGGCGTACCCGCTCGATCATTTCGTCGCGGACTTGCTCTCGCTGCCTTGCAAGCAGGTCGACGAGGGCGTCAACGTGCGGTTCGGCGGCCTCGAATCGCTCCGCGCGGGCCAAAGTATCGACGAGGATCGAAAGGGCGACCACATCGTCCGGATTGGATGAGACCGACTTTTTCAGCAGTTCGACTGCTTCGTCCGTCGCTCCCTGTGATTGTCGAATGACTGCGAGTTCAAGCTGCTCGTCCCGGCTCAAGGCCCCCTTGTCCGCATCCAAAACTTTCAGACGCTGGTCGCGCAGGCCCGGCTTGCTGCCGATGAGCTGGTACTGACGCACACGCATGTGGTCTCTTTGCGAGCATTGACCGAGCCAATCCTGGTGTTCCAATGGGAATTCGGCGGTCTCCAACTCTTTCAACAGGCTGAGCGAGAATTCCGGCTTGCCGAACTGCTCGGCGAAAAGGTCAGCTGCACGCTGTTTGAGCAAGGCGTTGTCGGGCTGGGCCTTCAATTGAGCCTTGAGGACTTCCTCCAACTCCGCAAGTAGTCCGTTTTCGGTAAAGAACGTAATGCCTCGGTCCAGGTTGCTCCTGGGAGACCCCCCGGAACTCCACGACCACGCAGATTGGAGGCTCATCATCCAAACCGGCGCGCCGCCCATGCTCGACATCCTGCCCGCTCCGCCGCTCTTCTTATCCTTCTTTTCCGTAACGGCGGAACTGAACAGTCGTGCGGCGATCTCCGCCGCGCCGGCGCGATCGCCCCGGTCGAGGCATGCCTCGGCCACCTGTTGAATGTTGAAAATGTTGTCCGGTTCCAGATCGAGCAGCCGCTTGGCGGCGGCGAGCGATTCGTCCACCTTGCCCGCCGCCTGCAGCGTAATGACGAGGTTGCGATGCAGACCGAAGTCGTCGGGCTTGAGCCGAATTCCCTCGCGGAGGACCTCAACCGCATCATCGAGCAGTCCGTTGTTCTTCATCAAGGAACCGGCGTACAGCTTGTGGTCGATCTGGCGCCAGACGTCACGGGCCTGATCGATTCGGCCTGATTCGCAGTAGGCCTTGCCGAGCTCCCCGAGCGCGAAATCGCGATCTACGTTGGGAAGTCGCACGACGCCTCGATAGGCATCCACGGCATCATCAAATCGCGCCAGGCGGCGCAGCACCTCGCCGCGGACGAGTTGAACTTCCGCGTCGCGCGGGTGGTGACGCAGAACCAGATCAAGGACATCCATCGCCCGGTCGTACTCGAATTCACGGATGAGCAATTCGGCCAGCATCCTGGCGGTCTGCGTGTCGTCGGGGT
Source organism: Planctomycetia bacterium (assembly GCA_015075745.1). NCBI lineage: Bacteria > Pseudomonadati > Planctomycetota > Planctomycetia > Planctomycetia bacterium. The sequence continues at coordinate 41,703 of JABTTW010000002.1, forward strand.
CCGCCTCTACTCGCGTTTGAAACTCCTGCAGAATGTCTTCCACGGAGCCGAGTTGCGAGGCCGTCTCATGAAGCTTGGTCATCGCTTCGAGAGCGACTTCGCGATCCGTGCGCTGAAGCGCCGCCGTCTTGTAGGATGCGAGGGCGTCCTCCAGTCTTCCTGCTTCTTCGAGGGCCTTTCCATAATCAAGTTGGGCTTCCGGAGCATTCGGCCGAATCTTCAGGCTCTGCTCATAGAGCGAAACGGCCTTTTCGATTTCGTCCATCCGGGCAAGCTGCTCGGCGACCGTCTTGAGCACCGATGCATTGCCCGGGGATGCCTGCACCATCCGATCGAATACCTCAATCGCGCCGGCCCTGTCGTTGTAGCGAAGCTTGAGGTCGGCGATGGCCTGGTAGTACTGTCGCGCGCGGACAGGATGCGTCTCGCCGAGTTTCTGGTACACGGCAACCGCTTCATCGATGTCGCCCACCGCTTCATGGAGCCTGGCCATCTGCTGCATAGCCTGTTCGTGAACGGGCTGAATCTTGAGAACGCGCGCGAGGTAGGCTCGCGCGTCGGCGAACTTCCGATCGAAATCGGCCGCGCGGGAAAGTATCATGAGCGACATCAAATCGTCCGGATCGGCTTCGAGCTTCTTTGACTCGGAATCCAAAAGGGACTCCAGTTGACCTGAAGAGGCGTACATGCTGACCAGCACGTCCATCGCCAGCGCCTGCTGCCCGGGATTCTGAATGAGGTCGAGGGTCTCCCGACGCACCTTGAGCGCTTCGCCGACCTGTCCGAGTTGCAGGAGCACGTCTGCCCGGGTGAATTGGTGAGCGACGTCCTTCTCGTCAATCTCACACGCTCGTGTGATGGCTTCCAGCGCCTCGTCGTTCATGCCAAGATTCAGCAAGGACTGGCAGCGCGAGGCATGAAGGGAAGCGTCATCCGGATTCGCGGAGGCTATGCGTTGAAGCACCTCCACGGCCTTCGTCTTTTCTCCTCGATAGAACCAAAGCCGGGCGAGCGCCGTGTAGCCCTCGGGCTCGCGGGGGGCCAGTTTGATCGACTGCTCGTAACACTCGATGGCGTCTTCGTCGAGATCGTACGGCTCGAACAATCCGCCGAGTCGATTGGCAAGCGCAGCATCGGTGATCCCGCTGTTGAGCACATGCTTCCACTGATTCCGGGCCGCCTCCAGTTGGCGGTTGGCGGCGAGAAACTGGCCGAAGGCGATGTAGAGTTCCACATCCTTGGGATGCTGTGAGATGATGCGCTCGTATTCACTGCTGACGCCTACCGCGTCATCCAGGCGCTGAAGGAGCTGCACGCGTCGTTCGCTGAGCACGGGGTCCTTCGGGAAGAGCGTCACCGCCTCTTCAAGCGCCTGCTTCGCGCCTTCGGCATCCTGGGCGGCCATGAGGACATCCGCGAGGAGAATGCGAATGCCCGTTTGCTCCGGAGTTCGTTCGACTTGTGTTCTGCAGTATTTGACGAGGTCTTCCAGACGCCCGGACGCGCGGTAGAGGGTCACGATTCGGTCGTGCAGCTCCCGCTGAAGCCAGTGGCCGGCCGAAAGCAGTTCCACCGCCTTGCAGTATGCGTCGATCGCCTCTTCGCGCCGGTCAAGGCGCTCGAGGCATTTGCCCATTTGCCGAAGCACCTCGCATCGCTTGTCGTTCTCGCCCGCAACGAGTTTGAGAATGCCCTGGTATTCGTTGACCGCTTCGTCGAACAAGTCTCGCTGGGCGAGACCGTCGGCGATGCGCTTTCGGTGGAGGTAGTTGTCGGCGAACTCTTTCGACAATTCGGTCAGCGTCGAGGCCGCCTTGTCGCGTTTGCCGTCGCGCAGATACAGGTCAGCCATCGCGTCAGCCAGTTTGAATCGGTCGGAGAGCGTCTTTGCCTGTTTCCGGGCCTCGTCGAGCATGGCGATCGCGGCTTCAGTTCTGCCGGTCTGCTGAAAAACCTCGGATTTGAACACGAGAAATTTCGAGCGATCGTCGGCTGACGCCGTCTCCGGGAGATCCAGAGATTTGATGAGCTCAGCCGCTTTCTGTGGTTTCGCGGCGCGAAGATAGACTCTCGCAAGCACAAGCCTCACGGGGAGGCTGTCAGGGAGGGCGTCCATCCGTTGCTCATATTCCTTCACCAGGTCCTGCAGCCGACCCTGATCCACATAGTGCTTCACGAGACTAGAGAAGGCCTGTCCATGCAGCGGCCGCTTCTCAAGAACGGTGCGAAGGCGGGCGATGGCTTCTTCTTCCTGCAATTTAGCCTGCGATTCTCGCTCCTGTCGCTCTGCATCCTTTTTTGCTTTGGCCTTGGCCTTGGCCCTGGCCGCCTTTTTCGACGGCTTAAGCGACTTTGCTTTTTTGGCTTTGCGCGTCACGTCTGTCGTGGAAGAGGGTTGGGATGTGCCACCCAACCCAAGGCCGGACGGCTGGCTGGTGGCTGTCGAATCCTGCGGCTTGGCTTCCGCGGACATGCAAATCAGGAACAGAACGAGAATTGCTAAATGAGCAGGCATGCGATGGTCTCCTCCTACTCTTAATACCTCGCCTCGGCGGTCGTCCCGCAAATGTCGCACGTTGACTGAAGCAAACCAAAGCGAACAGATCGCCCTTTAGCCCGGAACCGGTCACAGAAGGCGACCGGATGCCCTATTGCCCAGCATTATACGAACGAGACGGGCATGGGAGTTGCACAATTCCGTCCGGCACAACGGGAATTATGCGAATTCGAGGCCCGATTCGCGACCATTTTCGTGGCTATCAACAAGGAATGAACAAACTTTTCTCAATGAAGCACATCAATGAGTCGAAGCCCGTTAGGCCGATCGCGGACGATGACACGCTCCGTGCGGAAGCGCAGCGATCCATGAAACGTCCCACGGAATCGCCTAGTAAAACGTTTGAATGACAGGGTCCAGGGGGTTAAAATGGTCGATAGCTGAGATGAAGCGACCTTGAGACGCCTGACACCGGGCGGTCTGACCACTCCTGAACTCAACCCCTTTGGTGCCGTTTGAAGATACTGACCATTATTCTGACTGCTCTCGCCGCCTTTTCGATGAATTGTACGCCGGCGAAAGCTGGTACGCCGATTGTTCGCGACATTCGCGAAGAGGTCTTTTACCACATCATGCCGATCGCTTATCGCGATTCGAACAATGACGCCCAGCGGTTCGGGGATTTCGGGGGATTGACCGCTTCGCTCGATTACCTTGAGGGGCTCGGCATTACGGCGGTGTGGTTGAACCCGATCTTTCCATCGCCGGCGTATCACGGGTATCAGCACGGCGCGGCGGATCAGATTAATCCGTGGTTTGGGGATGAGGCGGGGTTCCTGGCGTTTGTGGATGCGGCGCATGCGCGGGGCATCAAGGTGTTCCTCGATTTCGTGGTTTACGGGATCAGCCATCAGACGGCGTGGTATCAGAACGCATCGGGTAACCCTGCGAGCCCTTATGACAACTGGCTGGCGTTTACGAATGGGTCGAACACCAGTTACCTCGGCTCGACTTACAACACGTGGAACGGCAGCAGCGTCGGCTTCATTCACTGGAACCTGAACGACGCGAATCCGTTTGACATGGTCACCGAGTGGGCGAAGCACTGGCTGGACCCGAACAACGACGGCGATCCGTCGGACGGGATTGACGGATATCGGCTCGATCATGTTTGGCAGCGATACGGCAGCGGCCCCAATGGGTGGGGCTACAACATGGATGACTTCTGGTTTCCGTGGAAGCAGGCGCTGCGCGAGGTGAACCCGCATGTGTTCACGTTTGCCGAGCAGGCGGACTGGGGCATTACGGGGGTTGAAATGCTGCTTGGCTTCGACGCGGGGATGACGAAGCCATTTGAATTCGCGGCGCGCGATGCGCTTTCGAACGAGACGGCCACGCCGCTGTATGACCGGATGACACTGACGACGGCGAACGTGCCGCCGGGACGAGCGGCGATGGCGATCATCGGCGATCACGACGTGGACCGGCTGGCTTCGACGTTCGGCGGGAGCCTGGCGAAGGCGAAGCTGGCGGCTGCCATCCTGATGACACAGCCGTACACGCCGATGATTTATTACGGCGACGAATTGGCGATGCTGGGGGTGAAGGGGAACTTCGGGAGCGACGCCAACGACATTCCCATGCGCGAGCCGTTCAAGTGGAACGCAGTGGCGGGCCCGCCGATGTCGAACTACTGGATTCTCAATGCCGGGGCGTACAACGGTCGCTACTCGCAGAACAACGACGGCCGCAGCGTCGAGGAGCAGGAGGGGGTTCCGGGATCGGTGCTGGAGACTTATCGCACGCTGATCGCGACGCGGAAGGCGAGCGCGGCGCTGAAGTACGGGACTTACATACCTGTGACGTCGAACACGACGCGGTCGTGGGTGTTTCTGCGGCATGCGGTGGGGGAGCAGACGCTCTTGGTTGTGACGCGGATTCGGAATTCGTCATTCAACACGACGCTCAATCTGTCCAATCTGCAGATTCCCGGGGGGAGCACGACGGTTCAGGATGTTGTGACCGGCGACGTGTTTACCAATCTGACGGACGCGAACAAGGCGGCGTACACGATCAACATGCCGGCGTATGGTTATAATATTCTGGCGATCAACGCGACGCCGATCGGGCCTGCGCCGGCCGAGTTGGACGGGCTGTTCATTCCGCAGAAGCTGGGGCCGGTGAGCATGGTAGCGACGCAGACGACGCCGACGGGGCTTGGGGATAATGCGTGCGAGCTGGATCAGATGTTTGTGCGTCTGCAGGCGAACGGACTACGCGTGAGTTTGACGGGGAATCTGTCGGCGAACGGGACGGCGATGGCGCTATTGATTGACAGCATTCCGGGCGGACAGAATGTGCTGAACACCAGTACGCTTTCGCCGCCGCCGGCGGGGCTGCAATTGCTCACGGGTTTGCAGCTCGATCCGGGGTTTGCGCCGGACCAGCTTTTCTTCATCAATTCGCCGTCGGGCACGATGTATGTGGATCAAGTTGCGCTTCCGACGGGTGCGCCGGGTGTGAAGACCTATCGCGGGCAGGGGGTGGTGGCGAACGGATCGGCGCTACTGAGCGGCGGGGTGAATCCCAACGGTCTGCAGGTCGGCATGCACAACGGCAATGCGGCGGGCGTGACCGAGCTCGACGCGGCCGGGGCGGAGACGGCGACGAGCGGCTTCGACATGCTGATTCCTTATGCCGACCTCGGCATCGCGGGGACGGCGGGGACGACGCTGCGACTGGCGGCTTTTGTGGTTGAGGGCGGGGGATATGTGAGCAACCAATGGCTGCCGTCCGTGCCGACGTGGCCGTCGGATCTGGGCATCGCGCCGGACATGACGTCGCAGGCGGGTGATCAGTATGTTGAGGTGATCATTCCACTGCGCGGGGACGCGAATTGCAGCAGCGGGATCGGGTTTGATGATGTGGCCGCTTTCTCGCTCGCGCTACTGGACCTTGGGGAGTATGGATCGCAGTATCCGGGGTGCCCGGCAACGAGCGCGGATGTCAACGCGGACGGGTATGTAGATGCCCGAGACATCGATGCGTTTGTCGGATTGCTGCTGGGGAATTGAGGCGGCGCGAAAGGGCGCTTGTCAGTCGCTGAGGGCGTCGTCGATCGAGGCGGCGATGTCGAGGATCTGATCGAGGCGACTGCCGGTGATGATTTCCGCCACGCCTGGGCGGAGGCCGACAAGCCAGAGCTGGCAATCCCACTTTGAGACATCCTGATGGAGTTTGAGCAGGGCGCCGATGCCGGCGCTGGTGATGACGGTCACTCCGGAGAAATCGAGGACGAGGCGCTGGGGCTTGTCGGAGATGGCGCGGGCGAGATGGGCGCTGAAGTCTGACGCCTCGGCGAAGGTGATCTGACCGGAGACGGTGACCACGGTCGCGCTCGAACTGGCGAGAGTGCTGCAGGCAAAGTCTGACACGCGCGATTACCTCTCGGGCCAAAGTGGTGAGCCGTTGATTTGCTATTTGTCTTCCGTTGCGTCGACGGTCGATTCTTCCGGGTCGCCGACGATCTTGCTCTTGACCTCGCCGCCGAGGCCGAGGCGTAGTTCGAGGTGCTTGCCGGTGGCGGAGCAGGTCATGTGAATCGTGGTCTCGGGCATGTCCAGCACGTGAGACTCTTTGCAGGCGGGGCAGTCAAATCGAACTTGCATCAAACTTCTCCGGTGGCGGCCCAAGTGGCTTGGGCTGTTTTCTAAGGGCGTGGAGGATAGTCGAAAGCAAGCACTGCTCGCAAATGTGCCGAGCCCGCCTCGTCCACCGGACTGAAGCGTGGACCGGTTGTCCCGGTCCACGCTCAACCACGGCTGCGCGCGGAGAGCCTCCCTCCGGCGATTGTGGGCCGCATTCAGTATGGGATTGAGAAAGCGTTGTGACTATGCCCGCTTGCCATCCTGCGGCTTGATTGCCGTGTCCGAACCACCTGAGGCGGACGTCCGACTGTCGCCTCCGGCAGGAGACACGTCGCCGCGTTTGAGGCCGGGCAGGCCGCGGATGATTTCCGCTAGGTCGGCTCCGGTGAGGGCCTCGATGATGGGCGGCAACTGCGAGATGATGTCGGTGACATCCTTGGTCAGTTTGCTCGCACCGGCCCCGTGCCCGTCGCCGCCGGTGGAGACAATGGTGATCTTGTCCGTTTTTGAAAGCGGTCCGGCGATGGCCTGCGCCAACTCAGGGAGCGCCTTGACGACCATCTCCATGACGGCTGCCTGGTTGTAGCCCTGCCATGCTTCGGCTTTTTTCTCCATGGCCAGGGCCTCGGCTTCACCTTTTGCGCGGATGATCTCGGCTTCGGCTGTACCGCGAGCCCTGGTGGCGGCGGCCTGACCTTCGCCGATGGCTCTTTCCTGGGCGGCGCGGCCCTCGGCTTCAGCCTGCAGTCGTGCTTTTTCGGCGAGGGCCATTGCCTCGATGCGGAATCGCTCGGCTTCGGCTGAGGCTCGGACTGTGGCCAGTAGCTCCTGTTGCTTGCGAAGAACTTCCTTCTCTTCGAGTTCGACACGCTTCTCGCGTTCGATGATCTGGACTTTCATCTCTTCGACCTTGACCGACTGGGCCGTTTTGTTCTTTTGAAGATCATAGGCGAGGTCGCTTTCGGCCTTTCTCAGGTTGACAGACGCCTGATAGTCCGCCCGCTTCATTTCATAATCGCGCTGGGCCTCGGCAATCTTGGCGTTGGCAACGAATTCGGCCTCTCGGGCGAGTTGATTTGCCTGCGCCGCCTTGATGTCGGCGTCACGCTTGGCTTCGGCTTCGGCGATGATGGCGTCGCGCTTGACCTGCGCGGTGCGCGGCTTGCCGAGTGCGTCGAGGTAGCCTTCGGCGTCCTGGATGTCTCGCAACGTAAAGCTGTCGATGGCGAGGCCCATGTTGGCCAAGTCGCCGGTTGCCACTTCCTGGACCTTTGACGCGAATGCGTCTCGATCCTTGTAGATTTGCTCAACGGTCAGGGTGCCGACGATGGCGCGGAGGTGGCCTTCCAGGGTCTGCCGCGCAACATCCATGATTTGATTCGTCGGCATCGACAGGAATCTCTCGGACGCCGTCTTGATGCTCACTTCGTCGCCGTGAATCTTGACCTGGGCCGTCGCCTCGACGTTGATTGATACGCCTGTTGCCGTGTAAATCTTTTCCGTGGTGACATCGATCGTCATCAACTCGAGTGAGATGATTTCGCCGCGTTCGACGATCGGCCAGACGATGGAGCCGCCGCCCTTGCACACTCGAGGACCGCTGGCGCCCCTTCGACCGAAGATGATGATCGCCTGATTGGGACCGACTTTTTTGTATCGCCACGAGTAAAAGAATATGACGGCGAAGAAAAGCAGTCCGATGATCATGCCGACTGCGAGCCAACCGCTGACGGTGGGGGCAGCCTGTGCGAGTAGCGAAATCGTTGCAGACGCATTCATTATATAGTCTCCCTACGGTCTCCGACCCGTTCTACGAACGTGACTGATCACTGCACGGCGCAACCGTGCAGACGTTCTTATCGCTGCGCGTGATGACGACGCGATCGCCAGTGCGAAACTCATGCTGGGTCGCACTTCTGGCAGCGCGTGTATAGCGCATGCCGCGGACAATATAGGCGATGGTGCCGAGGCCTTTAGCGCTGATGGCGCTGAGCACCTCCGCTTCGAGTCCAATTTCGTCACCGGGCCTGGGCTCATTACCGCCGTCGGCGCCGGCGTAAATAATGCCGACCGCCTTTCGCAGGACGAGGCTGACAGCGATACCTGCGCCGATGGCGGGACCGAGAGAAGCGCTTCCCCAATGGGATTGCCACTCGGTGAGCATGAGACCGACCAGGGCAAAGCAGACGAGGAAGAATGCGAGCATCATCGGGCTGAGTATGCCGGGTGCGCTTCTTGCGCCGCTGTCATGATGCGACGAATCATGTCCTACATCGTGACCGCTGTCCGCGGCGGCATCGACATCGCCGTCGGCATCGCCGCCCAGTCCGCCCATGAGCAGACTGCCGATCAGAACTGTTCCTCCAAGCCCGAGTGCCGCCCAATAGGTGTGAACGACCGAGACCGCCAGGAGATGAATTCCGTCCAAAAGCTCAATCGGTGCCGCGGACACGTGCCCTACCCGCCTTTCCACCCCCTGACAATTATGGCGCAACGCCTTGACATGGCCATTATAAACGGGCTCGCAGATTACACCGCATGCCGCCATTGGAAGCGCGACAGGCGGGCATGTGAAGGAGGTAATAGATGAATCCGCGCGCCGGCGAATCGTTGCTGCCAACCAGATGGCACTTTCTTTCTGTCCTGATGTTTGAGGGTACCGAGGCCGCCGCGATCACGAGGCGCGTCCGCCACAAGGAAGCAGGTGCTGCGATTGATGAGTTTGAATTGTTCCCTCGAATGATCTCATTCACGAAAAGCCCATATGGCTAGGAACAAGCCGGCATGGCGAAGGGGAGTGGAGATCGGCATCGTATAGTGACGAAATGCTGTTTCAGAAGTACGTTCGCGAGTCGTATGTATGCTCTAACATATTGGCAATACATAGGTTACGAATTTTCCGTCTATTGTTTTCTCGTTTTCTAGGGGCTCTGCGGGGATTTGGGGCAGGAAAAGGAATCGCCTCCGGCAGAGTATTCACAAAACCCTTGCGGAGCGGGAACTAGTTGCTGTAGTATAAGTTATGGTGTTTTCGGCCGTCGCGGCCGGGAACGTCGATTCGCCTTCGGGCCGGTCAGACGGGCTTGAGAGTTCTACGGAGATTGGCCGCCCCCATGGGCTCTTTTAGTTTTCGCAAAGCATTGGCCTCGTTGAAGTAGGGACAAAAAATGACCACTGTCACCAAGAAGGACTTGATCGACAGGATCGCCGATCGTACGGGCAACAAGCGTGTCGTGGTCAAGCGGATTATCCAGAGCTTTCTCGACGATATCGTCGAGGAGCTGGGCAAGGGAAACCGGCTGGAATTTCGAGACTTTGGCGTGTTTGAGAGCCGGGTCCGCGCTGCGCGGGTCGCTCAGAATCCCAAGACGCTGGAGCGCGTTGAAGTGCCGGAAAAGCGAACGGTGAAGTTCAAAGTCGGGCGGATCATGAAGATGAAGCTCGGGCTGGAATCGGAATCTCCCCGCAGCACCGGTCGCTCGGTCGGTCCGCAGCCCAAGCTTGGTTGATGGTCCCGTCAACCGGGGTGAAACCGGCCGGTTTCACCCCTGCGATCCCACTAAGATTGCAGCGGCAAAATTTGATTGACGGGGGTCCCATTCTGAAGTACGCTTAATTGAGAATGAGTCTCAGTTGCGCGGCCCCGGCTGGGTCGGTTACCGCGCCGGAAAGGTTTGTTTTGTGGTAGCAGTAGTCGAGACAGATCAGTTGTGTCGTTCGCTGGCGAGCTTGAAACCAGGTGACCGGGGGCGAATCACCGCGCTTTTGGGTGAGCCGTCAGTTCGGCATCGACTTCTTGAGCTTGGGCTTACCCGGGGAACGATCGTCGAAATGATCCGCGTGGCGCCGCTGGGTGATCCCATCGAACTCCAGCTTCGCGGTTATCGATTAAGTGTCCGCAAGGCCGAGGCAGGGGTCGTCCTGCTCGAATCAGCCTGATGCCCGCGTGAAAGACGCCGCCCACACGTCACTTCGCATCGCCGTTGTCGGCAATCCCAATTCCGGCAAGACCACGATATTCAATGTCCTGACTGGTTTGCGCATGAAGGTCGCGAACTATCCCGGCGTCACGGTTGAACGGCGCGAGGGAAAGTTAATCGGGACGGACTCGACGCTCATTGATCTTCCCGGGGTTTACAGCCTTTCCGCGAGATCACCGGATGAGGAGATTGCGCGCGACGTTCTTCAGGGGCGGATCACCGGCATTCCCGCGCCGGACGCCGTCCTGATTGTGGTCGATGCGAGCAATCTCGAACGGCAGCTTTACCTCGCCACGCAGATCATTGAATTCGGCCGGCCGGTGGTGATTGCGCTCAACATGATTGATGAGGCGGAGAAGCGCGCGATTCAAGTTGACGCAGGCAACCTATCGAGATTGCTCGGCGTTCAGGTTGTCCCGACGGTCGCCACGACGCGACGCGGAATCGACGCGCTGCAGCACGCCCTTGCTTCGGTGTCGTCATCGGCCGTGCAGACTGAGCGCAGGTTTGCCCTTCCCGCGGGCTTCGAGGAGGCCATCGCACAAATCGCCGAGGGCCTGCGGGACAGTGGGGTTATTCCCGAAGTTACTGTTCGTGCCGGCGCGCTGTTGTGGTTGATGGATTATCTCTCGGGTGATGTGCCCAGTCGCCGTTCGGCTGAGCGGTTTCTCTCGCGACTTGCGCCGGAGCATTCTGAAATGTTGCGGCGTGAGGCAGATAAACTGGGAAAGGTTTTGCCCGAGGCGGCGAGCGTCGCCATTGAGGCTCGTTACGAGTGGATCTCCGAAAACCTCCTCAAAATCCAATCAGTGGAAACAGTCGGGTCTCCGACGGCGCGACCGGGGGGTCGCAGCGATCGAATTGATCGAATCGTCACGCACCGCGTGCTTGGCCCGGCGATCTTTGCAGCGGTGATGCTCCTGCTTTTTATGGGGATCTTCGCCGGGGCGGAGCCGTTGATGGGGCTCATTGAGTCCGGACAATTGGCCCTGGGACAGGCGATTTCCGCCCAACTTCCCGAGGGGGTACTTCGATCGTTGCTGGCGGACGGAGTGATTGCGGGGGTGGGGGCCGTCCTCAGCTTTTTCCCGCAGATATGCTTTTTGTTTCTGTTCCTCGGGGCGCTGGAGGATAGCGGCTACATGGCCCGGGCGGCGTTCATCATGGACCGGGTCATGGCGAAGGTGGGGTTGCACGGGAAAAGTTTTATTCCATTGCTATCGAGTTATGCGTGCGCGATTCCGGGGATTCTCGCGACGCGGACGATTGAAGATCGGCGCGATCGCTTTACGACGATCATGGTCGCCCCGTTCATGAGCTGCTCGGCGCGGCTGCCTGTGTATCTCATCGTGGTCGCGGCCGTCTTCGCGGATCGCACGATGCTCAAGGCGGTGGTGATGTTTTCGATGTACGCCTTGGGGACGATCACGGCGCTGGTGCTGGCGATGCTCTTCAAACGCACGCTGTTCGCAGGGCCTCGGCCGCCGTTCATCATGGAGATGCCGCCGTATCGGCTTCCGAGGCTCTCGGCGCTATTACGCAGCACGTGGGATCGTAGCAAGCTCTTTCTGACGAACGCGGGGACGGTCATTGTCGCCGTGTGCGTTGTGGTGTGGGCGTTGTCCTATTTTCCGCGCACCGATCCCTCGGAGTTTTCCGAGAAGGCTCAAGCGAGGCTTGCGACGCTGGCTTCTGATTCCGCCGGGGGGGATGTCGAGGCGCGGGCGGCGGATCGCGAGCAACTCATTGCTTCTGAGCGGCTTCGGCACAGCTACATCGGCCGGCTGGGCAAGTTCATCGAGCCTGCCATCAAGCCGCTCGGGTTCGACTGGCGCATCGGCATCGGCATCATGACCTCGTTTCTTGCGCGAGAGGTGTTCGTCGGGACGATGGGGATCACTTTCGCGGTGGGGCAGGCGGACGAGAATTCGGTGGCCCTGCGCGATCAACTCGCCGCGGCGACATGGCCGGACGGGACGCTTGTGCTGACGCCGGTGACGGGGATCAGCCTCATGGTCTTCTATGTGCTGGCCTGTCAGTGCGTGAGCACCCTGGCGGTGGTGAAAAAAGAGACGGGCTCGTGGAAGTGGCCGGCTCTGATGTTCGCCTATATGTCGGTGCTGGCGTACGCGGGATCGCTGGCGGTCAATCAGATCGGCCGCATGATTGAGTGACCGGGCGGACCCGTACCGGGCACGCGAATTGCGGGTCAACCTCTGGGACTAGAATTGTCCAAGAGAGGTGACGCCATGAAGGTACTGATCCTCGGGGCGGCAGGCCGCGATTTCCATAATTTCAATTGCTGCTATCGGAATAATCCGCAGTATGAGGTGGCCGCCTTCACGGCAACGCAGATTCCCAATATCGAGGGCCGCAGCTATCCGAGCGAACTGGCCGGTGAGTTGTACCCGAAGGGGATTCCGATCTTTCCCGAAGCGGAGCTGGACTCATTGATTCGCAGCCACGACATCGACCTGGCTGTTTTTTCCTATTCCGACGTGCCGCATACCTATGTCATGCACATGGCATCGCGCGTCAACGCGGCGGGCGCGAGCTTCGGCCTGATCGGTACGAAAAAGACGATGTTGCAGTCGAAAAAGCCGGTCGTCGCCCTGTGCGCCGTCCGGACGGGGTGCGGCAAGAGCCAGACCACGCGGTTCGTCGCAGAGATCCTTCGTTCGATGGACAAGCGCATCGCGGTGGTGCGGCATCCGATGCCCTACGGCGATTTAAGGAAGCAGATTTGCCAGCGCTTCGGCGAGCTTGCCGATATGGATCGATTTGACTGCACGATCGAGGAGCGCGAGGAGTACGAACTGCATATCGGCGCCGGCAATCTGCTCTTTGCAGGCGTGGACTATCACAAGATACTCGCCGCGGCGGAATCAGAAGCGGACGTCATTCTCTGGGACGGCGGCAACAATGATACGCCGTTCTTTAAGCCGGACTTACTTGTGACGGTTGCGGACCCGCACCGACCGGGACACGAGGCTGCGTATTACCCGGGCGAGACGAACTTCAGAATGGCGGATGTGATTCTGATCAACAAGGTGAACACGGCGTCGCAGGATGGCATCGCAACGATCGAGGCGAACGCCGGGCTGATGAATCCCAAAGCTCGAATCATGTACGGCGATTCGACCATCATCTGTAAGGACTCTGGGCGCATTCGTGGAAAGCGCGTCCTCGTTATTGAAGACGGGCCCACGCTTACGCATGGCGAAATGCGATATGGGGTAGGTTACATTGCGGCGCAGCAATTCGGAGCGGCAGAAATTGTCGATCCCCGCCCATACGCCGCAGGCTCGATTAAGCAGGTGTTCAAGAAGTTCTCCCATCTGACCGACGTCCTGCCCGCCATGGGTTATGGTCCGTCGCAAATCGCCGATCTTGAAGCGACCGTCAACGCGACGCCCTGCGATCTGGTCCTTGTGGGCACTCCGATAGATCTGACCCGGATCATCCAGATCAATAAGCCCACGTTACGGATCGGATATGAACTCGCCGGCGAGGCCGCCGGGGCGCTTGAGTCAACGATTCGGAGCCACAGCAAACTGTCCTGAGCCCCAGGGCCTCACTGGTCCTCACCCATGGCTGACAGGCGGTCCTCAAGGCATGATCCGCCGAACTCTTTCCTTGTGGTTCACATGAAGGATGCGTTATCCTCACGGGATCGGAGGGTGGTTGATGGCGGAAAAGGTCTCACTACGGCGGAGCGTCCGGCGGTTTTTCGATGGCTATCTGACCGCGCTGGGCGCGAAAACACCATTTGCCCGACTTATCCAGCAAGCCGTGGCCGACGCATCTGTCCGTCGGAAGCTCGTCGATTCGCCGCAGACCACGCTTGCCGAGGCGGGGGTCATCATGCCTGACGGACTTGACGTGCAAATCGTCGAAAACAGCGATCGGGTGATTCATCTTGTGCTGCCGCCGCTGGTTTCGGCTCAGGCGCAGAAGGGAGGCCACGCATGAAGGCCAATCCGCTGCAGCGCGTGATCGAGCGATCCTGCACCGACGCTACCTTCCGGGCGGCGCTGATCGCGCGGCCGCGCGAGACACTGGTCGAGGCGGGGATCGAAGTTCCGCCGGATGTGGAGATACGCGTTCACGAGAACAGCGAAGAGCGGATGTTCATCGTGCTGCCGACGGCCGGGGAATCGACGCTGGGCGGGACGCGGGCGAAGCTCCCGGTGGGGGCGGTGGCGAACCTGCCGGCGGGTATTTCGATGGAATGGCGCGAGACGCTTAATCTCCCGCGGCGGACACTGGTGGTTCGCGGTCAGATCAATTCGACCACGTCGCCGGCGTTTCGGCGTGAGCTTGAGAACGCGTTCTTCGACGTCGATCTGGATATGTCGGGTGTCGAGCACATGGGGTCGGCGGGGCTCGGTGCGCTGGTCGCGGCGCAGCAGACGCTTCGCGGTCGGGATTGTGCCATGTTCCTGCGGCTGGTTCCCGAGAACATCACGCACCTGCTGGAGATGTCGGGGCTGCTCAATCTGTTCGATATTCAGGGGGTGGAGGAGTATCGGCAGCTCTTTCCCAAGGGGGCGAAGACGCTCTTCGGGGGAGTCAGTCCGACGAAACCGATTACCGATCAGAGCTGAGCGCGCGATCGCCGCTGTCGCTCCAGGTAGAGCATGACCACTGCGATGTCGGCCGGGGTGATGCCGCTGATGCGCTGGGCCTGGCCGATGGAGCGAGGGTTGATTGTGGTCAGGCGCTCGCGGGCCTCGAAGCGCAGTTCGCGCAGGCTGGAGAAGTCGAAGCCCTCGGGGATGCGGAAGGCTTCGGCCTTGCGGTGCTTTTCCACTTCTCGTAGTTGTCGCCGGACGTAGCCGTCATACTTCGTCTCAATCTTCACGGATTCAATGGCCTGATCGACCAGTGATTCTCCGGCGGCGCGAAGGTCGTCGGTCATGGCCGCCTTGCTGCGGGCGACGAGCGTGGCCATCGCGTCGCTTTCATTTCCACCCCAATCGAGATCGGTGCGGCCGAACCACTCGGACATGCTCTTGCCGTCGATGCGATGGGTGCGACACCAATGGTTCATCGCCGCGATGGTGGCCTGCTTGGTTTCGAAGCGGAGCCAGCGGGCTTCGTCGACCAGACCGATCTCGCGGCCGAGCCGGGTCAATCGGGCGTCGGCGTTGTCGCTACGCAGGAGCAGGCGGTACTCGGCGCGGCTGGTGAACATGCGATAGGGCTCGATGGTCCCCTTGGTGACGAGGTCGTCGATCATGACCGCGATGTAGGCCTGGTCGCGGCCGAGCACGATGGGCTCGCGCTCCTGGAGGGAGAGGGCGGCGTTGATGCCGGCCATGAGTCCCTGACCGGCGGCCTCTTCGTAACCGCTGGTGCCGTTGATCTGTCCGGCGAGGTACAGGCCGGCGACGGGCTTGGTCTCCAGGGTCGGCCTGATCTGGTGGGGGGGTACATAGTCGTACTCGACGGCGTAGCCCCACTGGAGAATCTTGGCGCGCTCGAGCCCGGGAATGCTGTGGACCATCGGCTCCTGCACGTCGGGGGGGAGGCTGGTGCTGATGCCGTTGCAGTAGATGCGCTCGCTGTCGTAGCCCTCGGGCTCCAGGAATATCTGGTGTTCGCTTTTGTCGGCGAAGCGGACGACCTTGTCTTCGATGCTGGGGCAGTAGCGCGGGCCGGTGGAGGTGATCTGCCCGCTGTACATGGGGGCGCGATCGAGGTTTGCCTTGATGAGGTCGTGGGCAGTGGGACCGGTCCAGGTGATCCAGCAATTGACCTGGCGTGCGTCGATGCGGTCATTCATGTAGGAGAAGGGCGCGGGCACGCTGTCGCCGGGTTGGACCTCGAGTCGATCGTAGTCAATTGAGTCCTTGTGGAGGCGCGGGGGCGTGCCGGTCTTTAGGCGTCCGAGCTCGAAGCCTAAAGACGTAAGGACTCCACTGAGGCCGGTTGCGGCGCCTTCGCCGATTCGACCGCCGTCCGTCTTTCGTTCGCCGCAGTGCATGAGGGCTCGCAGGAAGGTGCCGGTTGTCACGATGACCCGGCGACAGATAAAGCGACGTCCGTCGGCGAGGCGAATGCCGGTGATGCGATGCGAAGTGCGCACTCCGTTTGCGATCTGGTCATGCGATTGCGCGGCAGTCATCGATGCGACGTCAATTGACTCGACGAGACCGTCGGCGATGGTGAGGTTGGGACACTCGGCGAGCAGGTCCTGCACGGCGGATTCGTAGAGGTGCCGATCGCACTGAGCGCGCGGTGCCCAGACGGCGGGGCCCTTGCGACGATTGAGCATTCGAAACTGGATGCCGGCGCGATCGGTGGCGAGGCCCATTAAGCCGCCGAGGGCGTCGATCTCGCGGACCATCTGGCCCTTGCCGATGCCGCCGATGGCGGGATTGCAGCTCATGCGGCCGATGGCACGGCAATTCATCGTGAGCATGAGGGTGGCTGCGCCCATGCGCGAAGCGGCCCATGCCGCCTCCGCGCCGGCGTGTCCACCGCCGATCACGATGATGTCATAATCGCTTGACATAAGCGTCATCATAGCCGGGCCGGGGCCGGGCCGCACCGCGAGGGCGATCAGGAGTCCTGCAGGCGTTCGTAGTCTTCGGGTGTGTTGACGTCGAGCGGCATCGGGGCCGTGGTGATGGGCAGCTCGCGCACGGCGTCGGCGTGCAGTCGGGCGAGCTCGCTGAGCTTGCGGGTGGCGGGCCAGCCTTCGATTTTCTTGAGCACGTCGATTGAAAAGACGGTGGGGTGTCCTCGACGGCCGCGATAGGTGGCGATGAGGATGCCGGGCGGACTTTTGCGCGGGAGTCGCCAGGCCTCGGCGCAGGTGGTGATGAGCCCGCCGGAGACCTGGGGCTGATCGGCGAGGAGTACCATGACGCCGTCATCATCAGCGGCTTCGAATTCCTCGAGGATGGTCTGCACGCCGATCTGGACGGACTCGAGCATCTCGCTCTTGGGGTTGTTGTTTCGGGCGATGACGAATCGCTCGGGCAGGTCATCGCCGAGGAACTCGTGGACCTCGTGATTGGCCACGACGCAGAGACCGTCGACGCTGGAATCGAGGACGGCGTCGAGGACGGCCTCGATGATGGTCCCGTCGCGATAGGGGAGGAGCTGCTTGGGGCGGCCCATGCGGCGCGATTGTCCGGCGGCGAGAACGAGAGCAAAAACGCGGCGCGACATGGAGGCTATTGTACCTGAGTCGGCGAGGTGCGCGCAGCGGGGGGACCATCGACCGGAAAGGGGCCATCGACGCGGGTGGGCTTGTCCTTGCGGCGCACCTCGACGAGCTGGGCGATGATGCTGACGGCGATTTCCGGGACGGTGACGGCGCCGATGGACAGGCCGATGGGGGCATGGACGCGATCGAGTCTGGCCCGGTCGACGCCGAGGGCGACGAGGTCGTCGAAGATGAGCTTTACTTTTCGCTTGCTGCCGATCATGCCGATGTAGCGGGCCGGGCTGTCGATGACGGCTTGCAGGGCCTGCTCGTCGTGATTGTGGCCGCGGGTGACGACGATGACGTAGGTGTTTTCGTTGATGGGCTGGGCGGAAAGGGTTTGGGCGATATCTCCGACGACGGCGCTGATGGGCGGGGGCAGGCGCGACGGACCGCACAGGTCGGCGCGGTCGTCGATGACTGTGACGTCGAAGTCGAGCGGGACGGCGAGGCGTGCGACTTCGCAGCCGACGTGGCCGGCGCCGGCGATGATCAGGCGGGCGGGGGCTTCGATGTGGAGGCGGTATTCTTCCAGCTTGTCGGCCTCACCGACGCGCAGGGGGACATCGACGCTCAGCCCTTTTTCGAGGAGGTGGACGGCCTCGGCGAAAGGAGCGGCTTGCTCTTCGCTGCGAATGGGCGTCACGGCGACACGCATGGTTCCGCCGCAGATGAGACCATCGTCCCAGCCGTAGTCGTGGTCGAGCTTGAAGGTGAGCAGGGAAGACTCGTCTCGCTGGAGCAATTCAAGGGCGCGCTTGCGGACTTCGGCCTCTACGCATCCGCCGCCGAGGGTGCCTTCAGTGGTCATGTTCTCGTGTAGGAGCATCGCCGCGCCGGCGGCCTGGGGGGTTGAGCCGTAGGAACCGACAACAGTGCAGAGAGCGACGCGCCGGCGCTGTTCGACCTGGCGAGCGAGCGAGCGGAAGATGGAGACGAAGGGGTTCATGGGCGGGCTCACGATGAAAACGGTTTGCTTCGAGTCCCCAAATCAATAGAGAACAAGGACAGACGCCTGCTTATCGTGGTCAAACTCCTGAATCACGCGCTGATGCGATCGCATGATCTCCACGATCATGTCGGTTGAGCAGTTACCTCGCCTTATCCAAATAACTTTGGGCGGGAATCCCTCCATCACACTCCGTTCGTGGAAATCCGAGTCTTTGCTCACGATGGTGAATCCATTTGTTCGAGCGTATTGCCAAACCTCCGAGTCTGCCGCAGCGGCCAGCCCTACGTTTCTAACATGAGCCGAACCGGGAAAAGGCAGCTCGAGTTCTTTGACAAGTCGATCGGAGAGGTTCCGATCGAATAAGAGTTTCACTTAGCAACTGCCTGAAGATGACGCTCACGATCAGCCGCGAAGCTCAGACAGGCGGTAATGTCGGATGGCTTGAGGTCAGGGAAGTCACGCAGGATGTCCTCGTGGCTCATCCCGGAGGAAAGATAATCGAGAATGTCATAGACGGTGATGCGCAGCCCTCGAATGCAAGGCTTGCCGCCGCGTTTTCCAGGTTCCAGCGTGATGATCTGTCGATAGTCCATAAACGATTCTCGAATTGCAGCGATCCAAGCTAATTATACATCGATCAAACTTTGCCGACCAGGAAATACGGCGATGCAGATTCCTGGTTACTTACTCCTTGGCCCGAGAATTGCCCGGGCGGCGGGGCTGTCTTTCATCGGGAGTCGGGTGCGGCGAATCTTGTCAAACGAATACAGCGCGCCGGCGACGGCGGGGGCCGTCGGCACGAGACCGATCTCACCGACACCGCGGGCGCCGAACGGCGTTTCGGGGTCGGGCTCTTCGACGAGGATGATTTCCAACTCCGGCATGTGATGGGCGCGAAGGACGCCGCAGCTTTTGACGTCTTCGTAGGAAGGTCGTCCATTTTCGCAGGGGAAGTCCTCGGTGAGGGCGTATCCGAGGCCCATGTGCAGGCTGCCTTCGATCTGACCTTCCACCAATGTCGGGTTCATGGCACGGCCGACGTCGTGGGCCGCGATTACCTTCTTCAGGCGACCTTCGTCGTCGAGGATGACGACCTGGGTGGCAAAGCCGTAGGTCAAATGTGTTTTGGGATCGGGCACGTTGGCGCCGAATTTGTCGGTCTTGTAGCAGGTCCACTCGCCTTCGTAGACCCTTCCGATGAGATCGGAGAGCCCGCTACCGGCGTCGAGGTCGGATTTAAGCTTTCGTGCGGCGAGCTGGACGCCGTAGCAACCGAGGACGGTGCCTCTGCTGCCGGTCGTCTGGCCGCAGTCGATGGCGTGCGTGGTATCTGCCTGGGCATCGAAGAACTCGGCGGGCAGCCCGGTCTCGGTGACGGCCGTCTGAATGAGGACGGTGAAGAGGCCCTGGCCCATTTCGGTGAAGCCGGTGCGGATGGTGATGCGCCCGGACTTCTCGACGGTGAGGGTTGCGCGGCCGTGCTCGGGCAGGCCATTGCCGATGCCGACGTTTTTGATACCGCAGGCGATGCCGGCGAACTTTGCTCCGCGATAGGCGTCTCGCACCGCTTCAAGCGTTTTGCGCAGGCCGAAGGGTTTGGTGAGACGCTGGCCGGTGCAGAACTGTTCGCCGAGTTCGAGGATGTTGCGGCTGCGGATTTCCCAGCCGTCGATGCCGACCTTTTCGGCGAGGATGTCGAGGCAGCCTTCGACGGCGAAGGCGGACTGATTGGCGCCGAAGCCGCGCATCGCGCCGCAGGGCGGATTATTGGTGTAAACCGCCAGGGCCTCGATATCGATATTGGGGATGCGATAGGGGCCGGCGGCGTGACCGGCGGCGCGTTCGAGGACTTTTGCGCCGACGGAGGCGTAGGCGCCTTTGTCGCCGATGATCCGGGCGCGCAGGGCGGTGATGCGCCCGTCTTTATCGCAGCCGACTTTGAGCTGCGACTTGACCGGATGGCGCTTCGGATGGAGGCGCAGGCTCTCGGGGCGGGTGAGGGTTGTTTTGATCGGTCGGCCGGTGAGGTGGGCCAGCAGCGCGGTCTGGGCCTGAATCGACATGTCCTCTTTGCCGCCGAAAGCGCCGCCGTTGGAGACGAGCTCGACGTGCAGGCGCTCGATGGGCCAGCCGAGAACTTTGGCGACCTGTCGCCGATCATCGAAGATTCCCTGACCCTGGGAGAGGAAGTGCAGTCCCAGTTTTTCGCGCGGCCCACGGGTGGACAGCTTCATCGTCTCAGTCCACGAGCGGGCGGGCGCTTTGCCGTCGGCGTCGAGATCGACGGGCATCGCGATGCAGGCCTCGGGCTCGAGGTACATATGCTCGATGCGCTGCGTTTCCCATGTGCCCTCTGCGATGTGGGCGCTGGCGGCGAAGGCGGCATCTATGTCGCCACGAACTAACGCAGATTTTGAGAGAAGGTTTCCGGCGGGGTGAATTTTGGGGGCATCGGGCTTCAGTCCATCTTCGGGGGTGGAGACCGGCGTGCGCACCTCGTACTCCACTTCAATCAATTCGGCGGCGCGTCGGGCTGTCTTTTCGTCTATTGCGGCGACGGCGGCAAGGATGTCTCCCACGCAGCGCGTTTCTTCGCCTTCGGCGATGAAGATCGGCCAGTCGGAGACGATGAGGCCGACGAAGCGATCTCCGGGGACGTCTTTTGCCGTTGCGATGGATAGAACGCCCTCAAGTGCGAGGGCCGCCGAGGTGTCGATGCGCTTGACGAGGGCTCGCGGGTGATCGCTGAAGCGCATGGCGCCGAAGGCCATGCCCGGGACGGCGATGTCGTCGATGTATTGGTGTTCTCCGAGGACGCAATCGGTGCCGTTGTATCGAGACAGCCGCGAGCCGACGCCGCCGTAGGCCGCAGCCGGTTGACCGTTGTTGGGCTCGGCGCGTTCGCAGGGCATGGGATCGCCGCGCCGGACTTTTCCGAGCAGTTCAACGGCGTCGATGATCTTGGTGTAGCCGGTGCAGCGACAGAGGTGGGCTCGAAAGTCGCCGGCGATCTCTTCGCGCGAGGGGCAGGGGGTTTTTTCGAGAAGGGCGTGGCCGCGCATGGCGAAGCCGGGGATGCAGAATCCGCATTGGACGCCGCCGGAATGCACGAAGCAATCGGCTATTTGCGCTCGTGTTTCGGGGGGCAGCCCTTCGAGAGTCGTCACCGATTTTTGGGCGACCATTGAGGCCTTCATGGTGCACGATAGGCGCGGCTTGCCGTCGATGAGAATCGTGCAACAGCCGCATTGACCCAAAGGCTGGCAGCCGTCCTTCGGCGAAGTGATGCCCAGTCGATCGCGGAGCAGGTCGAGCAGCGAAAGGTCGGTAATATCCTCGACGGTGACGGACCGCCCGTTTAATTCAAAGCTGATCGTGTCGGATTTGGGGGCGACAGCCATGACGCTGGATCCTCTGGGGTCGAAAGGGCGACTCTCTTCATGATATCGACTCGCGCAGGATCATTCAAAAAATCGGGGCGATTGTCTCGCCGCCGAACCCCTCCCGTTTGACCGGCATTGGCCATCGACATAGCATCGCGGGCACTATTGAATGCAGACCCAGTCAAGCCGATTCGCCCTGCAGCGATAGTCGGGCGAGCCTTGACCCAATGAGGACTCAGTCATGAGGGGACGCCGATTCGGGGGAATTTTCTTAACAATTATCATGGCCATTGGCGCGATCACGTCTGCGACCGGCGCAAATACCACGGCGGACGGCGTGCTGGGGCAGGGTAATTTCGTCGACAATGCGCCCAACCCGCCGGTCGGGAGTCCGACGGCGGCGAATCTGGCGCTTTCAAACGCCGCACACCTGGCTGTTTCACCCGACGGAAGAATTTACGTGTCCGACCCCGATAATCATCGCGTGTTGAGTTGGCCGACGGCGCGGCTTCTTGCCAACGGCGCGCCGGCCGACATGGTTATCGGCCAGCCGGATTTTGTGAGTGCCGTCCCGAACAATGGTGGACTCAGCGCGTCAAGTCTGTTTCTCCCGCAGGGGGTCTGGGTGGACGGCGATCGTAATCTCTGGGTCGCGGACGCCTTCAATAATCGCGTGCTGAAATTCAACGACCCGTTGACCGATGGATCGCCCGGCGCGGCGGACCTGGTCATCGGTCAGCCGGACTTTGTACATGCGGATGCGAATCTTGGCGGGGGATTTACCGGCGTGGACGTCGCCACGGCGCAGTCGATTCTTTTTCCGGGCCGCGTCGTAGTGAGCGGCGACGATGTCTGGGTCGCCGATGCCGGGAACAGCCGGGTGCTGCATTACACGAACCCGACGACGAACCTGCCGGCGGCCGATCTCGTGCTCGGGCAATTCGACGACTTTAATTGTCGCGTCAAGAACAACGACGGCACATGTACTGAGAAATTTGGCGACCTCGCGTCCTCTGATAATCTCTTCAATCCGATCGGCCTGGCTCTCTCCGCGTCCGGAGCGCTTTATGTTGCCGATTGGAACAATCATCGCGTGCTGCGTTTTGACGATCCGCTCGTGACCGATACGACCGCTGATGCCGTTTACGGTCAGCCGGACCTCGACAGCAATGCCCCGGACAACGGCGGCACGCTTGCTGGTCTGGAGCTACCGATCGACGTGATCGTGGATGGGGCGGGCGATCTTTTTGTTGCGGATTCGGGGAACAATCGAGTCCTTGTCTATCTTGATGCGGCGGCGGATGCCTCGCCGGATTTGGTCTTCGGGCAATTGGGCAGTCTGTCCTCGTCGGACGTCAATCACGGTCTTGGATTCTTCGCCACTGATGCCGACGGCCTCTTCGGTCCAACGGGTGTCGCGCTCGATTTCGCCGGAAACGTCTATGTCGCGGACACGAACAACAGTCGCGTGCTAAGGTTTGACGTGCCGATCAATCGACTGGGCGATCTGAACTGCGATGAAGTTGTCGACCTCATGGATGTTCAGCCGTTCGTTTTGGCCGTGGTGGACCAGGACGCTTACGAAACGGCATTTCCGGGCTGCCCGCCGTCACTGGCCGACATGAATCAGGACGGACGCATCGATGCAGCGGACGTGCAGCAGTTCATTTTACTCCTGACGAACGGTTGATCGTTGAAGAAACGCGGACTGACACTGATCGAACTGCTCGTCGCCATCGGCGTGATTGCCTTGCTGCTGGCGATTCTCCTGCCGTCGCTTTCCGGCGCGCGACGCGACGCACGCAGCCTGGTCTGCAAGTCGAACATTCGCTCGCTGATGTCGGGAATCCTTGCCTATGGGGCCGGCGCGGACGACTCCATCATTCCGTCGTACAACCTCAAGGGCGTGAGCTTTTCGGTGCGAAGCCCGCTGGACGGCTGGGGGCCGATTCTCGACAAGGGGAATTTCATCGTGGGCTCGCGGGAAATCGCCGGCAATCCATTTTGCTGCCCGAGCACGGCCAACGTTGCCGGGATGGCGGGGACCCAGACCGGAACGAATCCTGAGAATCCCAAGGGCTATATGGACTGGCCCGCTGTCATGACACTGTCACACGTGTATGCCAGCACGATTCCCGATCAGGGGTTCGGGAAGATCGTCCGGGTCGGATACTGGATCAACGGTGACAATCCGATCGGTCGCCCGGCCAGCTTCATTCCCAACGTGCATTTCACCGGATCCGTCGGCTACGGGCCGGACCCTGACGGAAAATTCATGGGTCCCAATCATTTCAGCATGATCAAATGGCCCTCGCGCCTCATCGCTCTTGCCGACGGTCTTTATACAGGAAATCAGGAGCGCACCCGGCTCGGCGATCAGAATCTTCGTGTGGGTTATCGCCACTCCGGCCGCGTGGGGATGGCTAATGTCGGTTTTGCCGACGGTCATGTCGCCGAACTGGCGGGAGATCACTTCCCGCGCAAGGCAGGGGAGGGCGGCCTTCCGCTCGACGTGGTTCGTGCCGAAAACCTCGGCGAGCGCCCGACGCTCTATTCCAACCCGGAGCGCGACCTCGCG
This sequence comes from Planctomycetia bacterium, assembly GCA_015075745.1. Classification (NCBI taxonomy): domain Bacteria; kingdom Pseudomonadati; phylum Planctomycetota; class Planctomycetia; species Planctomycetia bacterium. Next base: position 65,959 of record JABTTW010000002.1, read on the forward strand.
CTTCAGCCTGGTTCCTGATATGATTCGCGCCACGAGGTGCGGCCCATGAAATCATCATCCATCGCGCGCGCAATTCTGGGAGCTTGCCTATTTGCAATTCCGGGGATGGCGGGCGGTTGCTCACAGTATCAGCTTGGCGCCGCTACGACGGAGCGCGTCACCAAGGAGGAGCTGCGCGACAAGCTCGAGGCCGGACAGGACAATTTTGAAGCGACGATTCGACGGGCCTGCGACCTTCTCGTCGAAGCCGAGGGCGGCCGACGAGTCAAGCGATTGACGCTTATCTGGCAAATGAGGATTCTGCCGATGTCGCGCGACGCCATCAATCAGGACAACCCGATCGCCGGGCTCGTCGACCTCTGGGTGCTCGCGGTGCGAATGCGCCTCTACCTCACCGAGGGCGACGGCAAGAATCTCTTCGGCCCTCATCAGAAAATTGCCATCGATGCGGCAGACACCTGCGAAGATGACATCAGCCGTCTCGCCCCGTTGGTTCTCTCGGCGGATCGTCTTACGGAGATCCACGATCGCATCTACGCTGTTGCCCGAGATCATCCGCTTCACGGTGAATTCAGCGGATCGCAGGTGCAGACGATGGTTGAGTCGCAGAAGGACGAGGTGCTCCAGGGCGTGCTTGCGATTCCGCTGGTTCCATTTCGCTGGCTCGGCGGAATCGATGAATCAGCACAAGCGATCAAGGGATTCACGGTCGTGGCAGCCCACCTGACTGACGTGGTTCAGGGCCTCGCGGCCGACGCCCGACTCCAGACGCAACTGCTGATGCTGGAGGCCGAGGACCTGGACAGCGTGAAGAGCACCGTGACCGGCATGACGAAGATTTCGGAAAGCTCCGAGCGCCTGGCCACGGTCGCGGAGAAGCTCCCAGAAGATTTGCGTCGAGAGCTCAGTTCGGTGGTAGAGGAGATCGACGCGCGGCAGTCAGAAATCCAGGAGACGCTCAAGGAGGCTCGCGAACTGAGCGAACGAATCGAGTTGGCCGGCCGAAGCGTCGCGGCGGCCGGGGATGCGTGGAGTGGGACTGCGAAATCAATTGAGGAGATGGTGGCCAGTTTTCAATCAGATTCGACCGCGCCGGGTGACGAACGGGGCGCGGTATCGGATTCCACCGTTCAATCCGCGGCAGCGATCGACAATGGGCCGGAATCGAACGTGTCGACGAGCCAGCCCGCACCGTATGACATCAATGACTACCGACGAACGGCCGAAGCCCTGACCGAAACGGCCACCCGGCTTCAAGGACTCGTTGCGGATCTGCGTAGTCTTGTTGACGACGGACCTGTGACACGCCGCCTGGCGGAAGTATCCAGCGAGGCGAGGCGGGTTCTCCTGGAGAGTGAGTCGGTCGCCGATCGCGTCACCGACCGCGCCGCGTGGCGAGGGGTTCAGCTTGTCTTGCTGTTGTTTGCCTGCCTGGTGGTGTATCGGTTCCTGTCAGTGAGGGTCATTCGGTCGAGAGGAACCGCTTGAACCGTCGGGGGGACTTTAATGCCGATCTACTGTACCGGGCAGGTCACTTGACGATCTTCAACGTCACGCGGTCGTGCGTCTGCTCGGTGACTGTGTAGGTAACGCCGTCGACCTTCAATTCTTCCACCCGACTGACCAGGCGCTCTGTGTCGTAGGACCAATCCACCTCGATGTTGCAGACGTTGCTGGCGAGTTGTCGAAGCTGGATATCCTGTACGCCGTCCACCTCGCGCAGGGCGGCCTCCAGCGTTTTGAAATCTGCACGACTGCAATCTTCGAGGACGAGTTGAACCGTGCGGTGAACATTCTGCCGCTTGCGCCAGGCCTCGCCGATGTCGCGGAGGATGTCGGCGGCGTGCTGCTCGGCGCATCGTCGCAGGGCGTCATCGCCGCCGGCGTTGTAGTTCGTCGTGTTATGCGGGAGCGAGTAGCTGTTGGACATGAGCATCTGGGCGCTGTCGGTGTGATAGGCGCGGATGTTGATCGTCGCGGTCCAACGGGCCAGCGTCTTTCCCGCCAGTTCGGTTCTGCCGGCGTGACGGGCTTCGGCATTTCCCTTGATGACGACATCGGCGCCTGCCGACAGGGCCAGCGACGCGAGCTTTCGTACGTCGTCCTTGAGCGCCGCCGCCTCGGCATCCCGGTCGCGCGTCGCATCCGCGGCGCTCTTGTCACCGAGGCGGACGCCGTTTTTCAGGAAGAAATTCTCCAGCACGCCCTGGACCACGCCGTTTGTCTTCGCCGGGTTCTCATCCTCGGCGTCATTGTCTTCCAGCACCACGATCATGCATCGGGGATTACCTTCGGCAGCGAGGGTATGTGCTAGCCGGGTCCACTCCGACTCGAAGCTGACAGTTGAGACCACGGCGCGAACGGTGCAGTAGCTGACCCCGCCTTCGACCCGCTGCGCGACGACTTCGAACTCCTCAACATAGCCGGCGGCGGATGCCATCACCTTGTCATAGACCGCGGCGTAGTTTTTTGTGTTGGTCTGGGTATTGATGAAAGTGCCGCAGGCCTGCTCAACGGCGCGGCGCAGGGCGTCCTGCTTGGCCTGCTCCATGGCGTTGAAGTTTTCGCCCGCGGCTTTTCCCTCGATGGTGATTTCACGGGTCTTAGGAGCCGCGATGAGGTCACCGGCGGGGTACAAGCTCATCATCGCGATCAACGCGAGCCCACACCGCCTCGATCTCCGGGTCTGCACACGCATATGGCTGCTCCTTTTTGCGAGGTCTCGACTAATCCGCCGAAGCATACAGCGCGACGCGGGATTCTTCGACGACGGTCGCGTGGCACGCCGGGTTGGGCCTCGATTTGGCGGAACGTAAGATAAGGAAATAAAAGCATTTAAGGCGCTATCCGTGGACGCCTTCCGGATGCGAAGATTCGCGCTTGCGACCGGTTGAATCAGAATGGCGGGCGAGTTGTATTTCTCCACAATTCTCCGATATAGTCTGTAACTCCTCGCGGGGTCCGACCTTGCGGGAGACTCATTCTCTTGCCGGCGTGTCGTCACGCGCCGCGAGGGCGGAGTGGTTGTCGGTGCGTGGCTAGCGCGGTCACCCGGCAATCGAAGGTAGCACGGGATCAGACTCTGTTCGATCTTCCCGGCAAATAACACGACGATCGACGGGGGCATCGCGACTCCGCGTTGCCGAATTACGAAACGCTTAGGCGTCGATCGTGAAATATCTCACGAGATGGCTCGGCGTCAGACGGAAGAGAAACTTGCCGGGCAGGATCCTGGCGGGCACGAAAATTTGAATTCATGGCCGGCATTCCCTGGTCCAGGGGGCGGCCTGATATGTTTGAACGACGGTGTAACACGAAACGCAGAAAAGCAGGAGTTGAGATGGTGAGTGCAACTGACCGACAGCAACGACAGACGATCGCAAGGTGGGCGCCGATTGCGGCGGTGTTACTTCTGGCCGGGTTTCCGGGCATGGCCTCGGCACAGGACGCCGGCGCGCCGGTCGGCCTGAGCGGCATTCCGTGGATCTGGTGGAGCGCCATGGTCAGCGCGTTCATCGGGCTTTTCTTCGCCTACAAGTTCTACAAAGAGATCATGAGCAAGAGTGAAGGCGATGAGAACATGAAGCTCATCGCGGGCTTCGTTCGCGACGGCGCATACGCCTACCTGTGGCGACAATACAAAATTGTCTTCCTCGTTTTCATCGGCCTTTCGCTGGTGCTTGCCTATCTCGCGTTCGGCCTCGGCGTTCAGCACAAGATCGTGCCGTTCGCCTTCCTCACCGGCGGTTTCTTCTCCGGTCTGTGCGGATTTATCGGCATGAAGACCGCGACCAACGCCGCCCACCGAACGACGGCGGGGGCCCGTGAGAGCCTTAATCAGGGCCTCGTTGTGGCGTTCCGTGCCGGCTCGGTCATGGGACTCGTCGTGGTCGGTTTTGCATTGCTCGACATCACCGGCTGGTTCATCGCGCTGCGCTTGTATGGCGGCGAAGACATGACGTTGACGACGATCACGGTCGTCATGCTCACCTTCGGCATGGGCGCTTCGACGCAGGCCCTATTCGCGCGCGTCGGCGGCGGAATTTACACGAAGGCCGCGGACGTCGGCGCGGACCTGGTTGGAAAAGTTGAGGCCGGCATTCCCGAAGATGACAGCCGCAACCCCGCCACCATCGCCGACAACGTCGGTGATAACGTCGGCGACGTCGCTGGCATGGGCGCCGACCTTTATGAGTCCTACGCGGGCTCCATCCTGGCCACCGCGGCGCTGGGTGTCGCGGCCGCGACATCGCTTTTCGGGAGTGACAGCACGCAATCCGGTTTCGACGCCGGAATGCGACTGTTGGCGACGCCGATGGTCATCGCCGGCATTGGCATCCTTCTCTCCATTGTGGGCATTTACCTCGTGCGAACCGAAGAAGGCGCGAACCTGGGCCAGCTCATGGCCGCCCTCAACCGAGGTATCTGGGGAAGCAGCTTGTTTATCGTCGCGGCCGCCGCGGGCATCTGCTACATGCTTCTTGCCCCCGCGTCGGGATTCCCGACTGTGCCGGAGGGTGCTTTCCAGCCGAGTTGGTTTGGCATCTGGGGCAGCATTTGTGCGGGTCTTCTCGGCGGTGTCATCATCGGCAAGGCGACCGAAGTTTATACAAGCTACGACTTTCGCCCGACGCGAGAACTCTCCGAGCAGGCGATCACGGGACCGGCGACGGTCATCATCGGCGGCGTGGCCGAGGGTATGAAGAGCACGTGGGCCAGCCTCCTGACGGTCATCGTCGCGATTCTTTGTTCGTTTATTTTTGCCGGCGGGGCCAATGACTATATGCTCGGCCTCTACGGCGTCGGAATCGCCGCGGTCGGCATGCTGGCGACCCTCGGTATCACGCTGGCCACTGACGCCTACGGCCCTATCGCCGACAACGCCGGCGGCAACGCGGAAATGACTCACCAGAAGCCGGAGGTTCGCCAGCGGACCGATGCCCTCGATTCGCTTGGCAACACGACCGCCGCGACCGGCAAGGGCTTCGCCATCGGTTCGGCGGCACTCACCGCCCTGGCCCTCCTGGCGGCCTATATCGACGAAGTTCGCATGGGCATGCTTCACGAGTGCGAGACGGTCGTTCGACAGGTCGTCGCCGATGAGAAGCTGGACGGCGCTTCGGCCGTTGCGCCGGTCTATATCGGTTACGGAAAGTTCGCGCTCAAGGATGCGGGCAAGGTCACCAGATTCAGCGCCTACAAGGGCCTCATCTGCATGACCTCGCATGAGCTCAAGTCGCTGGAGAACGCAGGCGAAATCAAGCCGGGCCAGCGGTTCGCCGCCTCTGACTATGTCGAAGGCCCGCGAGACGAAGACTACGTTGGAACACTCAAAGTCGGTAAAGAGTCCATCGAAGTCGTGCCGGTTCGCCGGGCATCGATGAACCAGTTCATGGCGTTCTACGATGTGACGCTGATGAACCCGCGCGTGCTTTGCGGCCTGTTCGCCGGCGTCTTGCTGACATTCCTGTTCTGTGCGTTGACGATGAAGGCCGTCGGCCGCGCGGCGAACCAGATGATGCTCGAGTGCCGCCGGCAGTTCGCCAAAATGCGGGCTTATCTCAAAGCTCAGGGTCATGACGACGCCTACATTCGCAACCCCGACAACTGGCCGCGAACGCCGGTTTCATTCGAGGGCGGACAGATTCCCGACTACGCGAACTGCGTGGCCATTTCGACGGCCGGCGCTCAGCGAGAAATGATCTTCCCGTCGCTCCTCGCCATCATCGCGCCGGTCGTGGTGGGACTTGCCTTCGGCGTTGCGGGCGTCATGGGTCTACTTGCGGGCGGCCTTGTCTCCGGCTTTGCCGTGGCGGTCTTCATGGCCAATGCGGGCGGCGCGTGGGACAACGCCAAGAAGTACATCGAGACTTTTGGCAAGATCACGGCGAAGGATTTCAAGACCAGCGCCGAGGTCCGCAGCTCCGTTCCCGCCCGTATTCGCGAGGCGCTTGCGGCCCGCGCTGAGCTGGCCGAGTCGGACGACGAAATCATCTACGGCAAGGGCTCACCCGATCACAAGGCCACCGTCGTCGGTGACACGGTCGGCGATCCCTTCAAGGACACGTCCGGGCCGTCGCTCAACATTCTGATCAAGTTGATGAGCATGGTCAGCGTCGTGTTCGCGGGTCTGATCGTCGCCTATGGGCCGAAGATTGGAGCGCTATTGGGCCTCGGCGGCTAAGAGGTGCTAATCGCGGAAGTGGCCGCGACCTCGAAGATCGACTAAACTACGCAACCGACCCGCGCGGGCTACATGCACCGCGCGGGTCGATGCTTTAGATGGAAAGTAGCTGACCATGCCCGAGAAGGCCGCAAGAGCCAAAGCCGCCAAGAACCTCGCCCGACGCAAGGCGACCGAGCCCACTGCCCGTCCCAAGCCGACGCGGCCGACCGATGCGGCGCGGAAGTTCGCAATTGAGGCCGCCCGTTTGATGCAGGACGACAAGTGCGAGGACATCGTGGTGCTCGATTTGCGCGGCATCAGCCCGCTGTGCGATTACTTCGTGATCGGGACGGGGACATCGGATCGCCAGATGCGGGCCGTGGCGGATCACATTGAGCAGCTCGGCAAGAAGCACAACGACAAGCCCTACGGCGTCGGCGGCCACGAGGAGGGCATCTGGATCATCGTTGACTTCGTAGATGTCATCATTCATCTCTTCGACGAGGATCGCCGTCGATATTACGATCTCGAATCGTTGTGGGGCGACGGCCCCCGCGTCGAGTGGATGAAGAAGTGATCGCCCGTTCACAATGAATTCAATTCACGCTCAACTCAGCACGTTGGTTTCAGAGGCGATGAAGCGCGCATTGGGTGGGGGGGCAGACGGGGCTGATGCGCTCGTGGCGCCCTCGAAAGACGCGAAATTCGGCGACTACCAGTGCAATGCGGCGATGGGTCTGGCCAGGAAGCTGGGGGCCAAGCCGCGCGACGTCGCCCAGCAGATTGTCGATGCCCTCGGCGAGGCGGCGCAATCGATCATCGAGAAATCCGACATCGCCGGGCCGGGATTCATCAACCTGCGACTGCGAGCTGAGGCTCTATCGTCTCTTCTGGAGTCCACGCCTCTGACGCCGGACGACCTTGACGCGGATCGTCTCGGCATTGATGAAGTGGATGCGGGGCAGCGCGAGACCGTCGTCGTTGATTATTCGTCACCAAACGTGGCCAAGCAGATGCACGTCGGCCACCTCCGCAGCACGATCATCGGCGACTGTATCGCCCGGGTGCTCGATTTTCAGGGTCACGACGTCATTCGTCAGAACCACCTCGGCGACTGGGGCACGCAGTTCGGGATGGTGATTCTCGGCATGTGGCACGCGGCCATGGCCCGACATCGCGGCGAGGGGCCGAACTATCTTCAGCGCGCTTTGGCGGAACTACGTGCCGCCGTCGCCGCCGGCTCCGAGGCCAAGCTGGCGTACCTGAAGGAAGTCGCGGAGCGCTCCAAGGCCGAGTATGACGCCGACTCATCGGGCACGAAAGTATTTGAGCCGTTTCTGAATGAATGCAGATCAAAGTCTCTCTTGGACCTCGAAGACATCGAGGCGGGCTACCTTTATATCAATGCTCTGACGAAGGAGGCCGCCGGCACCGAGTATGCCGCCATTTTGAAAGACCCCAAGGACGTCGCCCAGATGATGCAGCGCGGGGCGACGGGAGATGCGCAGGAGCGGCTTGCCCGGCAGATTGCCATCGAAATCACGCTTCGCGAATGTAATCGTGTTTATCGGCGTCTGGGCGTTCTACTGAATGACGAGGACATACGCGGCGAAAGTTTCTACGAAAAGCTGCTCGGCGGCGCTGTCGAAGAACTGCAGCAGAGACTTGCGGAACCCAAGTCCGCGCCGGACGGCACGCGTGCTGTTTGCCGTGTCGATCACGGAGCGATCTGCGTTTTTCTGGAGAAGCCCGACGGTTCGCCGGCCTTCAAGGGACCACAGGGCGATGCATTGCCCATGCTGATTCAGAAGTCGGACGGCGCCTCGCTCTACGCAACGACGGACGTGGCGGGCTTTCTCTTTCGCGCGGCGCATCCGACGCGTCATCCCATCAAGCTCCACTCCGAGAAGCTCGCTGCCGCGCTGCGCGACCTGGGCGGCGGGCTCGGGGCGACGCGGATTCTCTACTTCGTCGGCTCGCCGCAGAAACTCCACTTCGAGATGCTCTTCGCCGTCCTTCGGGCACTGGGCTGGACGCGGTTGGAGGGTGACCGCGAAGTTCGCCTGGAGCACGTCTCCTTCGGCTCGGTCCTGGGCGACGACCGGAAGATGCTCCGCACGCGCAGCGGCGAGAACGTGAAGCTGAAGGATTTGCTCGACGAGGCGGTGCAGCGAGCCGAGGCGATGGTTCGCGCGTCCGAGGCTGATGCGGAGAGGCGTCGCGACTTTCCCGAAAGCGAGATCAAGGACATCGCCGAGAAGGTGGGCATCGGCGCGGTCAAATATGCCGACTTGTGCCAGAACCGTAACACCGACTACATCTTTTCCTGGGACAAGATGCTCGCCCTGGCGGGTAATACCGCGCCGTACATGCTCTACGCCTATGCGCGGATTCGCTCGATCTATCGCAAGGGCATCGAGGCCGGGAGCGTCTCGAAGGATGTCTCGACCGCGAAGATCGAGCTGAGCCATCCCGCCGAAAGGGCCCTGGCGCTGCGCATTCTGCAACTACCCGAGACGATTACCGCGGTGGGGGAGAACCTGCTGCCCAGCATGCTGTGCGATTATCTCTACGATCTCGCCGGCCGGTTCATGACGTTTTACGAGTCGTGCCCGGTGCTCAAGGCGGAGAGTGCCTCCAGCATGGCATCTCGGCTTCGCCTGTGCGATCTGACCGCGAGGGCCCTGCGCATCGGCCTTCGACTTCTTGGGATCACCACGGTAGATAGAATGTGATCAGGCCTTGACCGGCTCGGCCCGTGGCCTGCCCGGCTGCGGCGGGGGGGGAAGCAGCAGCGGATCGGGCACTCCGGCATCCAGAAAGCCGCGATTTCTCGTCGCGCAGCCCAGGCATCCACCGCACGGCTTGGCGCCAGAGGATATGCACGACCACGTTGATTCGAAGGGGGTCTTGAGACGGTTTCCGAGGCGGACGATGTCGCTTCGCTTCAGTTCGAGAAGCGGCGTCTCCAGTGAGATTTTTCGATTCGGCAGGGACGTCAGCAGCATGTGCTGCAAAAGCTGAAGGTTTTGACGCGAGTAGTCCGGGAAGACGCTGGCCGTGCGCGGGCCGGGGGGGCCAAGGTTCTCGCTGACGCCCAGGAAGATGCGCTGGGCCTGAATCGTGACCGCCCAGGTCACCGCCGTGTTGACCAAAGTTCCAATCAGACCGGGGGCGTAACAGTTTGATTCTCCATCGGTCAGGGCCAGGACGTCTTCGATTTGTCGTTTGCGACTGATGCGCGCGTTTCCGCCGATGGTCGCGAAGTGGGGGAGCTCGACGACGAGCCGGTGCTTGGCATCGTACTTGTCCGCGACCTGCCCGAAATACTCGAACTCGCGTTCGTCGGCCCGGTGTCCCCAGCGGACGTGCAGCATGGCGAGTTCGGCATCGCAAGCGGCGAGCGAGGTGATAACGGCGCTGTTGAGTCCGCCGGATGCGAGAACAATGACGCGTTCCTTGGCCATGGCTGGCTCCCAATGAGGTTTTTCGGCTCATCGAAGTATCGGCGCGGCGGGCCGGTTGTTTGAGATAGGAGTTGTTCAATTATGAGACGCTGGCAAGGGGGGCTAAGCGTCGCGAAACCCCGCGAACAGGGCGAATCTGCCCGTTTCGCTTCCATCTCGTCGGTGCGAGTAGAAGCGATGATCGCTCATCGTGCTATGGGCGGCGATGTGAATCTGATTTGCGGGAACGCCGCATTCAATAAGCTGCGCGGCGTTGGCGGAACGCATGTCAAATAGCCACTTTTCGCCGAATGGATGAAAGAACCGCTCGGCATCCTTCACCCGTGAAAGGGCGATGCGCCGGACGTCTTGCCCGACTTCGTACTCATCCGGTCCGGCGCAGGGGCAGATGGCGGCGATTAACTGAGCGGGGTCGATGTCGAACTCGCTGCGGAGGAGATTGATCAGTTCCACGACGATGTGCGTCACGGTGCCTCGCCAGCTTGCGTGGGCGGTGCCGAAGACGCGCCGGGTCGGGTCGACGACGAGAACGACAGGGCAGTCAGCCGAGAATTGCATCACGGGGACATTAGGCAGATCGCACACCAGCCCGTCGACAAACTTGATCGCCGTCTGTCGGCCATCGCGGCCCGATCCGACGTCGGCGGGGAGGATGCGAAGGACGTGCGGGCTATGTACCTGATCCGGCGCGGTGAGATGCTCGAAGGGGAGTTTCAGAAAGTTGCACACCTTCTTACGACGAGATATCGCCTCGTGTGAGTCGGGGCCGCGGTGGGGCGCCATGTTCCAGGGTCGTGTCGTGACAGCATGGCGGAATCCGGCGATGTCCAATAGCGCCGGAAACTGGAGGATTGCCGAGTCCTCAATCGGCGTGCTCTTTAATTGGACCGTCGTGAGATTCATGGGGAAATCGCCGCGGGCAACGAGCGGGGCGCGCATCATCCGACCTTGAGCAGCACCTTGATTGTGTTTTTCTCCGCCGCGAGGGCCATCGCCTTGGGGGCGTCTGACAGCGGCGTCGTACGCGATACAAGACTGGTGACGTCGATGCGCTTCTGGGCGAGGAGCGATACCGCGTCCTGCATGTTGCCGCACCGACTGCCCAGGAGCGTCACCTCGTTGACGACAAGGTCGGTCAGGTCCACCGGAGCCTTTTCCGCGCAGGTCGTCTTCATGACCACGGTGCCGCGCGGTCGAACCAGCCGAAGTGCCAGCGGCAAACCCTCCACGGAGCCCGTGCATTCGACCACCACGTCGAACTCAGCCCAGTTCGTAATCTCGGCGACGTTCAGATTGCGAATCCGTTTGCGATCGAGCAGGGCGAGGGTCGCCTGGTTTCTGCCGATGGCGGTGAGCTTGCAGCCCGTCGTTGCCAGGACCTGTGCAATCAGCAAACCTAGTCGGCCGGTCCCGAGAACCGCTACATTGGTGCGGCTCTCCAACTTGACCTGGCGCGTGACCTGAATTGCCGCGGCAAGTGGCTCGGCGAAGACGGCTTCCTCGTCGCTCACGCTATCGGGCACTTCAACGCAGTTTCGCTCCGGCAACGTCAGAAACTCCGCAAATGCGCCCGATCGGCCGACGATGCCCAGGACCGTCCGGCGGCGGCAATGGCTTGAAAGCCCGCCCATGCACATGTCGCACTTGCCGCAGACGCAGTTGATGTCGCCGACGACTCGCTTCCCTGCAAGGTTCTTTGAGCCCCCTGCGACAATTCCCACGAATTCGTGGCCGATGACGCCGGAAAAATCAGCGTAACCGGAGGCGATCTCCAGATCGGTCCCGCAGATCCCCGCGAGCTTGACGGCGATCAATACTTCGCCGGGTCCTGGCGCCGGCTGGGGCACCTCCCGGGCAGTGATTTTCTTGTTTTCGATGACGGCTGCGAGCATGCGAGTAGGGAAACGGGAAGCGTGTCAAAAGTCAAAGTCGGCGAGGGTTGGCGGGATCGGTCTGGATTCGGCGCATCGGGTTCGGCGCTACTGAATGCAACATAACATTCATTATGAGACCTTAAGAAGGGGGTTTCAATAGGCAGATTCTGCGCGTCGCTCGGCGAATCCTCCGGTTGCAATTATTGCCTGCGATTGCGCAAAATCGGCCGGTTGCGCTATCTTCCGCCGAACACGCTTCTGAGGTCGATGCTGTCCCAGATGACGAATTGCCGCGTGGTGGTCTCGTAGTTGTAGATGTTCAATCGCTGGGCGGCCGCATCGGTCACGTACACGAGCTCGGTGCTTTCGGTGTACTGTCCGGTGACGACGATGTAGTCGCCTCCCCGGTCAATCTGGCCGATGGCTTTTGCCTCGTTGCCGGTAATGAGCGAAGTGAGAAAGACGGCGGCGAGCAAAACCGTGGCGGTGATAGATAATACGCCGATGGCGAGATTCTTTGAGTCGTTCATGGTCGATAACCGCCGGATTAACGGCGACCTCCTCGGAACTCCTTGTCCAGATCGCGGTAGCCCGAGTAGATGAGCTTTCGATCGGCCTGGTTCCGGTTCGGGATGAAAACGTGCATGCGTCGGTGAGATAAATCAATCACGTACAGGGCATCGACGCCGTTTCGAATCTCGCCGGCAACCATAACGTAGTTTTGTCCGAGCGGAGCCGCCTGGGCATAGGCCGCCGGCAGTTGCCAGCTCGTGAGAATCAGCGTGGCCAACAGCAGCAGATTCAGCCCCACCAGGAGCACAATCAGCGATTTCTTGTTCATTTGTTCTTCTCCATCCCACGCTTACTGGGCTTGAAGGCGACGGCGAGGGCGGCGAGAAGAAACCCCCCCGCCAGGGCGTACTCTAGCACCGGCTGCCCCGTCTTGAGCAGCTCAATGTTCTCCGGCTTTACGGATGGGTCGTTAATCTGGGCGATTACCACGGTGGGAATCGCCGCGATCACGGCCAACACGAATGCCGCCAAACCGCCGATCAGCCTTGTGAGTCTCCGACGGGTATTCTGCAACTTCCACATGCAGTCGATTCTACGGTCTGGGCCGGACGCTCGCAAACCGTGCATTCCGGCATTCCTGATGAGCCGCCTAGCGACAAGGCGCGGACGGCCAGCATGATTCGAGTCGGCGGCTGATCTTTGAGAACTCGCCCCTGGGAATGGAAACCGTGTCCCAGCTCTTGGACAACTGCTTATGGTGCTTTGCGTACGCCTCAACTTCCACCAGCCAAAAGCTGTAACGCCGCCCCGCCAGTATGAAGGTCTGTTTATCTTCAAACGGCAGTCGCTCCCGTCCCGGCGCATCGGCGAGCCAGTAACCGAAGGCGAACATGGCCACGAATTCGGGCCCGAAGATTTCCTGCCAGCGCTGCAGGTCGGTGACATCCGCGCGCGTCACCCAGTTCTTCTTTCGGCAGTCGCCGTCGTCGTCCGCCATGACCGACTTGCGGCCCTTCACATCGACGAGGCAGGCGCGACCGCCCGGGGGATAGACGATATAGTCGAAGGCCTTGGACCCCAGCCGCCCCTTGGCGTGGTGACGCACATCCTCGACGGAGACGTACGGCGTTCCGCGCAGGTCGAGGAATCGTTCAAATGCAATCTCGTAATGGCTCCGCCGTATGCCCATCAATGGCCCTCGGCATTTGACGGCGGGGATATTAGGCTCCTCGGCTCCGGGCGTCAAAGCAGCCGATCCCGCGTTATATTACGCCCCATGCGCGTGATTGCCGGGAAGTATCGTGGTCGTCCACTTGTTCCGCCCCCCACCGATCAGACGCGCCCGATTCTCGACCGCGTCAAGGTTTCGCTCTTCGATTGGCTCGGATCGCGATTGGCTCTGCCGGGAGAGATTCCGCCGATTGCAGTATTAGATATATTCTGCGGCACCGGAAGTCTGGGCATCGAGGCCCTGTCGCGCGGCGCGACGTATTGTGTCTTTGTCGAAAAGGATCGCCCTACCGTCAAGTGTCTTCAGGCGAACATTGAAGCCTTTGGAATACCCTCCGACAGTGTCGAGGTGCGCACTGAGTCCGCCGAGCGACTTCGATGTCGTCCCCCCCGCCATCCGGACGGATTTGAATTGATCTTTCTCGATCCGCCGTATGTCCTCAGTGAGGATGTCCGCGTTGATTCTCCGATGTGGCGGCTCTTAGCCCGATTAGGAAGCGAAGTCGCCGTCGCGCCGAACGCCATCGCCCTCTGGCGTACCGAGGCTCACGTTCAATTGCCGACGACGCTGCCGCAGGGCTGGCACTCGTCGGAGCGGAGGGTCTGGGGTAACATGGCCGTCACGCTTCTGACGCAATCGTCTCAGGTGTCCTCCGGATGAAGAATCGCCCCTCACCGCCCCGGGTTCGCATGACCATGCACGCGGCCGCGAGGACCGTGGTCCGTTGTCTTCAGGATGCGGGCCACGAGGCCATGTTCGCCGGCGGGTGCGTTCGGGACCTGGTCATGGGCCGCCGCCCCACCGATTACGACGTGGCCACGTCCGCCGAGCCGCCGAAGATCATCACCGTTTTTCGCAAGACCCGGAAAGTCGGCGCGAAATTCGGCGTCATTCTCGTCCATATCGGCGGCCACGCCATCGAAGTCGCGACCTTCCGCCGCGATCTCGAATACGCCGACGGCCGTCACCCATCGGGCGTCGAATTTACCGATGCCCGCGAAGATGCCATGCGCCGCGACTTCACGCTCAACGGGATGTTCTACGATCCGAAGACGCGCGAAGTCGTGGATTACGTCGATGGGCAGGCCGACATCCGTGCAAAGCTCATCCGCGCCATCGGCGATCCCGACCGGCGATTTCGCGAGGACCACTTGCGTTTGCTGCGGGCGATTCGTTTCGCCGCCCGACTCGGCTTCAAAATTGAATCGGCCACGTGGACGGCCATGAAGGCCAACGCCGCGCAGATCGCCGGCATCGCCCCGGAGCGGATTCGCGAGGAACTTGACATGATCCTCTCGGATCGGAATCGCGCCTGGGCCTTCGACAGATTGGTCGCATCGGGGATGCTGCCTCACCTGTGGCCGTCGGCGTCGATGGTCGTTCCACATGCAAAGAAGATACAGGCGATGCTCGAGGCGCTGCCCAAAGGCGCCGGCTTCGAGATGTGCATGTCCGCCATCCTTGCCGGCCTGGCTCCTTACGATGTCGAAGACGTCTGCACGGCGCTTCGATGCAGCAATCAATCCACTCGAAAGATTACCTGGCTCGTCTCCCATGCCGAGGCGCTGGATGACCCGGCAAAGCTCAGTCTGGCGGATCTGAAGCTCCTGATGGCTCACTCTGCCTTTCCGGAATTGGTTCAGATGCTGGCGGCGAGGCTCAAGACCCTGGGCCTCCCCCCCACCGCCCACCGTCAAATCAGTGCCCATGCAAGGGCGATACGCCCCGACGATGTGGCCCCCCCGCCGCTGCTTACGGGACACGATCTGGCGAGCCTCGGGGTGACAAAGGGCCCGGTATATAAGAAGATTCTCGACCGCGTGTATTACGCCCAACTCAACGAAGAGATTTCAGATCGACCCGCGGCGATTGCTTTCGTGCGCACCATTCTGCAGGAGACTCAAAAGTGACTCCCGGAACATCACTCGGCCGTTTATTGCACAGTGCTTCGATGGCACTACTCGTCGGAACCTGTTTGGCCTCGGGCTGCGCTGCACCCGGCGATCCTCTGATCCACCAGATGGTTGCCGAAGTCTCGGAGGCGAACATTCGCAATTCGGTGGAAAAGCTCGTGTCCTTCGGCACGCGCCATACCCTGAGCGACACTGAAAGCGAGACGCGCGGCATCGGGGCTGCCCGCCGATGGATCGAGTCGCAATTCGATGAGATCAGCAGCAAGTCCGGCGGGCGACTTCAGGTGGAGCTTCAGTCGTACATGCAGCCGCCGGACAATCGACGAATCACGCGCGACGTGGAAATCGTCAACGTCATCGCCACGCTCCCCGGCGACGATCCAGTCGGCGCCCAGCGCGTGCTCGTCGTCAGCGGGCACTACGATTCGATCTGCTCGGACCCGAAAGACGCCGAGTGCGACGCACCGGGCGCCAATGACGACGCGAGCGGCGTCGCCGCTGTTCTCGAGTTGGCGCGGATCATGTCCACGAGGAAGTTTAAGGCCACGATCGTCTTCGCCGCCGTCGCCGGGGAGGAGCAGGGACTCTTCGGCTCGCGGCACATGGCGAGGGTGTTCAAGGAATCCAATACAAACGTCACCGCCATGTTCACCAATGACATTGTGGGAAATACGCTCGGCCAGAACGGCGTGCGCGATCGCGGCCGAGTTCGGGTCTTTTCGGAGGGCGTGCCGGTCACTGCGACGAGCGAGGCCGATCACCTGCTTCGCCTGGCGACGGGAAACGAGAACGACTCTCCCTCCCGCCAACTCGCCCGTTACATTGACTCAGCGTGTGAGCGGTATGTGCCCGGCTTTGATGTGCTCCTGATCTGGCGGCGCGACCGCTTCCTGCGTGGCGGAGATCATACCGCGTTCAGCGAGCAGGGCTTTCCCGCTGTCCGATTCACAGAATTGAACGAAGACTACAAGCACCAACACCAGAATGTCCGCGAGGAAGATGGTCAGCAATATGGCGACCTCGTCCGCTTCGTGGACTTTGGATATGTGGCTCAGGTGACGCGGGCCAATCTCGCGGCACTCGCTGAAATGGCCCTTGCGCCCGCCCCGCCGGCCAACTTGAGAGTGATCACCGCGAAGCTCGATCACACGACCACACTGGTTTGGGACGCCGGTACGGAGAAGGACCTGGCGGGCTACGAGATCGTCTGGCGAGAAACCACCTCTCCACTTTGGGAGAAAAGCATGTTCGTCGGGATTCAGACCGAGTGCGTTCACCCGCTCTCGAAAGACAACTACATCTTCGGCGTGCGCAGCATCGACGAGCAGGGGCACAGGAGCGTGGTCGCCTATCCGACTCCGGCAAAGGAATAGGCTCGCGCGCCTGTTGACTTCACGCCTCGTACTCAAGGCTGGCCCATACGCGGGCTTCGCCGTCGTCGTCCAGTTCGACGTGAATCACGTTCGCCCGACAGCAGACCGGGCAATCCTCGGTGTATTGCTGTGAGGCCCCCGCCGAGACGTCGATGGGCACGACGATCTCCTCACCGCAGGCCCCGCAGATGTATCCGGCTTCGTCACGCATGAGGCAATCCTCTCATTGGACCAACGCCGGATATAATACCGCCATGAGCTTCATCGATACGAAATCCTGCCGCCGATTTGTTCCCGAGAAGATGCAGAAGATCAACTTGTTTGAGTCGCCACAGATGTTCTGCGACGTCTATTGCCTTGAGCCGGGCCAATCACAGAAGATCCACGCTCATCGCGGGGCTGCAAAGTTTTACTATGTGATTGAGGGTGCCGCGACCGTCACGGTGGGTAACGAGGTTCGCGAACTGACCCCGGGGAATCTCGCCTACGCCCTGGCTGACGAAATGCACGGCGTCGAGAACAAGTCCAGCCAGCGGGTTGTCCTGCTCGTCGCGATGGCCCCGAATCCAAACAATCCAAGTCACGCCTGACTCGCAACCGCAGAATCGTGTTGCCCGCGATCGGCTGGATAACGGCGGCCTGTCATCTTTTTGAGTCCGCGATCAGCGCCCGGAGTTGTTGCGGTTGTTGCTTGAACTGCTGCCGAAGCCTGACTGACTCGAGCCCGATCGAGAGCTGCCAAAGCCGCTTCCCGAAGATCCGAATCCACCGCCGGACGAACCGAATCCACCACCGCTGCTGCCGAATCCACTGCCCGAGCTTCCGAAGCCGCCGCCGGAGTTGCCGAATCCGCCCTGTCCGCCAAAGCCGCCCTGTCCGCCGAATCCGCCCTGGTTGGAATCGCCCTGACCGTCACTGTTTCGGTTTTGTCGCGACGAGGTCCGACTGCTGCTCGACCGGCTGCTCGTACGGCTCGATCGCGTTGACGATCGCGAGCTCGACCGTGCCGAGCCCCCGCCGCCTCCGGATGTAAACGGACCTCCGGCGATCTTTGGCCGTGAAGCCTCCGCGATGGCGGCCCGCTTCTTGTAATAGATGTCAATCAACTTCGGAAATGCATCCGCGTGCTGCGACAATAGCGTGAGCCGGTCTATGCCCTTCTCGCCGGTCGCGAGAATCTCCCGATACTGCCGATCGAATCGCGCATACTCGGCCAACATCTGCGCACGCCAGGCCGGATCGCCGCCAAAATCCCACGGCAGCACGTCACGACCCCTTGCATACCACGTATCCACGGCTCGGCGAAACTCTTCCGGATTGCGCTCGTGCTCCCATTGATCGACAATGGCCGCGGCCAATTCGGCGTTGACGTCAGCCTGCTCGAGAATGCGCATCGCCGATTCTCCCGTGGGAAGGCTGGACTGACCTGTTCCGGCCAAACCCGGCGTGCTTGCCGCCTGCGTCATTGCCTCGGCACTGGCACTGAGCCGTTTACCCCATGCCTCGGAAGTCTCCTGGCGCTGCTCGGTTCGCTTTTGTCCGAGTCGATCTGCCAACTGGACCACGACCTCACGCTGCTGGGCATGGACTCGTCCCAAAACCGCTGTGCCCGCGACGTTCTTCGCCATTAATTCGATGACATCGCCATGGCTCGAAAGCGTCCGGCCGGCCTCTGCAACTGACGCGGGATAGTCCTTCAGCACGACACCCAGGGCATCGGGCGAATTGCGATCGACGTACTTGAGGCGAATGATCATGTCCGGGTGCTCGGCGGCAACCAGGGCCGCATCGCGGACGTCCTTCGGCCTGGAGACCAGGGCATCAAGCAACTCGCCGGCGGAGCGATCGACCCCGCTCAGCTCGTTTTCGATTTGCGAATGGAAATACTGCGCCTCCTGCGCCGCGCCTGGGGTCGATTGCAGCAATCCCACAGCGAGTCCGATCACGACATGGATGAAAATCTTTCTGAACATGAAAAGTCCTTCCAAAGCAGAGCCCGTCGCCGCCCAGGCCGTCGTCTGCCGCTTCAAATAATCCGCGAGGCAGCCGCCGACCACTTCGACGAATAATTATAACCTTGCAGGCGCACCGCCCACCGGTCAGCCGGTCGGCTCCTTATACCAATCGGCTGTTTCAGGGTCGCAGGGGCATCCCCATCAGGATTTGGCCTGTTTTCGCCGATGAAAACAGCAGGAATTGGGGCCATGCGTGGCTTGGTCCGCGCGGCCGTGGAGGCCTCCCTACGGAGTTCGACGAATGAGCGGAAGTCTGCTTTGCGATTTGATGGTTTTCCTGTTCTCGATGGTGCAGGACCTGCTTGCCGCTTTTTACAATCTCTTCGGCCTCGGGACGATTGATCCGCTGAACATCGGCTCCATCTTAGGCTGCAATCTTTGACGCCTGCCCAATGCCGCCGGTCGGTGACTGCCGATTTCCTGCGGTGCGTCCGTAGTAACCACCGTCGTTAGAACCAAATCCAACTTGGAGGTCAACTCTTCACCAGATTTCTCAAGACGGTCTGAAGGATTCCGCCGTTGCGGTAGTAGTCAATCTCCACCGGTGTGTCGATCCGCACGATGGCCGAAAAGGACTTCGCCGCCCCGCCGCTCGCGGGCTTCGCCGACACCGTCACGCGGCTCTTCGGCTTCAGGGTGTCATCCAGTCCATCAATCGTGAATATCTCCTCGCCGGTGAGGCCCAGCGACTCTCGACTCTCGCCCGGCGCGAATTGAAGCGGCAACACGCCCATGCCCACCAGATTGCTCCGGTGAATGCGCTCGTAGCTCACCGCGATGACCGCGCGAATCCCCAGAAGCAGCGTGCCCTTCGCGGCCCAGTCGCGCGATGAGCCCGCGCCATACTCCGCGCCGGCCAGGGCGATCAGCGGCACGGAGTCCGCCTTATATTTCATCGCCGCGTCGTAGATGCTCATCTGCTCGCCCGATGGCAAATAGCGCGTCACACCGCCCTCGGTTCCCGGCGCCAGGAGATTCCGCAGTCGGATGTTGGCAAACGTCCCTCGCGTCATCACCCGGTCATTCCCCCGCCGTGAGCCGTAGCTGTTGAAGTCCTCGGGCTTTACGCCGGCATCCATCAGAAACTTGCCTGCGGGGCTGTTCACCGAGATCGATCCCGCCGGCGAAATATGATCGGTTGTGACCGAATCGCCTAACACGACCAGCACCCGCGCATCTCGGATCGGCTTGATTGGGTCAGGCTGCAGCCTCAATCCATCGAAGAACGGCGGATCCTGAATATAGGTGCTCTTGGCGTCCCACGGATAAACCTCCGCGCTGCTGACCTTGATGTCGTTCCACTTCTTGTTGCCCTCGAAGACGTTGCTGTATTGCTGCTTGAACATCTCCGGCGTTACGCACCGCGCCATCATCTCGCGGATTTCCTTTTGCGTCGGCCAGATATCCCGCAAATACACCTTCTGCCCCTTCGGGTCCGTACCCAGAGGCTCCGTTTCAAAGTCGATATCCGTCCGTCCGGCGAGTGCGTAGGCCACCACAAGCAGCGGCGACGCGAGGTAGTTCGCCTTCACCAGTGCGTTGATGCGCCCTTCAAAATTTCGATTGCCCGAAAGCACGGCCGCTGCCACGATGTTCCCATCGGTTACCGCCTTCGCCACCGGATCAGGCAACGGACCGCTGTTGCCGATGCACGTCGTGCAGCCGTATCCGACCGTCTGGAAGCCCAGCTTGTCCAGATGCGGTGTCAACCCGGCGGCCTTCAGGTATTCCGTCACCACGCGCGATCCCGGCGCCAGGCTGGTCTTGACGTGCGGCTGGACTTTCAGCCCGCGCTCGGCGGCCTTCTTGGCCACCAAACCGGCGCCGATCATCACCGAGGGGTTGCTCGTGTTGGTGCAGCTCGTGATCGCCGCGATCACGACGGAGCCGTGGCCGATTTCGCTGCTGTGGCCGTTGTCCTTCACCGTTGCCTTTTGACCGAGCTCCGATTCCTGAAGCCCGAAGCCCCGGTCCTTGAGCGATGCCGTCAGAGACGATCGGAAAGAGGACTTCATGTCGGAAAGCCGAACGCGATCCTGCGGCCGTTTCGGGCCGGCCAGGCTCGGCTGCACGGTCGAAAGCTCCAGATGCAGCACGTCCGTGTACACCGGATCGGGCGTATCCGCCGTCCGGAACAAGCCCTGCTCCTTGCAATATCGCTCGACGAGATCGACCTCATCCTCGGTTCGACCGGTTCGCCGCAGATAGCGCAGCGTCTCGTCGTCAACCGGGAAGTATCCCATCGTCGCCCCGTATTCCGGCGCCATGTTGGCGATCGTTGCCCGATCCGCGAGCCCAAGTTCCGCCAATCCGTCTCCGAAAAACTCGACAAACTTCTCGACCACGCCTCGCTTGCGCAGCATCTGCGTAACCGTCAGCACGAGGTCGGTCGCCGTCGCACCTTCCGGCAGTTGCCCCGAAAACTTCACCCCGATCACCTCCGGGGCGAGCATGTAGATCGGCTGGCCCAGCATGACCGCCTCGGCCTCGATCCCGCCGACGCCCCAGCCCAGCACACCCAGGCCGTTGATCATGGGGATGTGACTGTCGGTGCCCACCAACGTGTCCGGAATGGCGACCGTTTCATCGCCCATCTTCCGGGGCATGACCACCTTGGCGAGATATTCCAAATTGACCTGATGCACGATGCCCATCCCCGGGGGAACAACGCGGAAGTTTGCGAAGGCCTTCTGTCCCCAGCGCAGAAACTCATATCGCTCGCGGTTGCGGGAGAACTCGATGTCCTCGTTGATCGCCAGCGCGTCGGCCGTGCCGAACTGGTCCACCTGCACCGAGTGGTCAATGACCAGGTCCACGGGCACCAGCGGGTTGATCCTCGTCGGATCGCCCCCC
The DNA here is from genome assembly GCA_015075745.1 of Planctomycetia bacterium. Classification (NCBI taxonomy): domain Bacteria; kingdom Pseudomonadati; phylum Planctomycetota; class Planctomycetia; species Planctomycetia bacterium. The sequence continues at coordinate 87,364 of JABTTW010000002.1, forward strand.
AGCTTCACGACCGCCGACCGCATCGCCGCCAGATCGACCACGCACGGCACGCCTGTAAAGTCCTGCAGCACCACGCGCGACGGCATAAACGGCAATTCCGAATCGACCGGCTTCTTTGCGTCGTACTTCGCCAGGGCTGTCGCGTGGTCCTCAGTCGTGATGCCGTTACCGACGTGCCGAAGCATGTTCTCCAGAAGAATGCGGATCGAGACCGGCAGCCGATCGACAGGACCCCCTCCCCCCGCCGCCAGCTTCGGCAGGCTGAAGAACGTCAGTTTGCCACTCTTGGTTTGAATCGTTGACTTGGTGCCGAAATGATTGTTGCTCATGTTGCAGTCTCGAAATGTAGGTGTTTGTCCGCCTCGGTTCATCCGATCGCCGGACCGACCCGGGGATTATATCGGAATTTTGAAATTAGTTAACTAACGGTTCAATTCTATGAAATCGTCGCAGAAATGAGGCCGACATTCACCTGATGCACCCGTTCCTGCCGCAATATCGATTCCAGCAGGATTCGCATGGTATGGAACGCGTGCATATCGACCACGTGCCCGGTCGCTTCGTGTGGCCCGAAGGCGAACCAGCGCTCCACCGCATGATCCGCGCTGCGAACGAAGAGGCAGACTTCCCCATCCTCAAACCGCCAGCCGTCCCAGCCGACCTCGTGCTGAAGGACGAATACGCGGCCCTTAATGCGTCCATGCATGATCGGCGGCGACTCGGCCAAGTCGATGAAAAACCCATCCCGCTTTGGGAACGCCGACCACGAGGCATGGCTGCCGAAGAAATTCGGCTTCTTGATGAACGGGCCGTCGTACTCAGGGCAAAATGTGTCGCAGTTTCCGCAGTCGTTGCAGAAGTCGGCGAAGTTCGCGATCTGCGCCGTCTTTTCGACGACGATCTCCCGTGGGTCGCCAGGCTTCAGTTCGTCTCCCGCGACGACAAGATCGGTAAAGGCGACTCGCTGCGCCTCCGTCGGGTAGGTGAAGTTCGCCGCGTTGGGGCAGACCGGGAGGCACTTGTCGCAGGTGATGCAGTCGAAGGTCACCAGGTGCGAGTCAATTCGCTTGGGCTCTTTTCGATTCGCGTCGGCGTAGTAGCGAGCGTCTTGGCGCGTCTCATCGGCGATGACTGACAGATTCGCCTCCGCGCCTGTCTGTCCCCGGGCAGCCGCGATGAACTCATCGACGTTTTTCGCGCCTACCTTCTTCATGTGCGATGAGAGGTCGGTCAGGTAACCCGGCAACCTGCCGTAGCCCCCGGGCCGCAGCAAGTCCGTGCACACCGAGATCGGCCGAAACCCGCAGGCCACCATGTTGGCGAAGTTCGGCCGATCGATGCCCGCGCTGAAGGTGAACGGCAGGTCCGGCCCGACCGCCTTGCGAAACTCGTCGGCGAGTGTCAGCGTGATGACATGCAGCGGCTGGCCGGAGAGGTACTGAATCTTGTTATCCGCCGAGAAGAACGAGCGATGATTCTCGACCTCCAGCGTATTCGAGAACTTTGCACCGAACCCCCTGCCGCGCGACTTTGCCAGCGCCGCCATGCGCCCGCAGAGCTGCACCCCCTCGTCGAATTGCAGCCCGCTGGTGTACGCGGACTGATTTACTCTAAGCTCGGTGTAGCCCATCACGTCGTGCAGCAGATGCTCCAGCCGCTCTTTGCCCAGCATCGGTGGGTTCATCTTCACCACCACGTCGCAGTCCATCTCGCCGAGGAGGAAGGTGCATATCTTCTCGATCTCGTCCGCCGGGCACCCGTGAAAGGTCGAGAGCGTGATCGTGTTGGAAAGCCGCGTGGGATAGTCCAGATCGCGCAGAATGCCGAGTTGGCGAGGAATCTCTCCTCGCAGCCGTTCCACTTCCGCGCTCGCGTCCTGCATTCGCTCGATGAATGCCCGAATCGGCGCGGAGGAAATGCCCGCCAGGTCGTAGCCGACGCTCATGTCGTAGATGGTTTCGGTCGCGTGCGTCGTCATCGGCGAGTCGGGAAGGATGCCGCCTTCGATCAGCATGTGAATCAACATCGCCCCGGCGACGTATTCGCGCAGGGCCTCGCTAATCCGCAGTTCCTGTGACCATTCGATGTTGTAGCCGATCGTCGTCGCGTCGATGCAGGGGCGGCCGATCTTCAGACGGTCGTTGATCTGCACCGTCTTGAGTTCCATGATCCGCGAGCCGGCCAGCCACGACAGCACCAGGTTCTGGGCCATCTGCGTATGCGGCCCCGCGGCGGGACCCACCGGGGTGCCCGCCCGCTGGCCGTGGAATGAGACCGAAAGATCAGGCCCGGCTGGGTCCGGCGTCCACCATTTGCGTTGCGGCAAATGAAAGATGGATTGCTCCCGCGCGTACTCCAACCGCACGCGGTTGACGAGGTCGACGAAAGGTGCAGGAACAAGCTCGGCCATGTTCGGACCATTCTACTCCGAGCGGGCGTGGTGCCGAGCGATTATGACAGACTTGTCTTGAGTTCCGGGTTCTTCATCGCGTGCTCGCGAAGCTCTTCCACCGCGACATCAACCGTCCCGAGCAACTTCTTCAGCGCTCGCGGCTTGTTGCGAATCAGCACGTACTGAGCCAGCAGGGGAAGCGTCAGGCTCGCGCAGCTATACACCACCACGTTGTTGAGGTTTGCATCGGCGATCTTCCCCCAGCTTCGGGCCTCGCTCGGCGTCGCCCCGGACAGGCCTCCCCAGTGCGGTGAGTCCGTCGTGAGTTGAATAAAGTAATCATGCCCCCCGCCCACATCGTCAAACAGAATCTGGTGCAGGGTCGGCTGCGTCTGCAGGTAAAAGTTCTTCGGGCTCCCCCCGCCGACGTGGATCACGCCGTTCTCCTCCGCTGCCCGCACCAGCGCCGCCGTCTCGATCACATCGCGCACGGGGTCCAAAAGGATCGGCTTGCCCATCAGTTGCGGCACGACCAGGTTCATGCCGATCGAGCTATCGCCGGGGCTCGACGTGTAAATCGGCACGCCGAGCTTCTCAGCCGCGATCAGCATGGACTTTTCGGGATGCGGGGCATGTCTGGCGAGCTCCTTGCCCAGCTCCTTGTGAAACCTCGCCGTTGAAATCGGCTCGCCCGGCGCGATGGTCCGCGCCGCGTCGATAATCACCTTGTCCGTCGCCATCAGCGTGCTGTCTTCGCCGATGTAGGTGTCGTAAATTCGGGCGACACCTACGTCCGCGAGTTCATTGTCATCGGTCGCCCAATGTCCCTGCGCCACCGGGCAGTCAAACGCCCGATGCAGGTCGTGGTAGAGATTCGCCCCCGTCGAGATGATCCAGTCGATGAAGCCCGCTTCCATCAGCGAGATGAGAACGCCCTGCATGCCGATCGGCGTCATCGCCCCGCTCAGCGTGAGTCCGACGGTGGCCCCCTTGGTCAGCATGTGCGAATAAAGTTCGCACGCTTCCGCGAGTCGCCGGGCGTTGAAGCCGCTTCCCGCGAAGCAATTGTCGATCAGGTCGGCGAGGTTCTCATTGCCTTTCAGGCGAATCGGTTCCACCTGCCGGCCGGACAGCAATTTCTTCTGCACATCGTCATTGCTTTCGCCGCTGGCGCGCTCCGCGCCTTTTGCACCGGACTTGGGGGTCCCACAGGGATAGGTATCTCCGGACATCTATGCGCACTCCGATCAGATTATCATCCAGAAGAATTCACCAACAAACAATGAGTCATGCTAGGCGGCAAGTTCGACAAACGAAAGCGGCCGCCACTAACGGCGGCCGCCTTCCAGCGTGGGATTGGGGAAAGAGAGGATGGAGGAACAGGGCGTTTCCGCGTCGCTTTGGTCCGGCTCGTCGCCGGCCCACTGCGTCGCGAACAATCGTCAGAAAAGCAACTACGATGCCAACGCCTTCGTTGAGTTTCCGAAAACCGATCAATCAGCCATCCGCCACCAGGAATCCACATGAGAGGCTCGGCACACGGGAAACCCGGACCCGGCGTGGGAACCAGGCGCCTCATTCTGGGGTGGGTAAACCGGGCATTTTGACCCGATTTTCAAATTCTCGGAACAAACGCCGCGAACTCGACTTACTCGCCGTTTCACGCAAATTGAGACTGTGCATGGACATACACCACCTGCGCTGGCGCAATTCCAATGGAGATCATGGTCCCAAAGCTTGACCTTATACTGCTATTTCCCCTAATATTGGCGAATGCAAAGCCGGATGAGCCCGCGCGCTACGCGCCGGGTGCATCTACCGTCTTTGCGCCCAGAGAGGGAAATTGGTGAGAGGCATCACGAAGGTATTAAGTCTGGCGATACTGTTCGCGTCATGCATATGCATGACGACGTCCAGCGTCCGCGCCGACGGAACCCTCACCCTCACCGAGACCGGCATGCTCAATCCAATCGAAGGAAACTTCAATTCCCAACTGGTGACAATTCCGCAGTTTGATCCGAGCAAAGGAACACTTTGCTTCGTCGTCGTTCGCGTCAGCGCAAGCTACGACGCGACGGTCCGAACTGAGAACACAGCCGGATCGGGCGGCCAGATTTCTGTCATGGCGACGCAGACGCTTCAGGTAACCTCGCCCGTTTTCGTTGCCCCGCTTCCGATCGCGAATTCTGAGTTGATTCCCTTTGGTTCGAAGCCAGTCGCCGCTTTCGACGGCGTGGTCGATTTCATGGGCCCCAGCAGCGCCACCTTCACCTACTCGCCGACGAACCCCCGGGAAGAGTTTCTCATCAACGGCCTCGTACGCGAGCCGGCCGACCTCGGGTTCGCCAATTTCATCGGAAACGGGTCCTACGATTTCAGCTTTGACGGATCGGGCGGCGTCTTCGTTCAATTCAACACGGGTGGTGCAGATTCCACGACGGACCTGCTCATCGGCGCCAAGGTCGAGGTCGAATACCACTACGTTCCCGAGCCCGCCACCCTCGCCCTGCTCCTGCCGGGCCTGCTCCTTGTTCGCCGCCGCCGATCTCTTTGACCGGCCCTTCTCTTCAAGCCCGCGGCATTAGCCAATCAAAGCGCCCCCGCTTAAACTCCTCTATCGTCGGGTCAGATTGCTGTTCGTTGCCAATCGGCACGCGCTTCATAAGCCACGGAAAAGTGTGACCGGGATGTCCTCTACCTTTGAACCACTGCTCATTACCGAAAAAGAATCGCTGGCGGGCCTTTGCAAACGCCTTGCCGAGGCCGGTTCATTTGCTTTCGACACCGAGTTCGTCGGTGAAGACAGTTACCACCCGGAAGTATGCCTGATACAGGTCGCCACGCATGAGTTCCACGCCCTGATAGATCCCATCGTCGGGCAATTGGACCTCGGCTGCTTCTGGGATTTGCTGATTGACCCGAAAATTGAAATCCTCGTTCACGCCGGCTCGGAAGACTTGTCCATTTGCTATAAGCAGACCGGCAAGTGCCCCACCAACCTGGTCGATCTTCAGATCGCCGCCGGTTTCTGCGGCATGGGCCATCCGATCAGTCTCGGCCGACTCGTCACGCAAACTCTCCAGAAGAAGGTCCACAAGTCGCAGACCCTGACTGACTGGCGGCGGCGCCCGTTCACCGATGAGCAGCTTACCTACGCCATCGAGGACGTGATATTTCTGCCCGAAGCCTATAAAGAGATTCGCGGGAAGGTCGAAGAGCTCGGCAGGTGGGATTGGGTGATGGAAGAGTGCGAGGCCCTTTGCGCTTCTGTTACTTCGGCGACGACCGATCCCGAAAAGCCGCTGCGGCGAATGCGCGGCACCGCCTCCATGTCCGGCAGGCAACTCGCCCTGCTCGCCGCCATTTTGAAGCAGCGCGAGGAGTTGGCGATTAAGAACAACCGCCCTGCCCGCGCCGTGATGAAGGATCATCTCGCCATCGAGCTGGCCCGCCGCGGCTGGTCGGACATCGAAAAGATGCGCAGCCTTCGCGGCCTCACCATTTCCAATGCCGACCTCCGCAGCATCGGACAGGCCATCGAGGCCGCCAAGAAACTGCCCCCCGAAGCCTGGCCGGAAATGAAAGTCGACGACACCCCTCCCGAGGAAGACGTCCTCCTCGCCTTCATCACCGCCGTGCTGAGGGCCCACTGCGATCACATCGATTTGGCCTATTCGCTCCTCTCCACCCGGGCCGACATCAAGAAACTCATCCGTGCGACCGATATGACCGACGCCTCGGCCGACGGCTCGAGCCTCCGGCGCGGCTGGCGGGCCGTTGCGGTCGGCGATCTGCTCACCCGTGTTCTGTCCGGCGAAGCCGCGGTTCGTGTCAACGGCAAGGACGGCACCCGAAGATTGGTCGTTGAGCCGGGCAACTAATTTTCCCGCCGAGGGCGAGTCGTGCCGCAAACCATTTTAACAGTCAGGCAGGTCGCCGCGGGTCTCCACTTGTCGGTTCGCGAGGTCGTTCGCTTGGCCGAGGCGAAGGCGTTACCCGGCCAGTTCGTCCGCGGCCAATGGCAATTTCGCGCCGGGGAGATCAGCAACTGGATCGAAGCGAATCTCCATACGCTGCCCGATCACCGGCGTCGGGATCGACACCCGGTCGAGCGCGCCGACCTTCTCATCTCCAACATTCTCACGGAGGGCTCTATTGCCATCGACGTCATGGCGAAGACAAAATCCTCGGTCCTCCGAGAGCTGGCCGTCCATGCGGCGGAGGCCGACGAATTCGTGGACATGCAATCGCTGCTCGCGACGCTTCAGGAGCGCGAGGCAGCCGGCTCCACCGCCCTTCAGGACGGCATCGCCGTTCCCCACCCCGCGAGGCCCTTTTACACAAATGGCTCGCTCGTCGTCGCCTTGCGAACTTCTCAAGGGGTATATTTCGGCCAGCGCGACGGCGGCGCCAGCGATCTGTTCTTCCTCGTCTGCTGCCCCACTCATACCGAACACCTGCTCGTCCTCGGCCGATTGTGCCGTCTGCTGATCGATCGAGCGCTTCAGGAAGCTCTCCGCGCCGCGCAATCGCCGCGGGAGTTTCACGACGCACTCTGCGCCGCCGAGCGTGCCCTGTGCGCCGAGTGATCGGTTTCCAGACCCGCTCTCGACCGCGCCTTGACCTCCTGCACACCGAAAACTTACTATGTAGACCTGCCATCTCCCGAAATCCTCAAATCGCGGAGCCGGCGGCTGGCGCAGTCCGCGGATGTCTGCGCGAACAAGGTGCCCGGATGCGGCATGGGGGGTTTCCTGCCGCCCAGCTCCGGCTGTCCTCCGCGGACAGTGATAAAAATGTCGACGCTAGGATTCATGTCAACGACCACCCATTTCGACGCCGGTCGCGCTGTCTCCACTTTTCGCGAGGCCGCCAAGCTCAACCTCGGCGAGCCGACGCGCCAGGGTTCCGTCGTCCGCCTGCCGGGCTACGGTCAGGTCGTCATGACCGGCGACCTGCACGGCAACAAGAAGAACTTCGCCAAGCTCACCAAGTACGCCATGCTGGAGCGGACACCCGCGCGCCACGTCATCCTGCACGAGATGGTGCACGCCGAGAAGCAAGGCGATGCCATCGATCCCTCCCACGAGTTGATCTACCTCGCCGCCCAGTACAAGTGCGAGTTCCCCGAGCAGGTGCACTTCCTTCAGTCGAACCATGAACTGGCCCAGCTCACAGGCTACCCGATCGCCAAGAACGGCCGCCTGGTGCTCAACGACTTCAATGACTCAGTGGCCATGGCTTACGGCGGTGATCGCTCCGCCGAAGTTCTCGATGCCATGAACGAGTTCATCGCCTCCTTCGCCCTGGCCGCCGTCACCGAAAATGGCGTGTGGATGTCCCACTCGCTCCCCAGCGTTCACGACATGCCGACCTTCGATCCCGAGATCTTCGGCCGGGTCGTGACCCTTGACGACCTGCGAGACAACAAGACGATCTTCAACCTTGTCTGGGGCCGCCGGCATACGGCCGAGCAGCTCGCCCAGCTCGCTGAGATGCTCGGCGTGAAGATCTTTATCACCGGTCACCAGCCCCAGGAGATGGGTTTCACCGTCGAGTTCGATCGGCTGATCATTTTGGCCAGCGACCACAACCACGGCGTGTTTCTTCCCTTCGACCTTTCCAAGCCACTTACGGTTGAAGACCTCGTCAACAACCTCCGCAAGTTCGTCGCCATCGCCTAAACGCTCTGTTCGCCGTTTCGCGAGGAACTATCTGCACTCCTCCGATGCACGCGCGCATTCACGCAGCGCCGTTAACCCGAATATTTCATCAGGTCGGCGTTGAATAGGAATAGAAAAAGCCTCGAAGCCTTGTAGACTGGGGTTTCTTAAGAACATTCCGGTCCATAGGCAGGGAGGCTTTTTCGTGACAGACTGTAACAGCAAACCGATGTTCTTTTCCAGTCTCGGCCGCAAGAAAATCGTGGCCGATTTCACAGGCGGAACGCTCACCTCAGACGCCGGGGGTCTGCTGCTTCGGGAGGTCGAGCGGCGTCTGGGCCTGGTCGATCAACTGGCCGGGGTCATCAACGACCCGCGTGATCCGGCCCGAATTCAACATGACCAGCGGGTCATGCTGGCCCAGCGCATCTTTGCCATTGCGATGGGCTACGAAGATCTCAACGACCATCAAGCCCTGCGGAGCGATCCCGTGCTGGCGGTCCTGACCGGGCGGCCGCCGAGCGCGGATGAGCCGCTGGCCAGCAGTCCGACCTTGTGCCGGCTGGAGAACCGCGTCACGCGCGGCGACCTGGCACGAATGTCGCGTGTGCTGGTGGAGCAGTTCATCGCGTCCTATGAATCGCCGCCGGAGGAATTGATCCTCGACTTCGACGCGACCGACGATCCGATCCACGGCAACCAGGAAGGCCGCTTCTTCCACGGCTATTACGACCACCACTGCTTCCTACCGCTGTATGTGTTCTGCGGCTCGCGGCTGCTGGTCTCCTACCTGCGGCCCAGCAACATCGACGGGGCCCATCACGCCTGGCCCATCCTGAAGCTGCTGGTGCAGCGCTTGCGACAGGCGTGGCCCGGGGTGCGGATCATCGTCCGCGGGGATTCCGGCTTCTGCCGCCGGCGAATGATGAAATGGTGCGACCGGCACGGCGTCAAGTACGTGCTGGGCCTGGCCCGCAACACCGTCCTGGAGAAAGCGGCCGAGTCCTTCATGCAGGCGGCCGAGGCCCAGTTCGCCACCACGCAGCAGAAGGTGCGGAACTTCCACGAGATCGAGTACGCGGCGCAGACCTGGGATCGCCCGCGCCGCGTGATCGTCAAGGCCGAGCGGCTGGTTCAGGGGCCCAACGTTCGATTCGTGGTGACCAACCTGACCGACCGCACGCCGAACGATATCTACGACGGTCTGTACACGGCCCGCGGCGACATGGAGAACCGCATCAAGGAGCAGCAGCTCGGGCTCTTCGCCGATCGCACCAGTTGCCACGCCTTCCTGGCCAATCAGTTCCGGCTGCTGTTGTCCTCGGCGGCCTACGTCCTGGTGGAAACGCTGCGCCGCACGGCCCTGGCCGGCACCGAACTGGCCGAGGCCCAGGTGAACACCATTCGCCTGAAACTCCTCAAGGTCGCCGCGCGGGTGGTCGTCTCCGTGCGCCGCGTCGTACTGCGACTGTCGAGCAGCTGCCCCCTGCAGGACCTGTGGCGATCCCTGGTTCCACGACTCCGCCTGATCCCGCCCGCCCCATCATGACCCGAAAAACAACCTGATCACCGCTTGGGGGTAAGGGGGCCCTGCGCGCTCCAACCTCCACCTTCGTCCCTCCGCTCACGCACAAAGCCGAAAAACTCCGTCCATCACCATTCGAAGATCACTGATGAAATATGCGGGTTAAGCCATCTCGACGGTACGGCCAGTTACACGACAAATTGTCAAAACGGAATTGGCGAGACCCCGACTGCCAACAGCGCAAACCGCCACCCAGGATGGGTGGCGGCTCCATGGGAGGCCCCCTAATTTGCGTTAGACGGGTAGGAGCTGCGGCACGTCGAATCGAAGCGCGAAGTTGACGCGGTCGTCGTCCTCGCCGTGAACATGCATCTCCGTGCGAACCACGGTGCCATAACCGAGGCTTTTGGAAATCTGCTGCGACCTGAGCAGTGCGCCCGCAGTCGTATTAGCCAGGCGAGCCTCGAAGCGCTGGCCGACGGCTAGGCCGAAGCCGATCGGGGCGCTGGCGTGAATCCCCGCGTCGGAGACGTTGTTGATCTTGCAGCGCATCGTCGTTTCAGACTCCACCTCGATCAGCCAGAGATCGCAGGCGATTTCCCGGCGGGTGTAGTCTCGCTGGTCAAGACGATTGGAGCGTGGTGTTCCTGTTGCGGTCCAGGCTTCGAATGCGGGCGGGCTGGCGACGTGTGTACCGCCAATGGGGATGGGAGTCGGCAAGTGAGAGGACATGTGGGTCTCCTTCCAGTTGGGCCCCCCGTGACTTTAGTGCCTTTCACGGCACGAAACGCGGAGGGCATCCAAGCCTTGTTAGGACTATGCCACGAACTTCGGCAAACCGTGTACTTGACTTGGGCGGCGAAGTTTGGCGAAAAAGCCAGAGGTCGCCCACGGCATGCGAAGCCCGTTCCCCTCATGTTCGGAATCCGGCGATTTTGATGGTTGTAGCTGCCGACAGGATCGCCGATTCCGTCTCGACACTATCCTGCATATACAGAATGAATTATACAGCGCGCCCCGACTTCGTCAATTAAATCCGGGGGCCCTCCCCGTCCATCCGAGGCCCACGATACGGGGCGGCCCGATCAACGGATAACGGCGTTATCAGTAGTGATATCGAACCTGACACGACCGGAAACGATGGTCATGACCGGCCGCGCACCGAGTTCCCATCCCTCGTAGGGGCAGTTGCGGCTCTTGGATTGAAAGCGGGAAACGTCCACCCGCCACGGGCGGCCGGGGTCGATGACCGTGATGTCCGCGTCGGCGCCGTCGCTAAGCGTGCCCTTGGCGATTCCGAGAATTCGGGCGGGGTTGATGGTGAGCATGGCAATCAACTTCGGCCAGTCGATGTGCCCCGGCGCGATCAGCGCCTTTTCAAAAAGGGCCAGCGCCGCGTCAAGTCCGACGATGCCAAAAGGCGCCGCGACGAAATCGAGCTCCTTCTCCTCGACGCCGTGCGGGGCGTGGTCGGTGACCAGACAATCAATCGTGCCGTCGATGACCCCCTGAATGCAGGCATCGACGTCCCTTTGCGTGCGCAGCGGCGGGTTCATCTTGTAATTGGTGTCGTATTCGGCGACGGCCTCTTCGGTGAGCATCAGGTGATGCGGACAGACTTCGCTTGTGATGCGGACTCCACGCTTCTTTCCCTCTCGAACGAGACTCACGGCCCCCGCGGTCGAGATGTGCGCCACGTGGTATCGGGCATTCGTCTCCGCTGCCAGGGCGATGTCCCGCTGGATCATCAGTTCCTCCGCCAGCGCGGGAATGCCCGGCAGGCCGATGCGCGTCGCGGTGTAGCCCGCGTTCATGACGCCGCCGCCGGCGAGCTCGGCGTTTTCGCAGTGCTGGATAAGGGGCTTGTCAAACATCTTCGCGTATTGAAGCGCCTGAAACATCACGGAGGCGTGGGCCACGCCGCAGCCGTCGTCGGAAAAGGCCACAGCACCGGCACGAACCATCTGCCCCATCTCGGCCAGTTCCTTGCCGGCTCTCGCCTTGGTGATCGCGCCGATGGGAAAGACATTGCAAAGCCCCGCGCGCGCCGACTGGCGATAGACGAATTCGATCATCGCCTCGGTGTCAATCGCCGGTTGCGTATTGGGCATACAGGCGATCGAGGTGAACCCCCCCGCCACCGCCGCGGCGGTGCCGGACGCGATGGTCTCCTCGTCTTCATTGCCGGGCTCGCGCAGGTGGACATGCATGTCGATGAGCCCCGGCGCGACGATCTTTCCCGTGGCGTCGATGATCGTGGCGGTCGGCGGATGCGGCTTGGCGGTTCCACCAGAGCGCGGCGTGATGGCGGAAACTTTTCCGTCGGTGACGACGACATCCGCAACGGCGTCAAGATTCTGCGATGGATCGATGACCCTTCCGCCCTTGATGACCAGGGTGGCGTTCAATGAGCAGCCCTCCATGTGCTGGGTCCAAAGGTCCGCCGGGCCTCCGCGGCGCCGGCATCCAACCATGACGAACTTGTACTCGGTCGCCGGATCGGCCGAAAGATGGCGCGGACCGACCCTTGGCAATCAGTCGCATCATAAGGCAATGCAAGGGGTTATCGTCGAGACGCGAAGATGGGTATCCGGGAGTGGCTCAGGAATTCCGCAAACGCGGTGCCACCGGAGGACCGACAATACTTATAATGGATTAAGTCGGTAGCGCCGGCAAAGGTTAGGCAAGCCAAACAGGAGTCGCGTAGTGATCAAGCAAAACGGAATGCGTTTGGGACTTCGGGTGACGATTTCGGCGGCAGCCGTCGCGCTCTTGTGCGGCAGCGTATCCGCTCAAACGACGACCCCCACAACGACTCCCACGACCACAACCACGACCCCGGATTTGAACCAGCTCCTCCAGCAGTTCGGAGGTCTCTTCGGTCTCGGCGGCACCTCAGGCATCACAACGACGCCAAGCACGACCGACACGACCACCGGAACCACAACGGGTACGACGACTGGAACAGACACCGGGACAGGCATGGGTACGGGGCCGCAGCCGACGATCATCGGCAATCAGTTCACAACGACGACCGGTGGCGCGCTTGCTTTGCGACGACCGGGCCTGATGATTCAACATTCATTCGCCGTACAGAACGGCACCGAGACTATTCCTGGCGACTTCGTCGATACGCCGAGCTTCGCCCGTGCGACGGTCGACGAGATCGCCCTGAACTTTCTTGACACCATCAGCAGCTTGATTCAGTCTCTTAATCTGCTCGGTTCGGCCGGCGACATTTTTAATCCCGGCGGTTCACCGGGCGGCGGCTTCACCGGCGCAGCGACGACCGGCGGCGGAACGACGACGCCGATTTCCTGACGAAGGCCACCTTCGTATTCAAGAAATGACACGAAGAGCCCCGGGAGTTTCTCCGGGGCTCTTTTTCATAATTGGGATAAACGGCGTTCGTCCGCCCGTTCGGGGGCACGGCCGACAAACAGCAGTATGAACCCCAGCACAAAAATCGCCGCGAATGCCGCGTCGCGCATATCAAAATGAAGACGAGTGAGTTCCTCGGCTGTCGTCGGAACGCTGAAAAACCTGGCCAGCCCCTCGTGCGTCCCGGCAGCGACGGCAATGGCGTTATTAGCAAAGTGAACGATCATGCCCGGAAGAATTGAGCCGGTGCGCAGACAGACGAGCGCGAGGAGCGCTCCGATCAGGCTATGGACCGGTATCTGCTCGATGCGCATGTGAAAGAGCCCGAAGATCAATCCGACGATGATGGCCAGGATCGGCGTGCTGAGTTTCTGTCGCAGGCCGGAGAGCAGATAGCCGCGAAAGAGCACTTCCTCACAGACGGCGGGCGTCAGGGCAAGGACCATGAGAACGACCCACAGCGGACCGTCAAGAATCGCCTCCGCCTGATTGCCGAGCATGTCTTCGCCGGGCGGGAACCAGTGAAACTGAATCGACCGCAGCAGGTTTGCAACCGGAACAACGGCCGCGGCAATGAGCAGCGCGCCGGCGGTCGGCATTGCCTTCGGCGCGCGGAGCGAAAAGGTGTTCGGCAGATCCAGCTTCAAATACCAGGCAAGCAAAAGCGGCGGCAAGGCGATAAGAAGCAACTGGCCCAGGCCAATGACCATGCGGATCCGACCCGGCTCATCGGAAAGGTCCAGCAGATACGACTGCCAATAGAAATAAAGCGGGAAGAGCATCGCCACGGTCAGAAGCGCGGCGGCGGGAGAAGGCGCCTCCTGCGGCTTGAAGAAGCGCCGCTTGAACAGGGTCTTGTAGCTGCCGACGTCGGAGAAAAGCACCGCCTCGTTGCCGTACAGCCGAGCCGCAACAGTGATGGCGACCGCGGCGTAGAAGGTCGTCGACAACAAGCAGACGCTCATCGCCGGAACGTCATAGTTGCCCAGGAAGAGCTCGCGAATCAGCACGACGATATTCGCGACGGGAATGACAAGCAGCACGCCTTCAAGCCGGGTCGTCGGCATGTACGACACGATCATGGCGGGAATCATGAATGCCATCATCACCGGCATCATGTAGTTTTGGGCTTCCTTGAATGTCCGGGCAAAGCTGCACGTCGCCAGCATGACGCCGCCCGCAAGGACCGCGAAAGGCAGCATGGCCAACAGCACGATCGGCGCGGCGGTGGTGATGAAGCCCCGCTGGGTGGCGGCCTCGGACTCAAGCGTCTTCCGGCGATTCAGGTAGTCCTTTTGAGTGAGGATGCCGCTGGCCGGCCGAGACTCTGCCCGTTCGATCACTCCGTCCGGCGTCGTCACTTCGAGTTCCGATTGCGGCTGCAATTCGGTCGCCAGTTCGCCGAGCTTGCTGAAGTGAAACATGGCGGTCATGGAGCCGAGGTTCAAGGCGGTGCTGAACATGGCGATGGCCACGATGACGCCGAACTTTCCGGCGACGATCTGCCCCACCGGCACCGGCGAAACGGCGAGCGTCTCCAGCGTTCCGCGCTCGCGCTCCCCGGCGGTCAGGTCGATCGCGGGATACAGCGCCCCGGTCACGGTCATGATGACCAGTAGAAACGGCACCACCATAGCCAGAATGCGTGCGAATTGCTGCTGGGGGCTCGACGTGGACAGATTATGGGTGATGATCGGCGTGAGCGTGCCGACGCCCTCGGGCGATTCGGCGACACGCGACCGAACGATGCGCCCTGCCTCGTCTGCGAAAATGCCATTCAGTTGCTGATAGACGAACTCCGAACGCGGATTCGTATCCGATCGCAGAATCTGGACCACCCGGTTCGTCCGATCAGCGGGGTCCTCCGGGTTCGGCGGCGGCTCGATGATGACGCCGGCATGGCAGCGATGATCGGCCACCACATCCCACAATGACTGGTCGGCGGGCAGAACGGTGATATCCACCTGGTCGGATCGCAATCGGGCAACGATCGCATCAGCCGGATTGGCCGCCTGAATGTCGATGGCCGGCTGCGATGCGGCGGGCTGCGTCGTATAACTCGCATCCTCGCGATTCAGCACGCCGCGCAGCCATCGCTCGTGCAATTCGTCGGGCACGCAAACGCTGTAGCGCTCGGTCCGCCGGCGGCCGGTCTCGACGCGTAGGGCCTCGACGATGATGACCATCAGCACCGGATAAAGCACGATGGGCACAAGGACCATTGCCGCGAGCGTGCGCCGGTCGCGCAGCGTCTCGATCAGTTCCTTGCGAAACACGACACCGACTCGGGAGTAGCGCTTCATGCCATCCCCCGAGAATGCTGAGTGCCGGATGGCGGGAGGTTCGGACGCTGCTTGAGGACGTGCGCCTCCTGTCCGCAGAGGTTCAGGAATATCTCGCTCAGCCGCCGTCTACCCGACTTGGCCTGAAGGCTCGCCAGGTCGCCCTCGCCGACAAGCCGGCCCTCGTGAATCAGGCCGAAGCGGTTACAAAGCGACTCGGCGTCATCGAGATAGTGCGTCGAGAGAATCACGGCCTTCCCGGTGGCGGCCTCGGCGCGAATGAACTCCAGTACGATGCGATTCGTAAGGACATCCAGCCCAAGCGTCGGCTCATCCATGATCAGGATGGGCGGGTCGCCCATGAGCGCCCGGGCGATGTTGGTTCGCTGCTTTTGCCCGGTGGAAAGGCCGCCGCATCGGAGGTCGGCGAACTCACCCATGTCCAGCCAGTCGATAAGCGTCTCAATGCGCTGCTTTACCGCGTTGGCTTCCATACCGAGAAGCTGCCCGAAATACTTCAACAACTCTCGCGGGGAGAGTCGCTGATACAGCCCGGTGCTGGCGGTGAGATAACCCAGACAGCGCTTGGCATCCTCGCGCTGACGGGTCACGTCGAATCCTGAAAGATGCACCGTCCCCGAGGTCGGTGTAAGCAGGCCGCTGATGATGCGGAGGCATGTCGTCTTGCCCGCGCCGTTGGGACCGAGCAGCCCGTAGATCTCGCCGGCCGCAACGGTGAAAGAAAGGCCGTCCACCGCACGCTTCTCTCCCCCCTCCGTGGTGGGAAAGACCTTGACGAGCTGACTGACTTCGACCATCGGGCGCGACATCAATTCACAGTGCCTCTTTGGGGTGCGTCCGTAAGGTCGGCGCGTCGGCGTATAATAGCGGGCGACGCATGCGGCATCGAATCCGCCGAAATTGCTCAGTTTTTCTGCTGTACGTTGCTCACGGAAAGGGCGTTCTCAGTTCATCATGTCGCGCAGCCGCATTGATCGCGCCACGCCTTCGTTGATCGAGCCGCCGGTCTTGCGCCACGCCCTCGTCGCCACCATCGCCCCACTGGCCCCGATTGACAAGACCTATAGCTTTCTCGTCCCCGACGAATTGGCGGAGCGATTAAAGCCCGGCATGCGCGTGGAGGTCCCGTTCGGTCGCTCCGGCCGGCCGCGGGTCGCCTTCTGCGTCGACGTCAGCAAGCAGGAGTGGGCTTCCACGCTCAAGACGATCATCAGCGTGGTGGACGAGACGCCGATGATCGGCCCGAAGTTGCTCGAACTTGGCCGATGGCTGTCGCGGTACTATTGCTCATACCTCGGCCACACACTGGACATGATGATCCCCGCAGCAGCCAAAGCGCGGGCCGGCCGCCGGAGAGTCAAGTACGTCCGACTTGCAGAAGATATTGCCAAAACGTTGGGTGAAGACAAACTCGCGTCGGCCAAGCAGCAGGCGGTTGTCCAGGCCCTGCGCCGCGAGGGACAAGTTGAGATTGGACGGCTCTGCGATCTGGCCGGATGCACCCCGGCCGTCGTGACCGGACTGGAGAAAAAGGGACTTGTCACGGTCGAGATCGTCATGGAGGAGGTCTCCCCGGTTGAGGCAAACCCCTCACCGCACCATCCTGATTTCGAGCTTTCCGACGATCAGCAATCGGCGATCGGCAAGATCGGAGAGGCGGTAACAAGCGGCAAGTTCTCCGTCCAGGTGCTCTTCGGCGTCACCGGCAGCGGCAAGACCGAGGTCTACGTCAGCGCCATTCGCCAGGTTCTCGCGGCAGGACGACAGGCAATCATGCTCGTGCCTGAGATCGCCCTGACCACGCAAACCGTCCGTCGATTGCAGACACGTTTCGAGCGCGTGGCCGTCCTGCACAGCGGCCTCTCCGGCGTGCAGCGATCCCGTGCCTGGTCGGCCATCGCGCGAGGCGAGATACCCGTCGTGATCGGCACGCGCAGCGCCGTCTTCGCCCCCTGTCCGTCCCTCGGCGTCATCATCGTCGATGAAGAGGCGGAACCCAGTTACAAGAATCTCGCTGCCCCGCGCTACCACACGCGCGACGTCGCCATTCAACGGGCAAATCTCGAAGGCATCCCCGTCGTCCTCGGCTCGGCCACGCCGTCGCTGGAGACTTGGAAGAACGCCCACCAGCGCAAGCACTATCAACTCCTGCGTATGCCCACGCGCGTCCGCGGCCTCGCCATGCCGCAGGTGTACCTCGTCGACATGCGCCAGGAACACCACGAGCGTTCCGGCGTTCATATGCTCTCGCGCGCGATGGAAGACCACCTGAATGCGACCCTCGCTCGCAAGGAACAGGCCGTCCTGCTGCTCAACCGCCGTGGCTACGCGGGATATCTGCATTGCCCCAAGTGCAAGTACGTTTACACCTGCCCCCACTGCGACGTTCACATGGTCTTCCATGCGTCGACCGGCCTGGCCCATTGCCACTATTGCCATCAGCGCGTCGAGATGCCGAAGTTCTGCCCCATGTCGAATTGCGACGGCAGGCTTTCCCGATTCGGCATCGGCACCCAGCGCGTCGAAGAGGAGCTGGGGCTCAAGTTCCCCGCGGCCCGCGTGCGGCGCATGGACAGCGACGCCATGCAGAAAAACGAGGACTACGCCGACATCCTCGCGGCCTTCGAACGGCGCGAGTTCGACTTTCTCGTCGGCACGCAGATGATCGCCAAGGGGCTGGACTTTCCCTTCGTCTCCTTCGTCGGCATCGTTAGCGCCGACACCGCCCTGGGTCTCAACGACTTCCGCAGCGAGGAGCGGACCTTTCAACTCGTTCTGCAAGTGGCGGGCAGAAGCGGCCGCGGCGATGCGCCGGGGCACGTCGTTGTCCAGACCTTCGCCGCCGATGCCGACCCGATTCGTCACGCCGTCGCGGGCAATTACGAGGCCTTCGCCGACGGCGAACTTCAGAAGCGCCGCCGCGCGAAGCTGCCCCCGTGGACGCGCATGATGCGGATCATCATCGCCGACCCGCTCTACACCAAGCTGCAAAAGGCCGGGGATGCGTTGAAGCAGGAGCTGGATGCCGCGCTCGAGCGGCGCGGCATCGCCGCATCGGTCTTCGGCCCCTCGCCATGCCCCATCAAGCGGCTCCGCGACAGCTATCGGATGGACATTCAACTGACCTTCGACACCGCCGGCGCCATGCTCTCGGCCATCGACCTGTTCAAGTCGGAAGGGACGCTGAAGTCAAGCGTGAAGACGCTAACCGTCGACGTCGATCCCGTGTCGCTGCAGTGAGCCGGCGGCCCCGGAGACCATCCGCCGACATGAATGAGGCCCCCCACCGGCGGCATCGCGTTTGCACAGTTGCGATTCGGCCCGTCGGCCGATATATAGGGCATGGGCTTGTCTCAGGGAGATCGACCGAGGATGAACCGCAGATTTGTGCAGGGATGCGTGCGATGGGGACGCTGGTTGCCGGCCGCCTTCCTGTTTCAGCAGATTGGCTGCCTGCCGGATCAGGCGTTTCAGCAGGTCTTCGCCGAGAACATCGTCCTCACGGCGGCGGTGACGATCCAGTCGATCACCTCGATCATCTTCAATACGATATTTGGGTTGGTATGACATGAAGCGACAAGCCAAAGACAACCGGTCCGCCCTGCGTCGCGTAAGGCTCCTTCGCCGCGCCAGGCTCGCGATGATCGCCATCGCCGCCCTGCCCATGTTCCAGGCAACCGGCTGCTTCCCCGACCCCATCGGGGCCCTGAACTTCGAGCTTCAGAATCTGGTCAACTTCACCCTCATCGACTGGGTGAACACCATCGTCCAGAACGTCTTCCGGCTGTAGTTTCCCCCAAATCACTCCCTCATTCGTGGGTCGGCGTATCCAGCGCTCGCGCGAAATATTGCCGCGTCAACGATATAATGTCCCCTCATGTCTGCGACACCCCTGTTCTGTAGTTCCTCCATGCAAGGGGCGCGATGTCTTTCTTGCGGATACCTGCTCTACGGGCTCCATGACTCACGCTGCCCGGAGTGCGGTAGGCAGTTCGATCCCTCCGACGGCGAAACTTTTTTCTACGACCCCGCATCGGTTGCCGAGCATCTTGTTAAGACACTGGTCGGATGGACCCTCGCATTACCACTATTCGTGTTGCCGCTGTTCGCAGGCTCCATCAGCGCCTCACTTACCAATTTATGCTGGTCGCACGCAATCTTTAAGGCGCCGCTGCTGTTGGGCCCGCTCATCGTGACGTGTCTGGGCGTGATGTTGATTTGGAGCGTGTTTCGCAGAGCTTGGTCAGAGCTGTTGTTTGAACGGGGCCGAATTGCGCATTTCGGCGGCCACCTGCTCATTGCCCTCTGTTCGGGATTAAGTATTCTCTTGATTGTCCTCTCGGTTGTAGTGACGGCATATTCAATCATGGGTTTTCACGTTTTCTGAGTGCCGCCCAATCCTGAGAAGATCGTTTGCCGATGGCTTGTAATGAATCACAGGTACCAAGAGGATTCTCCACGCCTGCGAATTCCCTTTCCCGCATTTGCGATAGTCCCCATATCCTCGTAAAACACGGGCTACGATCTACTCATGTGGAGGTGCAACGTGGATACCCTGCTCGATCGATTCATTCGCTACGTCAAAGTCGAAACCACCGCCGTTGAAGAGACGAAGGACTACCCCAGCAGTCCCGGCCAGCTCGATCTCGGCCGCATCCTCGCCGACGAGCTCAAGGCCCTGAAGCTTGAAAACGTCTCCATGGACGAGCACGGCATCGTCATGGGCACCATTCCCGGAAACGTCCCCGGCGCCCCGACGATCTCCTGGCTCTCCCACATGGACACCTCGCCGGAGTTCACCGCCAAAAACGTCAAGCCGATAATCCACAAAAACTACGACGGCAAAGACATCCAACTCCCCGGCGACCCCACCCGCGTCATTCGCGTCGACGAAACCGAAGGCATGGCCGCCCTCAAGGGCAAGACCCTCATCACCACCGACGGCACCACCCTGCTCGGCGCCGACGACAAGGCCGGCCTCGCCGCGATCATGACGGCCGCCGCCCATTTGATGGCCCACCCGGAGATCAAGCACGGCCCCATCCGCATCGTCTTCACCTGCGACGAGGAAGTCGGCCGCGGAACCGACAAGCTCGACCTCGCCAAGATCGGCGCGACCGTGGCCTACACCCTCGACGGCGACGGCGAGGCCGGTCTGGAAAACGAAACCTGGTCCGCCGACGTAGCCGTCGTCACCATCACCGGCAAGAACATTCACCCCGGCTACGCCAAGGGCCGCATGATCAACGCAATTCGCCTCGCGGCCCAGTTCGTCGATCGCCTGCCCTGGCACCGCCTCGCGCCCGAGACAACCGAGAACCGCGACGGCTTCATGCACCCCTATGTCATCGAGGGCGGCGTCCCCGAGACCAAGGTCCGCGTCCTCCTGCGCAGCTTCGTCACCGCCGAACTCGCCGAACAGGCGAAGATTCTTCACGCCGTCGCCGACACGATCATGGCCGAGCACCCCGGTGCGCGCATCAACATCGAGGTCAAAGAGCAGTACCGCAACATGATCGAGTACCTCACCAAGGACCCCCGCGCCGTGAAGCTCGCCGATCAGGCCATCAAGAACGCCGGCCTCATCACGCGCTTCAAGAGCATCCGCGGCGGCACCGACGGCTCCCGTCTCAGCGAGAAGGGCCTGCCCACGCCGAATCTCTCCGTGGGCATGTACAACTTCCACTCGCCGCTCGAATTCGCCTGCCTCGAGCAGATGGAAAGCGCCGTCAAAGTGCTGATCGAACTGGCACAGCTCTGGGGCAAGGAAAAATCCTAGCGATGGCCGCCGCCAGCGCGGCCTTTTCGCCGCCTGCCACGTGCGTTACATTCCCCCGGTCCTGACAGTTTCGCCGTTCGACCCCCGGAGACCGCCATGTCAGAGCCCAAGGTTGCCACGCGCCTTCCCGAAAACGCCTATCGCGAACTGAAGCCCGGCGAGACTTACACGCCGATGGTCCCCGCCCAGGTGACAGTCCCCGAGGTCACCGGCCGCTCCATCGCCTTCGGCATCCTGATGAACATCATCTTCTCGATGGCCGCGACCTACCTCGCGCTGAAGGTCGGCCAAGGGATCGAGACGGCCATTCCGATTTCGATTCTCTCGGTGGGTCTCTCGGGGCTGTTGCTCAAGACCGGTCGTCGTGCGACGACGCTCCTGGAACACGTCAACATCCTCGCCATCAGCACCACAAGCGGCATCGTCGCCGGTGGCACGGTCTTCACCATGCCGGCGATATATGTGCTCAAGCTTCATGAGAAGCTGAATCTGTCCGGCCTACCGCTGTTCTTCCTGATCTTTCTCGTTCCTTTCCTCGGCGCCGTTCTGGGCGCCACTTTTCTGGTCCCGTTTCGAAGGTACTTCGTCAAGGAGATGCACGGCAAGCTCCCCTTCCCGGAAGGGACCGCAACGAATGAGATTCTTGTCACCGGCGCCTCTCAGACCGGCGGGCAGGCGATGGTCCTTGTTTATTCCTTCATCCTCGGTGCGGCTTACAACTGGATGTCGAGCGCGATGAAGCTCTTCACCGAGAACTTCACCACGGCGGCAATCCCCAAGCTCCACAAACTGACCCACGAGGTAAAAGCCATCTTCTTCCTCGGGACCGGCGCTGAGCTACTGGGCCTCGGTTTCATCATCGGCATCAAGTATGCGTCAATCATTTGCGCCGGCTCATTTCTCTCGTGGTTTGTCATTATCCCCATTCTGGCGCCGCTCGATCTGGCGCACCTCCAACTGTTGAACCCGTCGATAGGGTCCGCTGAGGCGGAGGACATCTTCCGCGCAATCCCTCGAAACATCGGCATCGGCGGTATCTTCGCGGCCGGACTGATTTCCATCTTTAAGATGGGAAACGTCATCATCACCGCCTTGCGGCAGGCCCTCGGCGGTTTGATCGCCTCAAAAGGCACGGTCGCGCAGGAAGACCGCACCGACCAGGACATTAGCTATCCAGGTCTGCTCGCGATCGGCATTGCCATCACCGTCATCATGTTCGTTTTCTTCCGATACGTGGTGATGGTGGACATGGATAGTCCCTGGCGACTCACTGTGATCTCCGTCGTTCTTGCCCTCGGCGTGGCCTTCCTTTTTACCACTGTCTCTGCATGGGCCATCGCCATGATCTCCGTCACGCCGATTTCCGGTATGACCGTCACGACCATCATCATCACCGCCGTCGTCCTTCTGGCAGCCGGCCTGCCCAAAAATGAGGCGGGCATGCTCGCCACCCTGCTCGTCGGCGGCGTTGTCGCCTCGGCCCTTTCAATGGCCGGCACGCTGGTGACAGAGTTCAAACTGGGCTTCTGGATCGGAGCGAGTCCGCGCAAGATCCAATACAGCGCCATCATCGCATCGCTTCTTGCGTCCGTCGTGGTCACGGGAACGATCATGTTTCTCGCCGGCACGAAGGGCTACGACCCCGTCGCCAACCCGGAGGCGCTCGCCGCCCCGCAGGCCAATGTCATGGCCAGCGCCCTTCAGAGCTTTGTCGGCGGCGGGTCCGTCCCCTGGGTGATGTACGGCGTCGGCGTCATGATCGCAATTCTGGTCACGATGCTCGGGGTGTCGGGTCTCGCATTTTCGTTGGGAATGTATCTGCCCATGGAATTGAATACGCCGATCCTCGTCGGCGCGATCATCGCCGCCATGGTGGCCAGGAGCTCTAAAGACGCCGGACTCAGCAAGGCCCGCAGCGACAAGGGCATCCTGATTGCATCCGGCCTGATCGCCGGTGGCGCAATCATCGGCGTCGTCATCAGCGTGCTGACGGCGATTGACGATGAATATCTAAAGAGCTTCGATCTGATGGGATGGTTGGAAATGCCCAGCCATTTGAGCAATCCGGATGGATACGTGTCGATTTCAAACTGGCTCGGCTTAATCGCCTTCCTCGCCCTCTGCGTCTTCGCCTACTTCGACTCCTGCCGTGCCAAGGCCCTGCCGCACGACCCGGACAGGCCCGCCCCACCGGCCGGGCATCATTGATGCCCAACGCCGCCGAACGAGCCCGATGTCAGGTGTGATCGGTCCGGGGGCGCCCCGCTCCCAATGACCAATCTGCTGGGCCCAAAGCGCTCTGCTCTTGATTCTCGTCAGCGAGCCATTTGGGAAAGCCCTGCGGATCAGCCGGCGGCCTTGTTCTCCGCGAGCTTCTCTCTCTCCCACTTCTTCACAATCGGACTGATCACCAGCAGGATCAAGCCCGCGGCGATGCCGCCGAGCATGATCCGGAAGAAAAGCTTCTCAAACCCCCAATCCGGCTCCTTGCTCGCCAGTTTTCCGGCCACGATGTGGGCGAATGCGGTAAAGAGAAACCAAAAGCCCATCATCGTTCCGCCGAGACGAGCGGGGGCCATCTTCGTGATCATGGAGAGGCCGACCGGCGAGAGACACAACTCCCCCATCGTATGGATCAGATAGCAGAGCAGCAGCAGGTACATGCCCGCCTTGGCTCCGTCGTTCGTCTGCCTGGCCGCGAACACGAGGAATACAAAGCCCGCGCCCACAAGGACAAGCCCGAAGACAAACTTCACCGGCGACGACGGATTGAGCCCGGCGCGATCCAGCCGCACCCAAAGCCACGAAAACACGGGTGCGAGCAGGACGATAAAGATGGCATTGACCGACTGGAAACTGGAAGCCTTCAACTCGGTCCCAAAGATGTTTCGATTGATGTGACGATCCGTAAAGAGATTGATGGAGCTGCCCGCCTGCTCGAATGCGGCCCAAAAGGCCAGCGAAGCGATCGTCAGGATAATGGCCACGAAAATACCATGCCGCTCGATAATCGTCGATTTGGACGCCTCATATACGATGTAAACAAGAAATGCGCCGGCCGCGACAGGGCTGGCATACTCCGCGACATAGTCCGGCTTGGAAACCAGAAAAGCGGCGATGGGAACAAGAATAATCGCAAGAACATACGTCAGAATCTCTCGTTTCGTGAACAACGCCTCTATGGCCGTCGGACTCACCGCCTTGGGACGAAGGCCCTTGTCGCCAAGATGACGGCGAAATGTCAGGAAGGTGACGAGGCCCAGGACCATGCCGATCCCCGCGATGAGGAATCCATAGTGATATCCGTAGGTCTCGCCAATCGTCCCGCAGACCAGTGGTGCGACCGTGGCCCCGACATTGATGCCCATATAGAAAATTGTGAACGCACTATCGCGTCGAGCGTCACCGGGGGAATAGAGGCTGCCCACGATCGTCGAAATGTTGGGCTTGAAGAACCCATTGCCAACGATGATGAAGCCGAGTGAGACATAAAACGAAGTTAGTCCCTGCGTGATGATTCCTAAGCCGGCGGCCGCCAGTCCGAATTCACCGATGGCCATCAGGACGCCGCCCAGGATGATGGCGCGCCGATAGCCGAGGATCCGATCCGCTAAGAACCCGCCCAACAGCGGCGTCGCATATACGAGTCCGTTGTAAGCACCGTATGACAGCGGGCCGAATCGGTCGTCGAACAGAAAGACCTTCGTCATGTAGAAGATCAGGAGCGCCCGCATCCCGTAGAAATTGAACCGTTCCCACAGCTCGGTGAAGAACAGCACGTAAAGTCCCAGGGGGTGACCGAGGAAGGTTTTTTCCGATCCGATTTGTCCGGGGGAGTTCGCGGCGGGCTGCATATTGTCCTCTGCGAGTGACTGAGGTGACAGTGATGCCTGTGTACAACGGATTCTCGCGCTATCAGAGGCGCAAACGGTTCGGGGCAGGATAGCCCCATGCGCCTCGCCGTCAAAGCCCTATCTTAACGGACGATCAATGGGTGATGACCAGGAAACGCCCCATAACTGCGCCTTCTTACGGAATCGTTTGTCGAGTCCGGGGCCGCGCTTGTCCGTTATAGGAGTCATGGAGCAACTGCCAAAGCCACTACCGCCCGAACCCACCCAGCCCGTTTCCCCAGAACAGAACGAGACGCACGGCTCGAAGTGGTCGTGGTCGCGCATCGTCACCTTTGCAGGGCTCATCATCCTCGGTATCACACCGTGGGCACAGGCGCAACTCCCCCCGCCGAATCTCCCTGCCGTGTGTCCCCCGCTGACGGCCTTTGCCAGCCCGTCGCTCTTCGATTTCTTCTGGGGCACGACGCCGATTCGCTTTCCCTACGAGTGATCGACTCCGCGTTCCTGTTCACCAACGGCATGGACCACAAGTATTGCTCCGGCCTGCGCCGAACCGCGACCTCGAGCGCACTCAGCGCTTGGCGCGTCACGTCTCCGACATCGGGCGAATAGACAATCCCATCCTCTGCCTGAATCGTAAATGAAAACGGCGCATCGTTTCGATGACAGGTCACGGGAACGACAGTCGCTCCATACCATTGCGCTAATCGATCGAGCGTCGGATAGCAGCGAAGCGTCCGTCCGAGGAATTCTGTTTCGACGGCCGGGCCGCGCACGCGCTCCTGCTCGCAGATCAGAAACACCGCGCCACCGTTTTCCAGCACTCGCGGAATCATCGCCCCTGCCTCATGACGCTGTATGACCCGCACCTGCGACAGGCCGTAAAGCTCACGCTGCCATGCCCGAAGCTGCGGCTGGGCGAGATAATCAGCGACGACGTGGATGGGGCGGAAGATGTGCCCCAGCGCCGCCGCCGCGACCGCCGGATTCCCGAAGTACGCCGTCGCCAGCACGCACGGTCGCCGCGACTGCGCTAGCAATTCCAGTTCCGCCTCGCCATCGATCGTGACATACCGACGCCACTTCGCCTCCGTCAGCCGCCGAATGAACAGCGCCTCGATCCAGAATCGCGCAACGTGCTCATACATCGCCAGCGCAATTCGCCCCGGCCGCTCGTCAACATTGGTCGCTCCGATGCAGGCGGCGATTCGTCGCTCAGCAACCTGCCTGCCGGGCGTGCCCAACTCCGCCACACCACGCGCCAACCGCCGCGCCATCCGCTCGCTCACCCTTGGCCCCAGCGCGCGGAGAATCGGCGCAATGACCCGCCGCAGATAGACGTACCGAAGCCCTTCCATATCAAGAGTATCGGCGGGAACGGCCCGTTCACGCGCGACGTGTTCTCAACCGCTCAGGCCACCATTGCCGTGTCTTTGATCCCCTCGGCTGCGTGCCGGCCTGCCAGCAGGTTCTCGTACAATCGCGCGTAGTTGTCCGCAAAATCACGGATGCCGAAGACCTCGTACGCCTGCCCCCGCGCCACCTCCGTCACCTTCCGCACCAGGTCCGCGTCCTCGATCGCCGTCAGCAGCCTCGCCGCGAGCCCGCGCGGGTCCTTCGGCTTGCACAACAGGCCGTTGTGCTTGTCGGCGATGACCTCCGCGACACTGCGCACCGCAGTGCCCACGACGGGAATCCCCGCCGCCATCGCCGTGGCCAGCGGCTCGGTGCACGTCTCCTCGACGGCCGGACAAAGGAAAATGTCGGCGCACGCGACAAGCTGCGACCACGTCAGTGCAGATGAGGGAACAATGAGCATCTCCGGTATCTGAATCTGTGTCACGAAGCGCTTTAGGCGCCGCGCCTCGGTCGAATCGTATGGAAGTATCACGCGCAGCCCCGCAAGCACCTTGCTCACCACCGCGCACGCCCAGATGCCATAGAACTGCCCCCCGCCGCGCGTCGCAGGGCCGTTCATCAACACCACCGGCCCGCCCTCACCGACGACCCGCTGCCGTAGCTCCTGCCGTCGCGCCGCATTGATCGCCGCGAAGTCCGCCGGCCCGCGAATCACGACGACACGATCGGGCGGAACGCCGGCCGACAAGAGCCGGCTGCGAATGACCTGGCTCCCGACCGCCACTGTCGCCTCCATCGGCAGCGCCGACACCAGCCGCGCCGTTTGGGTCGTGGCGTCGGGGTTCAGCAGCGTGAGCAGCAGCGGCTTACCCGGCAGCCGGGCCGCGCACATCGAAGCCGCCCGAAACCCCCACGCATGGACAATGCCCGCCGCGGCCGATTGGGCGATCTCACCCAGCCTCGGGGCAAGACTCATCAACGGAAAAAAACGCTGCCGCGCCAGCTCGACCGGCGGGCCAACAAAGCCGGCTGCCATTTCACGGGCGGCCGGGTCGACTGCGCAGACCACGTGCCGGGCCCGATCGCGCCGAAGCCGATCGACCAAAGTGCCGATGATCTGGCACTGCGTCTCGTCGGTGGAGCCGTCAATGACGTGAAGTACGGACATCAGGTGGCGAACTCACGTCGGCCATAGAAGTACTCCGCCACCTTTTGGCCCATCTTGATTCCCAATTCCTTGGCGACATCGGCGGCGGAAGTATCACTGTCCATCGGCTTGGCATCGGTCTCGACTTCGACGCGCCTCCCGGCATCGCCTTCGGGCCAGAGCCGGACGTCCGACTTGCGCTCGGTCGAGATCACCTTAATCCGGCAAACGAAAATGCCCTTGAAAATCGGCGCGCCGCCCTCGCCCTGAAGCGTGAATTTCTCGACATTGATGGTGAGCACCTGCTCGGCCCCCAGCCGCTCGCCGATCTGCCGGGCCGACATGCCGTTGTACTTGGGATCTGATTGCAATCGCTGCCAATCCTGGAAGGGAATGACATTCTTGTTCACGTCGAACTGCAGGAATATCTCCGAGATCGTCTGATGAACCTCTCGGATCGCCTTCGGCTCCGAGACGAGACTGCTGCGATCGTCGACAAGGACCAGCAGCGGCGCGGTGCTCAGCTTGTACTCCGCCTCAATCCAGTCGCCGCCGGTGATGTTCGCCCAGGCGGCGGCCATGTTCGCGCAGGAGGCGCAGGCGAACATCAGAAGGACGCACCCGACGCTTGCCGAGACTTGCCGCAGCCGGACCGCCCGATGCCTGATGCCGATCTGTCCAAAACTAACGAGCATCTCGGCCTCGCAGTGATTCCTTGTGATCATAAAACTTCTTCGCGACCGCCTGCCCAAACTGCTCGATGGCCGCACGGAGCAGGTCATACTCATCCATATCGGTGATGCTCGCCTCGCCGCTGGGCGGGAAGGTGGCGGAAATGTCTGTGGTGTACAACGAATCGGGCCGGGCCGCGTCGGAGCCGTCGTAAAGGCTCACCGATCCGTGCACGCGGCCCTTGCGCAGCTCCCGCGTGTCCGCTGCACGCGTCGTGTATTCCAGTAAGTCGATGCGCAGGACGAGGTCGCAGTTCAGTTCGCGGGCCACGTCGTGATGCGACATGCCCTGCCAGTCGAGCCCCGAATTTTCCTGGAAATCGGCAATCTTCTTACCCGAGATGAAGCGGGCGTCCGGCAGATTGCGCTTCATTTCGTAGATAACAGCATCGCACACGCGCCGCCGCGCCTTGGGGTCGACGTCCAGCGTGGCGTGATCGGCCCAGACGACGACGCCGACCGTGGCCTTGCCGATCTTGCCGTACTCCGCCTTGACGTCCTTCGTCTCATCGGGCGTCAAAAAATAGAGCGCCTGACAGCCGAAGGAAAACTGAATCACGGCCAGGAGCGAATAGAAAGTCAGCCGGCGCAAGATCGCCGGATTGCGAGTGCCGCGTGACACGCGGTTGGCCTTTTGGATTTCTGTGGTCGTCATGAGGGCTGAGCCTATCTTGCCGGGAGCGATCCCGCCAGCAGTCCGTGTGCCATTTTGAATCCCCATCCGGCGAACAGCATCAAGCCGAATCCCACCGTCAGCCGAATCGGCCCCAGCCGCTCCCAGTTCACCACCGGCGCGCGGCCGCGCACGAGAATGTAGAGCGACAGGATCAATCCGCCGATCGTCGCCAGGCACAGCACCTCGCCGGCCGGCTGCACGATAAACGCCTTGATCGGATGCCCGTGCATCAATTCGGCGAACGACGTCGTCATCCCGCAGGTCGGGCACGGCAATCCCGTGGTCAGGATGAACCCGCAGGGCCATGCCCCGAAGAGCGCCTCGTGCGTGCCGTAGCCGCGCGGGTCGGGCTTGAGCAGGACGGCGATCGTCAGCACCGCCAGGCAGCCCAGCGCCGTCAGGGCCGCGATGCCGCGCGTCCCGCGCCGCACCGGGATAAACGGCCCGAAGTACGGAAATTCAATCGGCCGGGCGATGGAAAGTTCGGTGGGTTGGTCCACGAATACATTGTTACGCCCTCCCCGGGAACTTCAATGCGGTTCGGCCCTTTTCCCGGCGGATGATTTCTCTACACTGGCGGCCTATGAAACCCACCTGGCTACAGAATTGGTTGGAGCGGCACCAGAACCGCACCTCCTTCATGCTGCACATGGTCGGCATTCCGCTGACCATCGCCGCGCTCGTGCTCGCCGGGGTGCAGCTTACCGAATCGCGATGGGACCTCTGGTGGCGGCCGGCCCTGCTCTTTGTCGCGGGGTATCTGCTCCAGTGGATCGGCCACCTCATCGAAGGCAACGACATGGGCGAGATCATCCTCGTCAAAAAAATGCTGGGCAAGCCGTACGTCGCTGTGTCCCCGCGATACGCCAAACCGGCAGGAGGCCGCTCATGAAGCCGAAGATCGGCAAGGTCAATCACGGTGACTGCATCGCCGGCATGGACGCCCTGCCGCGCGGCAGCGTCGATCTCGTCTTCGCCGATCCGCCGTTCAACATCGGCTACGACTACGATGAATACGACGACCGACAGGAGCACGCCGCCTACCTCGCATGGTCGCGCGACTGGATGGCTGCCGCCTGGCGCGCCCTGAAGCCCAGCGGGTCGTTCTGGCTGGCCATCGGCGACGAGTACGCGGCGGAGTTGAAGCTCATCGCCCAGGGCGATTACCCAACGCTGCCGCTCGTCGAGTCGGCGAAGAAGGCCCTCCCCGCTTCCTCCAAGACATCCAAGGCCACCAGAACTTCTACGAAGAAAGGCCGACCCGCGAAGGCCGACAAGATCGCCCCGCCGCCGGGCTTTACCTGTCGAAGCTGGGTCATCTGGTATTACACCTTCGGCGTCCATTGCAAGCGCAAGTTCACCCGCAGCCACGCCCACCTGTTTCACTTCGTCAAGGACCCCGACGACTTCACCTTCAACGTCGACGCCATTCGGGTGCCATCGGCGCGGCAGCTCGTCTATGCCGACAAGCGGGCCAACCCCACCGGCCGGATTCCGGACGACACGTGGATGATGCCCATCGGCACGCCGACGGCGGGCGGCTTCATCCTTCGGCCGCAGGACATCCCCACGGGTTTCACGCCGGAGAGCGACACGTGGTATTTCTCGCGCGTGGCCGGCACCTTCAAGGAGCGCGAGGGCTGGCACGGCTGCCAGATGCCGGAGCAGCTTCTGGGCCGGATCATCCGGGCCTGCTCGAACGAGGGCGACGTGGTGCTCGACCCCTTCGCCGGCAGCGGCACGACGCTGGCCGTGGCGAAAAAGCTCTCGCGGGAGCCGGTCGGCTTCGAGCTTTCGAAGCAATACTTCGACCAGGCCGCCGCCCGATTGAAGGCCGCCAAGGCCGGAACGGCGCTCGACGGAGTCGAGGACCCGCTGACCAGCGCCCCAAAGACCGGCACGCCGCGGAATGCGCCCAAGCGAAAAACCGCGACGAAGGAAGACGACCTCCTGTTCGCCGTCTGATCTGTTCGGCAAGCTTTCCGTCGCGCCTTTGGCCGCCATTGGGCCGTTAGTTTCAAGGTGACACAAGCGTTTGCGGACGCTTGCAACTCGCCGTGCCTCTGAGCGCTACCTTTTCAACCGCGGAATCGCTCTTTGAGAGAAACAATCTCTCCATTAATCACGCGTCCATGGCGCAAAGCATTCGCAAGGCCGCCAAATTGTGCATCAGCCAGACCGCCAAGTTGGGGGCCGTAGTGTGCAAAATAATCGCACATGATTGATGAAAATGTAGCAAAGTCCCCTTCGAAGGCGTGCACTCCCATTTTCCACCAAGAAACTGAGAATGCTGACGCAACCCGCTCCCACCAGGACTCTCTCGTGTCGGAATTGATAATGTAGATTCGATCGGGGCCGGTAGTGTCCCGAATTCCCTCCGCGAGAAGTCGGCTCATGAAGGCGTCGGTCTCTGGAAAGCTATAGCCAACAATAACTATCGCTCGTGCCTTTTTGATGTTGCGAATGGCCGATCGCCACTGCGCCTGAATGGCACTTTGCGAACTCGTCTTCTCAAGTGCAGGTGCAACGATGAGCGGTTCACTGCCTGCCTTTTCATTGGTGAAACTCGATTGCTGGCACTTCCATTCCGTAATGCTTGGCGGACTGCCGCGATAGCTACTCGGCCACCACATCAATTCGGCAGGCCCATCAGACGCGGTAAACCAATTCACCGATCCGTGAAGCTTAGAGCAGATTGCGCGTCCCTCTAGCGCCATAGTGCACTAGAGGTTAGGCTGGTTGCCGAAGGAGTACTTTGGCATGGAAGCCTATTCGATGGATCTGCGAAAACGGGTGCTGGCGGCGTGCGATGCCGGGCATGGGACCACGCGGGTTGCGAAGTCGTTCGAGGTGTCGCCGGCCTGGGTTCGGCGACTGAAGCAGCGACGGCGTGAGCTCGGCACCATCGCGCCGTTGCCGCATCGGGCCGGACCGATCCCGAAGCTCAACGACGCTCGAAAGGCGCGGCTCCGCAGGCTGGTGGAGACCCAGCCCGATGCGACCCTGGCCGAACTGCGCGACCGGCTGGGTCTGGAGGTCACCCTGGGCCACCTTTGCCGCACGCTCCACAAGATGAAGCTGTCGCTAAAAAAAAGTCGCTCTTTGCGGATGAGCAGAACCGTCCGGACGTGAAGGCGGCGCGGCAGCGCTGGCAGGCGGCGCTGGGCGGCCTCGATCCGGATCGCCTTGTTTTTATTGATGAGAGCTCGGCCAAGACCAACCTGACGCGGCTGCGGGGCCGCGCCCCGCGCGGGCAGCGGGTCAAGGCCCATGCGCCCAATGGCCGTTGGCAGACCACGACGATGCTCTGCGGACTGCGGCTGAGCGGACCCACCGCGCCGATGCTGTTGCCCGGGGCGATCGATGGCGCGGCCTTCACGGCCTATGTCCGCCAGGTTCTCGCGCCCACCCTCAAGCCGGACGACATCGTGGTGATGGACAACCTGGCCTCGCACCACGCCCCGGGCGCGATGGAGGCCATCGCTCAAGTCGGCGCCACCGCTTTGTTCCTGCCGCCGTACTCGCCCGACTTCAATCCGATTGAACCGATGTGGTCAAAGGTGAAGCAGTACCTGCGAAGTGCGGCGGCGCGAAGCTTCGAGCCGTTGTGCAAGGCGATGGGCCGCGCGATTGCCGCCGTGACGCCCGGCGATGCCATCGGCTACTTTACGCACTGCGGAATCGCTACAGAAATGCGCAAACCGCTCTAATAACTTCGACCGCTTGGGGCCCGTCTTCATGCTGAGAGTTTCGGAATTTGGCGTTGTGAATAAAAACCTCCCCCAGCGGCGTTTCAATTCCCGGATAGTGAATCAATAGGGGATTGCCCTCCGCAACCGACCTGAGGTCCGCGATCGCGCTCTCTAGATTGAGATCGTAATTCGTCGTGATAATCACGGGACGCGGGCATTCGCTACGCTGGCTTCCAATAATCAGAGATTGGAGTGCCAAGCGGAAAGTCAGATATCCGCAAGGGCGCTTGCTCCGCGTCCTTCTGCATACATCCCAGATCACCCTAGAAATGGCTTTGGAAGTTCCGCGCTCGAAGTCTTCCTCGGCAATCTCCATTATTTGTGCCTGAGTCATAAGCTGCTCTACATCATCCCACCAGCGATCGAAGATTCGAGATATCGACGCACAGCTGTTGCGAAACTCAAAGGTCCGTTCGTAGTCCCTCCGGATCTTGTCAGATGCTGTGCGCATTCTCGATCTGGCGACTTCCAAAAAGCGAGCCATGACCGGCACCTCACAGTCGGCCGAGCAGCCCGCTCCGAGAAGGAACACAATGGTTCCGCGCTCACTATCAAGTGTCTCGAATCTACTTTCAGACTCGTCCATTTGTTTGCCTCCTTCGTGCCTCCAAGTCGTAGGACCGCATTAATCCTACCGCGCGTGCAACCCATTTGCTCATCCGCGCCAAGCACGGGACGACTTGAACCGCCGCAAATTCGAAGGCAGGAATAGAAACACGAATAAGGCGACTTTTCCCTTCTATGACTCACTCCGGGGCACATCAGGCGGGGTACATCAGGGGCATTCGATTCTTCTTTGACTTTCGCGCCGTCATTCGAACGCGGTCCTCGTCAGGCCGTTTCAACGGCCTTTCCCGAAGGGCCATTAGGCCGGGGCTTGAGCCCCGGTCGACCGAGCCCGACGCCATAGGCCCGCCCCGCTCTCCCACCCCCCGCCGATGCCGCGTTCGTGATGATTCGATGATTGACGACTTGCGGCATCGGCGGGGGGTGGGAGAGCGCTTCCTTCTCAACCGATCCCGGCCCTAAAGGACCAGTCTAATAGCCCTTCGGGAAAGCCCCGTGAACGGGACTCAATTCGAGGCCGCCGGCTCGATCCGAACTTCTCCCTGTTCGCTGCAAACCAACTCAAACCGCGCGAACGGCGAGCAAGGGTAGACATGCGGGAGGCGATACCGTCATGATTGGCACGCAATCAACGAACTCAAGAAAAGCCGATTCCGGTTTTCACGCGCACTTTCCAAAAAACCACCTAAAAGTCGCACCGCCCCAACTCGTGACCGCCACATGTGTTGGCACAATTCCCGTGAGGCTTGTGTCACCTTATGTCACCTTCGATTTTGCTCGACTTGCGCGCGATCGGCGCGCTGGTCTTCACCCTCGACACCTTGGCCCCTCGATCCCTTGGCCCCTTTTTTCGCCTATTGTCACCTTGGATCTTGGCCGATTCGGCCGCCTCCATGGGCCCACCGCCAGACCACGTAGAGCAGGGCCAGCCCCACCAGCAGAGCGATGGTCCACAGACTATCCCGGCTCCCGGTTTGAAGATCATCCACCACGATGCTCACCGCGAGGGCCAACTCAATCCCGATCAGAAGGACGGCCACGAATGGGCCGGCCGGTGTGTAAAATACGTCGGGCCGTTCGGCATTGCCTGCCATTCTCTCCCGCCGGCGGAAAACCAGCAGACTTGCATAGGTGAGCCCGAAGAGGACCGTGCTGCCGAGAAAATAAATTCGCAAAATGCCCGCGAAGTCCCGGTATAGAACAAACGAGCAGGCAAGTGCGCCGCCGACAAGAATCGATCCGATCGGCGCCTGGTTCCGGCTCATCCTTCCGAGGACCTTGAATGTGAGCCCGTCGCGTGCCAGGGCGTATGTCACCCGCACGTTGGCAAGAAAGACGGAGCTGATCGCCCCGAGGCAGATCAGCGCGCTGGCCGCCAGAATCAACTCGTCCGCCCCCCAACCGGTCTTGCGCGCGAAGATCAGCGAGGGCACGCTCGTTCGCCCCGCCATCTCGCCCGGCGTCACCGCACAGAGGAGGGCATAGTTATAGAAGCAATAGACGACCGTGAGCGTGCCGACCGTCGTGAGCAGGGCCAGCGGCAGGGCCCGGCGCACATCGCGCGTTTCCTCCGCCAGCTTGGCCGCGTCCGTGGCCCCGCTGTAGGCCCAGTAGGCCGGAATCAGCGCCAGCAGGAAACCGTTCAGCGAAGAGTGCCCGACGATCCCCGAGTCAGCCGGCGGGGTCGCGGGAGTCACCCGGCCGGCCATCAGCATGGCCCCGACGGCAATCGCCAAAAGCGCGAGGGTCTTCAGGAAGGTGAGAATGTTCTGCGTGACCGCGCCGCTGCGCAGGCCGAGGCCGTTGACGATCATCACCGCGATGATGGCCGCGCAGCCGAGCCTGGGCTCCGCCCAGGTCTGCTCCATCATCAGCAATTGCGCGAGAAAGGTACCGAATGCCGCGGCGATGGTGCCCGCCCCACCGCCGACGATGAAGACCGTGAACGACCAACCGAAGAAAAACGCCGCGAACTCGCCATACGCCTCTTTGAGAAATTGATACTCGCCACCGGCCTTCGGCAATCGTGTCGCCAGTTCCGCCGTCACCATGCTCTGAAGCAATGTGATGACGCCCGCCGCCAGCCACACCCCAAGAATGACCCACGGCGAACTGAGGTGCTTGGCCGCTTCCCCCGGCGTGGCGAATATGCCCGATCCGATGGCTCCGCCGATCCCGACGCACGCGACGCTGACAGGTCCGAGCAGACGACGCAGCGCGGTTTGCGTTGCCGGACCGACTTGCGACATGCTGGCCCTCGCCGATGCTCAGTAAGAATAAACTCGCGCGGCCGTCATGCCTCAAATGTTTCGCCGGTCAGACGCTCGTACGCCTCGATGTATCGCGCGCTCGTCGCGGCGATGACGTCCTCCGGCAGTCTCGGCGCCGGGTCGGTCTTGTCCCACTTCCCCGCGTCGCAAAGGCCCTGGAGAAAATTGCGGACGAATTGCTTGTCGAAGCTCTCCTGGTCGCGGCCCGGTTCGTACTTGTCGGCCGGCCAGAATCGGCTGGAGTCCGGCGTCAGCACTTCGTCGATCAGCAGAATCCCATCGGACGACTGGCCGAATTCAAACTTTGTATCCGCGAGGATGATCCCCTGTTTCCGCGCATGTTCCGACGCCCGGGCATACAGTGACAGGGTCTTGTCACGCAGCTCCCGCATCACGCCCTCGCCGACGATGCCGCAGGCCTGCTCGAAGCTGATGTTCTGGTCGTGCCCGGACTCCTCCTTGGTCGCCGGGGTGAAGATGGGCTCCGGCAGTTTGTCGCATTGCCGCAGCCCCGCCGGCAGCGCGATGCCGCAGACGGTGCCGTTGGCGAGATACTCCTTCCATCCGCTGCCCGAAAGGTATCCGCGCGCCACGCACTCAATCGGGACGACCTGCGTCTTGCGGCAGACCATCGTGCGATGGGCGAGTTGGTCGGCGAAAGCCTCGAACCCTTTCGGTGCTTGGGTGCCGATCACCTCGATCAGATGGTGTGGGTATTCTGACCCCACCAGGTCAAACCAGAACTTCGACAGGGCCGTCAGGACCCGCCCCTTATTGGGGATGGGGTCGGGCAGCACGCAGTCAAAAGCGCTGATGCGATCGGTCGCCACCAGGAGCAGCCGGTCGCCCAGGTCGTAGATGTCGCGGACTTTGCCGCGTCGAACCTTAACCTCGGGGATGTGAGTCTGCCGGACGACGGTGCAGGCCATGGGTTCCTCCGTGATTGAACAATGGCAACGATCCCGGTCAGGACAAGCCCGCACACTAGACGTCTCTCCGAGGGGATGTCAAGCCCACCCCGCCCCCTCGAGTCAAACGCGGGCCGGCTCGTCAGAAGATAGGGATTGATCTACAGTGCCCGCCTCGCTAACTTGAGCATCCCAATCGGCTGCGGGCTGCAGACCGATTGCAGATGGGTTCATAAACCAGGAATTCTGCCAAGGAGCAAATATGGCTGCCGCAATGAGCAAGAGCGCGTTGATCCGACACCTCGCCGAGCAAAATGAACTGACCCGTGCACAAGTCGTCCAGTTCGTGGACACGCTTGTCGCCACTGCCTACAAGGAGGCCAAGAACGGCTTCATGCTGCCCGGCCTCGGCAAGCTGGTGCTGGTCCAGCGAAAGGCCCGAATGGGACGGAACCCCGCGACCGGCGAGGCCATCAAGATTCCCGCGAAAAAGGTCGTCAAGTTCCGCGTGGCCAAGGCCGCCAAGGATGCGATCCTCGGCACGAGCGGGACCAAGAAGAAGGGCCGAAAGTAGCCCTTCGGCGTTTTGCCAATCGTGCCTGGTTGTGGCCGGGCCGCGATGCAATGCCCTTGCTCGCAGGGCATGGGGCCGGATCGTGCCTGCGCGGTCGCAAAGCCGGTTTCCCGGAAATCCGGCATCCTCGAACATAGAATCGTCGACTTGGCCCAGGTTCGGTGGCACACGGGCACTTGACATAGACTCGGATCAACACGATCCTTCTTGCCCCGCGTTCGATCCGGCCAATTTTTCGGCCGGTGGCGCGGCGTGGAAAACCGCGGCGGAGAATCGATTTTTGATGGCCACATCCAAGAAGACATCGAAAAAGGCCGGTGGCTCCAAGACGGCGGGCGCAAAGACGAAGCCCAAGTCCGCCGCCAAGGCCAAGCCTGCCGCCGCGACGAAGGCCTCGGCGAAGTCGAAAGCCAAGTCCAAGTCTCGGGCGGAGGCCGTCGCCCATGAATCCGCATCTTCATCGATGTCTCCCGCCAAGACCGTCGTTGAGCGACCCGCCAAGCCGGCGAAGCCCGCCGTTGATGCGCAGTGGCAGGCTGATATGCGCGAGGCTCTGGCAGCGCAGCGCCAGCGGCTGCTGACCGTCGTGCAGACGACTCAGGCGCAGATGGCCCAGAAGTCCGGCGACCTGGCCGACGTCAGCGACCGGGCATCCGAAGGGTTCGAAGATGAACTCGACATGGGTCTCATGGCCATCGAGGCGGCCCAACTCGATGACATCGAAGCTGCCATCAAGCGAATCGACGACGGCACGTACGGCATCTGCCTGACCTGCGCCAAGGCCGTGCCTCGCAAGCGACTTGAAGTGTTGCCGTTCGCCCGGCGCTGCCTGCCCTGTGAAGGCGAGCACGAACGCCGCGCGAAGAACATCGAGCCGAGCGACGAAGAGGAAGATTGGGACTAACCGTTCCGCTTCGGGCCTCTGACCGCGGCACCGCACTTCAGGCTTGATTATTTCTTCTTGAGTGTCTGCTTGTCTTTTCCATCGCGGATCTCAAGCGTCTGCCCCATCATCATGTAAGTAGCGCCGTACTTCCGCTCGGGCTTTCCGGGATTCTTTAGCTTCAATTCGACACCATTGAAGTCGTAGGTCCCCGCGAGCCGAACATTCTCTTCGCCCTCCTTGGCCGAGGCGACATAGGTTCCGTTGTCATTGAAAGTCGCGTTGGTAATGAAGAACTTGGCATCATCGGCCTTGCCCGTGTTCTCCCATGTGCCGACCAGGGCGTTACTGCACCCGGCAGTGACGAATCCCAGCCCCAGGAGGCAAAACAGTCTCAATTTGGCGACCAATCCGTTTGGTTTCATGGTGATTCCTTTCGATACATCCGCGGCCATACATCTCGGCCGCTTAGGCGCAAGCTAAATCTCCAAAGCGTCACTGTCAACGCTGGTATGGCCGTCCCTTGGCCCGGCGTGTTGTTCTTAGCACGGAAGTCCGCTAGAATAGCGGGGCTAGTCCCGATGGTCCCGACATGGACGGGACGACTGCCCGGTGACACGACTCCGCGGGCGGGCAATTCCGGATCAAACCGGATGGTCAATCTGACCGATAGATTTCAGCGTGCGGAGTCGCTTTAGAAGGTTGTATGGCGAACACAGAAGCAATTGAAGTCGAAGCGGAAGTCCTGCAGGCCCTGCCGAATACCATGTTTCGCTGCGAGTTTGAACTCGCCGGCAAGAAGCAGCTCGTCCTCGGTCACATCTCCGGCAGGCTCCGCAAGAACTTCATTCGCATTCTGCCCGGCGACAAGGTCCGCGTCGAGCTCTCACCCTACGACCTCACCCGCGGCCGCATCACCCGTCGCCTGTAATTCGCGGCGCCCCCCGTTGATCTCCCCCCGAAGTCAGATCCCCGATTTCTTCGTTCGATCGCCGTACGCCTGGACGATCCGCGTCACCAGTTTATGACGGACGATGTCCAGCTCGCTGAGCCGGACCACCGCAATGCCTTCCACATTGGAGAGGCGGCGCACCGCGTCGGCCAGGCCGCTGGCACTCTTGCTCTCCAGATCGGACTGGCTGTCGTCGCCGGTGATGATCATCTTGCTGTGCTCGCCCATGCGCGTCAGAAACATCAGCATTTGCGGAATGGTCGCGTTCTGCGCCTCGTCGAGGATGATCGCCGCGTTATTCAGCGTACGGCCCCGCATGAAGGCCAGCGGAATCACTTCAATGGCATCGTTCAGCATGAATCGCTTGATCTGCTCGAACTCCATCATGTCGTGCATCGCGTCGAAGAGCGGACGCAGGTATGGATTCACCTTCGCCTGCATGTCTCCGGGCAGGTAGCCGAGCTTTTCGCCCGCCTCCACCGCGGGTCGTGCGAGGACGATTCGCTTGAGCCGGCCGACTTTGAGCAGCGACAGCGCCATCGCAACTGCCAGATAGGTCTTGCCCGTACCCGCCGGACCCAAGCAAAAGCAAAGGTCGTTTTCGGCGATCGCTCGGACATACGCCGCTTGTCCGGCGGTCATCGGCCGAATGGCGGCCGAATGGCGATAGACGTGAATCGCGCCGGTGTCGTGCCGCGATTGCTGCGCCGCCAGCGACTCGAGCGCTTTCGCGACCGCGTCCTTTTCCAATCGACCCTTGTGCTTGAGCGTTTCCTGAAGTGACTCGATCAACGTGGCCGTCTTGGTGACGGCATCGGCGTCACCGACGAGCTTCAGTGTCGAGTCCCGCGCGAAAATCTTGACGCCCATTGCCTCGCGGATGGCGCGCAGGTTGCTGTCAGCCGGCCCGAACAATTCAATCCGTCGGTCAACCGGGGCGTCGAGTGTGATGACCAATTCCAAGTGGCCAGCGGCTCCTTACGCGGCGATCTGCGCCGCGAGCGTTAATGTATCAGAATCCACCATGCCACGGGAGCCGTCAGCAGCACGGAATCGAGAATGTCCAGCACGCCGCCGAAGGCCGGAATCGCCTGGGCCGAGTCCTTGGCCTGTGCGTCGCGTTTGATCAGCGATTCGAGCAAGTCGCCGGTCTGCCCGATCACCGCCATCAGAAACCCGAAAATCGCGGCCCGCCCGACGGTGAGAAAGGCCGGGGGAAATGCCGCAGCCTGGCTCCCGTCGATCCATTTCGCCACGCCGACCGCCAGCACAATCGAAGCGACAACGCCCCCGCAAAGACCCTCCCAGGTCTTCTTGGGCGACAGCCAGATGATGAGCTTGTGCCGACCGATGGCCCGGCCGGTGAAGTAGGCCCCAATGTCACAGATCTTCACGGTGGCGATGAAAAAGAGAACGATGGCGATGCCGTGCGGCGAACCGTCCAACCGAATTGAAACGATGAATTGCGGGAGCAACCCCAGGTACAGCACGGGCCAGATGGACACGGCCATGTCGCCGATCGCTCGGTCAGTCCTCCGTCGAAGCGCGACGAGAAAAAAGACGCCGAACAGGGCCGTGAGCAATGCGCCAACGGTTAACTGGGCAGGGGAGAGCTTCGCCAAGCCCCAATTCCCTGTAAGCCCGCTCTTGCAGAGAAACGGAATGGAAGCAATGAGTGAACTGACGATCGAAGGCCAGAGGGTCAGCGGCTGGTGACCGGCGCCGCGAAAGAGTCGAGTGATTTCCAGCCCGCCCAGGAAAACGAGAACGGCGACGGTGCCAGTCAAGATCGCCCCGTCGAACCTGAATTCCGCCGCATCCTGACTCACCCACGCAGCCAGTCGGCTATCCGCGTAAAGCAGACCGACCAGCACAGCAATGAGAATCGCGCCGAAGAGGAGTCGTTGCCAAAGCATCGGAGAAGATTACCGTGCCGGCGCTGTTTGCAGAAGCTTCAGTTTCCAGCGGCCTGAACAGACCGGCTTTGAAGGAGGTCCGCGAGGTCGATTGACACGACGGGGCAATGCGGAGCCGATTTGCCATCCCGGGAGATCGCCACGTGCATTCGCCGGGCATTTGGCTCGAAAACCACGCTGTGATAGGTTAAGAGGCCGCGCTTGCCCGGCGGCGTTTCCTGAGCCACGCTTACCAAGAGCTTCCACGCCCCATCGACATCGAGCCGCTTCGATTCCTTCGACACCGCACTAAGCTGCTCATTGAGCCGTGCATACCGGTCACATGGCTCCGGCTCGGCACGCTTGCGGTAGTGATTCGTGGCGATCTGAAAGCCGGGATCGGCTTTCTTCTTTCCGGCGACCGCTGCCGCCCGAACCGTAACGCCGGATGAATCAAACATGCTTCCGTCATACTCAAAGACAATCGACGGACGACTTCGCCCTGTCAGATAGGGCGCGGACAAGACGACGTTGTTGCCGACCCTGCTCAAGCACTTCGAGAGAATGTCTCGTCCGTCCATCGCCGCCGTCTCGGCATGGGCTGACTCGATCACCTGCCGCAACGAGAGACCGCGCGGGGTAAATCCGATGGGCATGGATGGCCCGTCGGTATGCACGTCGTGCATGCACACGCTGACGCCCTCGGCATTCATCCCTGTCAGACAGCCGATGAACCCCGGCCACGTGACGGAAACCCAGGGTATCTGCTTTTCGCTCGCGTCGGGAATTTGTACGATGAGAATCTGTCCGCCTTCGAGGGCTCGCAGACTGTGCCAGTCGAGATTTCGCCCGCTGATCGTGTCTCCATCCTTCGTCAGCGGTCCCCAGGCCGCGAATGACGAACAAGCCACCCGGGAAATTTCCGGAATGCAATTGATCGTGACCAGATCGTCGAACTCAATCGCCCGACCCAGCCGAGACAAGTACCCGCCATCCGGAAGCTTTGCCCGGATACCTGAGAGCATGCCTTCAAGCTCCTCCTTGAATCGCGGCGCGACGGCCATCGTCCGGAGCATGGCCCGCGCCTTTTGCTCGTAGAGCTTCGCGCCCTCTTCGCCCGGTGTGATCTCCTCCAGATAGCCGTTCAGGAGGCGAACGATCTCATCGCCGAGGAAGTAGCCGTGAGCGTAACCCCGCTCCTTCGCCGTCCCCCAGATGCGGAGCACGCGAAGCGACCCGACCTCGCGGATTTCCCCGTGAGCGCGCGCTTCAGTCCCGGCGTCGCCGCGCGCGAGCGACCCGGGAACCAGTACGCACGCTGCGATCAGCGCGATCGCCGCCGTGCGAATGAGCGGCCTGTGTATTTTCACCTTGCCCCTACCGCCGTCTTACGCCCGACCGCGCCGGGTCGGCCCTTTACCGCGGGAACGGACTTGCTCACCGGCGCTTCGACTTTTCCCGCGGGTTCCGCCTTGCTCGTTGCCTGGGCCTCTTTGGCCTCTTTGGCATCCTTCTCGGCCTCCGGCTTCGCTCCGCCGAGCAGCCCGTTCACCTCGAGAATCTTGATCCGAATCTCCTCGAAGAGCTGCGGATTGTCCTTGAGGAAGACCTTGGCGTTTTCCTTGCCCTGTCCAAGCTGAACGTCGCCGTATCGCAGCCACGCCCCCTGTCGCTCGATGAGCGTATGTTTGATGCCCAGTTCGATGAGATCGCCCTCCCGGCTGATGCCGGAGTCGAACATGATGTCGAACAGGGTCTCGCGAAAGGGCGGAGCGACCTTGTTCTTGACCACGCGGGCCTTCACCTGGCTGCCGGTGACCTTGTCGCCCTCCTTGATCGAGGCGATGCGTCGCACGTCGATGCGGATCGAACTGTAGAACTTCAGGGCCCTACCGCCCGGCGTCGTCTCAGGACTGCCGAACATCACACCGATTTTCTCGCGAATCTGGTTGATGAAGATGACGATCGATCGACTTTTGGCGATGCCCGCCGTCAGTTTTCGCATGCCTTGGCTCATCAGCCGGGCCTGCACGCCGACCGAGGCCTGCCCCATCTCGCCCTCCAACTCGCTCTTGGGTGTCAGGGCGGCGACCGAGTCCACGACGATCACGTCGACCGCGTTCGATCGGACGAGCATGTCGGTAATCTCCAGCGCCTGCTCGCCGCAGTCCGGCTGGCTCACCAGGAGCGTCTCGGGGTTCACGCCGCAGCGCTTCATCCAGGCGGGGTCCA
Organism: Planctomycetia bacterium; assembly: GCA_015075745.1. Taxonomy (NCBI): domain Bacteria; kingdom Pseudomonadati; phylum Planctomycetota; class Planctomycetia; species Planctomycetia bacterium. Next base: position 130,207 of record JABTTW010000002.1, read on the forward strand.
GTGCGTGTTCCGCGTCGACAAAGGCCGCCACCCCGTCGGCCCGCTGCGCCGCGGCGATGACGTGCAGCGCCAGCGTCGTCTTGCCGCTCGACTCGGGACCGAAGATCTCGACGATTCTCCCCCGCGGCAGGCCCGCTCCGCCGAGGGCCAGGTCCAGCGAAAGGGCTCCCGTGCTGATGCCGTCCTTGGCCGCGGAGAGATTCGCGTCCAATTGCATGATGGCGCCTTTGCCATAGGTCTTCTCGATTTGTTGCAGGGCCCGATCCAGTGCCTGCTGCCGTTTGCCGTCACCACTAGACATAGATATTTCTCCCGTCGGTCCAGTTTTCGTGAGGCGACGCACCCTCGGCGGCTCCTTCCGCCGGCGCATCGCACATCTGTTATCATGCCACCATATCGGGCGGGAGGCAAGCACATTTTTAGGAAAATGTTAGGTACACCCGAATAGGGGGTTTTGGCGGACCGGACGTCCGCCCTTCGCGGCGGTTTCTCGCCGACCCATCTGCCCCATGTGGGACTCGGCCGGCTTGTACGCTCGGCGCCCGCGGATTAGGTTCCGACGCCATGGGGGCGGTTGTCGAAGACAAGGGCCGTGTGCCAGCGGCCTTGCAGCCCCATGAACCAACTCCATATCGATCAGCTTCAGGCTCCGCAGTCCGGAAGGAGTCGGCTTAAGATTCGCCTCTGGCGAGAGTGGTGCTTCTATCGCGCTGCCCTGGGCCACCTGTGGAAGCGGCTCCTGCTGATGCTGGCCATACTCCTGGCCGGCGGCTTCGCCTTTCGGGCTATGGAGCCGGAAAAGCAACTCTCCCTTCCCAAGGCCACCTATTACACCTTCAGCCTGATCTTCGGCGAGCCGCCCGAGGAGTTCCCGGAATCCGTTCTGCTACAGGTAATGTTCTTCCTCGTGCCCATCCTGGGCCTCACCGTCATCATCGAGGGAATCGTCGATCTGGCCGTGCTGGTGGGAGACCGTCGGCGATTTGAAAGGAGCTGGTGTGCGACCATGGCGGCATCATTGACCAACCACATCATTCTCATCGGGCTCGGTAAGCTCGGCTATCGCACTTATCGCCTCCTGCACCGCCTCGGCGAGCCGATCGTGGTCATCGAGCGCGATGCTCAGTGCCAGTTTCTCGACACGATTCGCCGAAACGGCACGCCGCTGCTCATCGGCGACGCCCGCCGCAATGCCCTGCTGGAAGACGCGAATATCCGCCACGCCAAGAGCATCGTCCTCGCGGCCGACGATGACCTTGCCAATCTGGAAATCGCCCTGGATGCTCGCGGCATGAAGCCGGACATCCGCGTGGTCTTGCGCATGTTCGACCAGAACATGGCCGACAAGATCCGCCAGGGGTTCGACATTCACATTGCCATGAGCCAGTCAGCGATCAGCGCGCCGGCCTTCGCCGTCGCCGCGATCGAGTCCTCCATCGTCGGCAGCTTCATCGTCGGCGAGCAGCTCATCGTCATGCAGCGATGGGACGTCCGCGAGGAAGGCCCCTTCGCCAGCAAGACCGTCGGGCAGATCATGACGCAGTTCGGCGTCGGCGTGACTCAGCATTCCCCGGCAGGCGGTGGGGAGATTCGCCTGTTTCCGCCGCCCGACACGGTCATTCAGCCCGGAGACGTTCTTCTGCTGCAGGCGCCCTATCACACGATTCAGGGGCTAAGGTCGCGTGTGACGGCTCATTCCCACGCATGATAGTTCACTACGTTTCAAGCTACGGGGTGGCCCGCACGGCAAGCATGACCGACTGCCCTTCCGCCAAGCCCGCCGGTGAGCCGCCGACGACGATGCACTGACCGGGGGTCAACACGATTTCCGTCTTTAATTCGAAAGTACCGGTAGCCCGACTGGTTGAGAAACCACTGGTGACACTTGGCACAGTAGTGACTTGTTCGATCCTCACGTTTGCCTCTACCTCCAAACGGACCGGTTCGCCTTTCGCGGCGTCCTGGACCCGACCTTGAACATTGACAGACACCGTATCAGCGACGCGTCCCTCGACTTTGAATTTTCCCCCCTCCGTGGCATCCGCAAACAACCGACCCAGAAGCTTGACGCGGCCGAATCGGGACAGTTCGTTGGCCACCTCTTGTAAGTCCTCCGGCATTACGGGCTTTTCATCGGCAGATTTCAGATCAGCGTGGAAGAAGACGAACTCCAGCGCAACACGCTCGGCGGGTCGGTCGAGTTTTTCGACAATCGTCTTCACTGCGGCGAGTACCTTGTTCGAACGGCTCAGAACGATAATGCTCGACCGCGCGTCGTCGGCGGAGAGCCTCAGGATCGACTCGGAAGTTCCGGAGAACACTTGGCGAATATTTGACAAGACGTCGTTTGCCCGCCGATGCTGAATCGGGATGATCGCCAGTTCCGGCTCGGAACCGGTGTCCATGTCCGGGATGTCGAGTTCCTTGAGAAGTTCCGCCACCTGCTCGATCTCGCGCGGCGTTCCCATGAACAGGAGCTTCCCCGTCGCGGGCATGTCCACCACGCGACCTCGCCCGTAGAGTTGGCCGATGTAGTCCGCCAGTTTCGTCGGATGCGCACGGGTAACGGTGAAACACTTCACCTCCGATCCGTCCTGTTCCGAGGCTTGTGCGACCGTGCCGCGACCGCCACGGCCGCGTCCGCCGACATCACCATCCTGCTGCGCAAACGCAATCGGCGAGAAGGCCCACGTTGAAAGCTGTGCAACCGACAGAATGAGAATTCGCATCCACATGATCAAAGTCTCCTTGCGGGATTGAGTTTGGTATCAGTTTCGTCCTTCACCGGAGTCGCCGGGCTCTGGCATTCCCCGTACAGCCACACGATCTGGATTTTCGGATTGGAGGTCTGCACGTTGACCGCGACGCACTCCGGGCCTCCCTTGATGCTGATTTGGGTTGCATCGATTCGGCTGACCATCAGGTCGCCCAGTGGAAGAGGCTGTTCGCTCGCGGCGACGGTCAGGACAGGACTCTCAACACTTCCCGGCTCTTGCGCGATCCTCCATGAACGCGCGAAGTGCGTCCCGGCCCAGACCAACATCACCGCGGCGGCTGCCGTCACGGCGACACGGCCGACGCGCCAACTTCGACTCGACGCTATCCGGGACTCGCCCGTCGCGATTCGATCCGCAAGGACCCCAAGCTCGACCAGGTCGCCCTGCAAATCGACATGCCGCTTGAACCGCGCCCGGCACTCGTCGCAAAAGGCCAGATGATCGTTGACCTCGCCGCGCGCCGATTCATCGAGCAGGCCGTCCAGCCAGTCGTCGAGGCGAATCCGAGTCTTTTCGCAGCCCATCATGATCCAATTCCCTCAAACAATTCTGAGAGCTTCTTCCGCGCCAGATGCACGTGACCCCTCACCGCCGCTTCCGACAATTCCATGACCACGGCAATCTCCGCGTAGCTAATCTGCTCCATGCTCCGAAGCGTGATTACCAACCGTTGTTGCGCCGGCAGCCGCGAGATCTCCAGTCGAATCCGCTCCAGTCGCTCGCGATGCTGGGCGATGTCTGACGGTGTCTCGGTTGTCTTTGCATCAATCCACGGCCCCAGCGGTTCAGCGCGCCGCCTCCGACGAAGATTCAGACACAAGTTGCCGACCGTCCGAAGCATCCACGGTTCGAATCTCTCCTCATCGAATCCCAAGCCCGACGACACCGCGATGCGGAAGGCCTCCTGCACGAGTTCGTCCGCGTCCGCGGTATTCCAGACGAGCTTGACCGCGAGCCGGGTCGCGCGCTGCCTCAGGGCGTCGATGCGCAGAGACGTCACCGAGTCCGCAGCCGATGCCGGCGCCTGTCTCGATTGATTTGGGACGTCCGGCATTCCCTGTGTCCGTTCTCTCACGGGCCATCCATGACATACTGTTATGAGCCGCTGATTCGTTTGACTTGTACCGTGGTTTTTTTCTCGGTCGCAGTGTCTCTCGAACCCGACGGCCCCTGCTCAACGCGCCGCAAACCCCGACCGCAGCGGAGTATATGAGACGTAGGCACCTTTCTGAATTTTTCGTTTTCTCGATGACCCGAATCGTAAAATAATCTTGGAGTGGTCGCCTTCCAGCGCGAACTCCATTGGGGGAACAGGGGATGACAACAACAGATTCCAAGACAACAGATGGCACAACACGTTGCCGCCTGCTCGCGCCGCTGGCCCTGCTCGTTGGGGCCTCACTGTGCCTTACAGTAATCCTGTGGGCAACACCGGTTCGCGGTGACATCGAACAGAAATCCGAGTTCGATTCCCGCGCCGTCGTCGTTCCGGAGCCGGCAACACTCGCCTACGTCGCCGTCACGGCCGTAGCGCTCTTCCGCCGTCGTCGCCCCAAGACCATCCATCAGGGTCGCAGGTAATAGACACCCAACACCGGGTCCTTCTCCGCCGCGGGGTTCGGCGGATAGCACTCATCCGGCGACTCAGGCAGCGGCGTCGGACTAATCTTCTTGAACGCCCACACTTTCAACGGCGTCTGCCACTGGCTTCGAAACTCGGCTAATAGTTCGTAGTGCGCGGCATCGCGCAGTCGGTCCAACTCAATTCGGTGATAATCACTTCCGCTGTATTCCGAGTCCCACAAGACAACTGTTCCCACCGGCATCGAAGCGAGAAGCGTCGGGCCTTTGTGCGCCCGGGGATTCTCAATCAGATCGAGGTGCAACGAGAACCACGGATTCGTCGCAAAGAACGGGCCATCTGAGTACCCCTGCTTCTGCAGCCATCTGGCGATGTCGCGGGTGAAGCGCTGCGCCCCCCGCTCGCGCAGCGGCGTGACAATCACGATCCACTGAGCCAGCACGGTCAGGCCCAGCACCCCCAGTCCCGCGCGCCGGGCCCACGCCGATCGGGCAGCGCGTCCGAGCCAAAGCGCCAGCACCACAATCGCCAGGACGCAAATTCTCAGTGACCAGATGAGTCGATCGTCCATAACGAAGCGGCCCGACGTTCGCTGTTGCTCGATCGCCGCGAGCCCGATGAGCCACACCGCCGCAATGACCACCCACGGCCCGTATGAACGGCGGCCGCTCCCGGAGAATGCCCTCAATTCCTCAAGGCCCGCCGTCGCGAGAATGGCGGCCAGCGGCGCGACCGTCACCATGAATCGCCCATAGCCGCCGCTCGCGAACACGCCGAACCATCGAACGAGGATGTGCGTTAACAGAAATGTGCCCGCCAGCGCAGGCGTCAGCCACTCGCCGCGCCGCCACAATGCCGCCCCACCGATGATCGCCAGCGCCAGGATCAGCGGCGTCATCGCGTAGAGCGCATCCGGCACATAGCCAAGCGGCCCGGCGGGAAGATACTCCGTCGATCCGGTGGCGTGCCTGAAGATGGAGAACGGCCAAGTCCCGAACGTCGCGAAGAACGTGACATTGTGCGCGATCGGTGCAAGCGCCGTGGCGAATGCCGCCGCGAAAAACCTTGCCGTGCCGCCGCCCGCCATCCAGACGCCGACCATCCAAACCGGCAGCAATGCCGCCGCTTCATGCCGCGTCACCAAAAGCAAGGAGAACATCACTGAACCGCTGACGACCCGCTTCGTTTGGAGCAGCGCCGCCGCAGCGACGAGATAGAGTCCCGCGAAGTTCTCCGTCAGCGTCGTCGTGGCCAACACACTGGCAAGCGGCTGCGCATAACAAAGCACCACCACCAGCCACGGTCGCGCCACACCCAGTCGCATTGCCAGCCGCGCGGCGATCAGTGCCGATGCCGCGGTCGCAACCGCCGACAGCAAACGCGCGCCATGCCATGCCGTATCAATATCCGGCAGCCACGACACCGCGAATAGCGGGATCGTCAATCCCGGCCTTCCCCAAACGTGCAGCAGATATGAAGGAAACCACCCCGCCCATCGAGCAAAGAGAAAGTGCGTCAGGTCGTCATCCTGATATACGCCCCTTGATGCAAGCCCCAGGGCCGCCGTCAGCAGGAAGAACGCGCCGAGCGTCAGCGCGAGCCATCGCCCCGGTTCGGCCGGCCTTGTCACGTCAGCGCCTGGCCCCACTTGAGCTTCTGAACCAGCGTGTCCCAGCTCTTGCGCTGCGGATTGCGCACGAGAAGGAAGCTGCTCGATGAACGCCGCAGTTCAATCCGCGTCCCACCTGGAATCGGGCACACATACTGTCCGTCCAGGACCATCGCCGCGCCTTCGCTCGTCATCCGAACCGCGATCGAAACAACCGACTGCGGCCCCACCACCACCGGCCGATGCGTCATCGAGTGGGGGCACAACGGAGTCAGAATAATCGCCTCAACATCCGGCTGAACAATCGGCCCTCCGCACGACATATTGTGTGCCGTCGAGCCCGTCGGCGTCGCGATGATGAGCCCGTCGCTCACAATCGTCGTCACCGGATGATCGTCAATGTCCACCGACAGCCCCACCGTTCGAAACGGCTCGGCCACGCGAATGACGCAATCGTTCAGCGCGACGCCCGCAAGGCGCTTGTCCTTGGAATCGGTCAGCCAGACATCGAGCATCATGCGCTGCGTGACGAGTTCCGGGTCGCTCAGAACCTGATCGAAGTGGATCAGCAATTCGTCAGCAGTGAAGTTGGCGAGGTAGCCGAGCTTCCCCATGTTGACGCCGACGATCGGCACCTGCTTATGCTGCATCGCCTGACCCACGGAAAGGATCGTCCCATCGCCGCCCAGCGCGATCACCATGTCCGGCCCGGCTTTCATGATCTCCCCGAGCTTGCAGTCGAGGTCCGAACCCACCAGCAGACCCTTCGATTCGAGCATGCCACGCAAACGGGAAAATGTCTCAGGCACCCCCGGCTTGGCCGCATTCCCGATAAGAAATATCCGTTTAATCTGAGGGTTCTTCGTCATCCTGGGCTCCAGCCCCTTCGAGCTATGCCGCGAATTATTCGGCGACCACCATTAACCACGAGTCGGCCCTTCATGGCAACTGCGCGCCTCAAATACCCACAAAGCATTGTATGGCCAATATTTACGACCGCAACCCGCCGACCTTCCACCATCCCTCCAACAGCGCCGAGATTGGGCAGACACCTTGCGATCCACAACAATGAAGCAGGATCGCAGGGCTGGGTCGCGGCGGCGGACTTTCTCCGCTAAGCGCGTTTGACGCCGTGGCTTACCTTCTGAACCGCGCTTCGATGGGCTCGTTGAACCGGCCATCGGCGACGGTCGCGATCCCTTGTGGACATTCAGGCGGAGTCGTTGCCATGGCCAAATTCCAGTACGAAGCGATGAACGCGGCGGGTCAGGAAGTCAAAGACGAGATCGACGCGCCGACATCCGAAGACGCGATCGCCAAGATTCGCGGCCTTGGATATTTCCCGACCAAGGTCAAGCAGAAAGGCGGCGCGAAGAAGGCCGCCGCGGCCGGCGCCGGGGGAATGCCCAAGCGCCGAAAAGCGGCACTCGGCAAAGTCTCCACCAAACAGCTCACCCAGTTTACTCGCCAGCTCTCCACGCTCATGGACGCCGGTCTGCCGATTCTTCGCTCGATTCGCATTCTCGAACAGCAGCAAAAGCCCGGCACCCTGCGCGTCGCCCTTCGCTATGTCGGCGAAGACGTGGAAGGCGGCGCGACGCTCTCCGAGGCGATGGCCCGCCACCCCAAGGTCTTCGACCGCTTGTACTCAAACATGATCGCCGCCGGCGAGGCGGGCGGTGTGCTCGACGTCATTCTCCAGCGCCTGGCCGACTTCATGGAAAAGGCCCAGAAGCTCAAGCGAAAAGTCATCGGCGCCATGATCTACCCCGTCTGCGTCATCGGCTTCGCCTTCATGATCGTGGCCGGCATCATGTACTTCGTCGTCCCGAAGTTTAAGACCATCTTCGCCGACTTCGACACCGCCCTGCCCGGCATCACCCAGCTCCTCCTCGATATGTCCGACTGGATGGTCGGCGACACCTTGGACGCCAGCGGGCAACCGGCCAAGATGCTCATCCCCGGGTGGGCTTATATCCTCGTATCCCCATTCTTAATGCTCATTACCTACAAGACAGTCATGCGCTTCCAGGGAGGGCGCATGTTCCTCGACATCGTGAAACTCAAAATCCCCATCCTCGGAACGATCCTCAGTAAGTCCGGCGTCGCCAGATTCACCCGTACCCTCGGCACCCTGGTCGCCGCGGGCGTCCCCATCCTTGAGGCGCTCAACATCACCAAAGACACCTCCGGCAACGAGGTGTATGCCCGAGCCTTGGGCAAGGTTCACGACTCCATCCGCGAGGGCGAGTCATTCGCCGGTCCGCTGAAGGCCACCAAGGTCGTCGACAACCTCGTCGTCAATATGATCGACGTCGGCGAAGAAACCGGAGACCTCGACAAGATGCTCATCAAGGTCGCCGACAACTACGACGACGAAGTCGAGACCCTCGTCGCCGGCCTGGTCAGCCTCCTCGAGCCGGTCATGGTCATCGTCCTCGGCGGCATCGTCGGCTTTATCGTCATCGCCCTGTTTCTCCCGATGGTCAGCTTGGTAAACAGCCTGACCGGCGGCGGCGGATGATCGCCTGCGATGGCACTGAGGAGTTCTCGTGTAATGGTTTGCCTGTCAGGACGACAATGATGCGGCTTCAATTGACATCCCGATCGACCCGCTCGCGGCGCCCGGCATGGTCGCTGGCGGAGATTCTGGTCACAACTGGAATCATCGGCGTCCTCGGCGGCGCCCTCGTCGTCGGCAGCCGCGTCGTGAGCGCATCGCGAAAAACCGCGTCCGCGAAGCTGCAACTCCGGCTCATCGCCGAGGCCGCCGACCGCTACGCAGAGTACTGGCCCAAATGGAAAATCGGTTCCGTCACCATTGCCGACAAGGGCTGGCCCGACGCGTTTCCAGGCCGCGTCTTCGCGACGTGCAACAGCACTTTCGGCCCGTTTGAAGAAGTCATGAACTTCAATGACACAATCGATTTGTCCACGCCCGCCGACTGGATTGCTCAGTCAGGTCACATTGTCAATTCAAACGTATGCCTTGCCTATCAACTTCGCGCTTCGGCCGGCAATGGCCCTTTCATTGGCGAACCGCGCGGCGTGAACCTTGTCACCAGCGAGACGGTCGTCGGCGTCGGATCACCCGCTGTTCTCGTCCCGAGTTTCGATACGAGTTGCGTCCCCTCCGGCGGCGCGGCCAAACCCGCCGAAGTCTTTCTCGATCCCTGGGGCACGCCGCTTCGCTATTTCTGGGTATATCGCGACGCCACGCGCACATCCCATCGAGGATTTCTTCCCGTGGACTTCGCGCCGCTCGCAAATGACTCGAGCGCCTATGGCGTCTTCAACATGGCCTTCAACCAGCCCGCGGCGGCGACCGCGACGCAGGTGGCCTCAGGCTACGTCCTGGAGTCCGCCGGTCCCGACAAGAAATTCGGAAACGTCTGGAAGATCAACCCATCCGTACAGGAAATCGCCGACGCGGACGACAATCCGGTCGTCATGCACCCATGAACACGATGCGCTTCGACATTTCGACCGCCTGCCAGACACGCAGCGACCACGCCAGCGCCGCCGCGCCCTCATGCGCGGGTGACTCAGCGCCTTTCTCCCGGGTTGTCCCGCGGAGCGCCTTTACCCTCATCGAAATGCTCGTGACCGTGGCCGTCGTCTCCGTCGCCCTGTCGTTCAGTGCCTTCGCCTTCAACAAGGCGACCGAGGCGAACATTCTCGCCCAGGCGAAGAACGCCGTCCTCACCTATGCCAAGCTCGCCCGAAGCTACGCCATCGCCAACCAGATCGAAACCATGCTGGTCGTAAACCCCTACAACGGCCGCTTCGAAATCTGGCATCTCAATCCGCCGTCCGGAGGCGGGCCCTTCGACGTGTTCTCATCCGGCTCGCCCCCGGCCCCCGTCACCGGCCCGACAAACATGGACAGCTATGCGTTCGCCCCGGTCCTCGACTCCGGCGCCCGCCTGCCGTTCGACCGAAACGGTCGCCCGCTGGCCATCGTCAATCCCATCGATTTCGACGACGACCTGCGCCGTCCCTTCTCCGGCGACACCGACCAGCAGTTGGACAATCTGACATGGGCCGCGTTCTGTTTCAATCGATCGGGCGAACTCGTCATCCGCACGCGCCGGATCGCGACGCGATCCTACACGCTGCGAGACGGCTCGCTTCGTCCGGCCAGCCAGCGCAACCGGCTCATCGATGAAACACCGGACCTGGCGATCTTCATGGACCCGTCCCTGTCTGCCACTGATCGATTCCTGGTCTTCGGCGGCCCCACTGGCGACACGCCGATTACATCGACGCGCGGTTTTGTCATCTCCGAGGGACCGAAGCTCCGGCAGGTAGTGCCTGCAACTACGGAGACCTCCTCTCGCGTCGTCGGGCTCTGGCTGTCCGAGGCCCTGCCCGGCGGGCTCTACGCCGATTTCGCGTCGACCGTCATCCTGAACCGCTACTCCGGCGAAGAACTTACGGGGGACCGCTGATATGACCACGCTCTCCCGACAGTCTGAGGTCATTCGTCGAAGCGGCGTCGCGCCAACGGGTGACAATCCGCGCGCGATGCGAAGGCGTCCCGGCGGTTCGCGTTCGGCATTCTCCCTCCTCGAAACCACCATCGCCCTCAGCATCCTCGGCGTCGGACTCATCATGGTTGCCGCTGTCTTCCCTGTTGCGCTGACCGAACACCGCCAGAGCACCGAGCAATTCCGCGCGATGGAGCTGTTCTCCAAGGCAGAGGCCATGATCGCGGCCAAGGTCAACACCGCCGATCTCTGGGTGGATCCCGTCTATCTCCCGGGTGGTCTACTCGTAGGCCGGGACTCACCGTGGTACCTGCTCCCGACGTCCAATGTCGCCCTCGGCAACGATTGCTGGGACGCGATGATCCAGGGCCTCGCCCCCGATGACGAACTCTATGCCAATTTGGCCAACGGCTATCTGCCCGGCGTCACCGTGACGCCGCCATTCCCGAATCGTCTCACTCTGCTCGGCCTCGATATCCTCAGTGACAAGCTCGCCCCCTTCACGAACCTGCGCAACAGCTCACCGTGCATGGCGATGGGCTCGGGTGTTCTGCCTCCGTCCGCATCGCCCTTCACCGATGCCGAGCTCATGACCACGCCTAATCGCATCGTGTGGTACGGCTTCTATCGCCGTCTCGCCGCAGGCACGTTCGAATTCGCCGCGGCAGCCTGCAAGCAGCGCCGAAGGCAGTTCTTCGCCGAGCAGGACTTGACTATTCCCGCGTTTGCATCCGATCTTGGAGCTTTTCGTACCGATAGGCGATTGCCCGTACCGTGGCGTGTGCTGGTTGCGTGGGATGGTAGAAACGTTATCTCCAACGGCGTTGTCGTCGTACCTCCGCCGCCCCATGCAGTCGAATTGAAAAAACTGGCGAGACTCGCGCCAATTGGCACAAAGCTCATGGTTCGCGGAGGGGTCGATGGACCTTCTCCAGTGCCGCCGATCAGCGCCGGGACGATCTTGACCGTATCCGACATCATCGACGACTACTCGGTCGAAATCGTTGGCGAAACAAGCGGTCTGGTGCCTTATGACCCTGATTTTCCGACTTCTCCGGGCCCACCGTTTTACGCGTTCGATGTCTGGGTCTTCCCCCCCGCTTTTGAATCAGGCTTTCTCGGTCGCGAGTCGCCGGTGCTCGATTGGAGGGTGCCGCTATGATGGTACGCTCCAAATCGCCGATGCGCCCTGCGCGCCGCGCCTTCACCCTCCTCGAAGTCTCCGTGTCGATCGGTCTGCTCCTGATCGCCATGATCACCGTCGCCGGTGTCCTCCACCTCAGTTCCGATGCCGCCGGCCGAACCGCCGCACACGCCCGGGTGATCGAGGCCTCCACGGCCCTTCAACATGAGCTGTCCGACAAGCTCGAAAAGATCGTCCCCGGTCTTCTCATCATCGAAAGCCCGCCGGCCACGCTCGCCCGCGTCGAAGCAAAGGGCGGCTCGCGCTATTTCCGACTTCGTCGCGACAGGCTCGTCTTCATCGCGGCACACGGCGGCGAAAGCGCCTTTGAATCCTTCACCGACCCCACGCGCGGCACCCCTTCCAATCCAGCATTCGCTCCCGCTTCCGGCGACGAAGCGCTGATGTACTTCGGACCGGGCATTCCCGTCGTCGCCGATGGTACGCCCGGTGGCAGACAGCGAGGAATCGAATTCGGCTCCGATGACCCCGATCTCATGGCATCAGAATGGATGTTTCTCCAAAGAGCCTTGATCTTCCTGCAGACCAATCCGCCCGTGCCCGGTTGGTTTCCGCCGGATATGAGCATCTTTTCCGGCGGCGCAGGAATGCTGGATGGCGCCGATCTCGACACCGCCCCATCGCTCATGCCGATTTTCAATAATCGTATGGACGCCGTTGTTTCGGAGCCGTCCCCTGGACTGGCGGCCGGTGGCGCGAATCTGATCAGACACCTCAATGATCGCGTCGCCTTCCCCGGCGCCTTCGCGGCCCTCTTCCACGGCCCGTTGCCTTCGGCCCGTGCATTGTGGCAGGCCAGTCTCGCCCCCGCTTCGGTCAGCTACACCGACGAAAACGAAATTGATTACTACACTCGCTCCGGCTCCACCTTTTCCACGCGCCTCGCCGATTTCAGCATCGAATGGACCGACGGCGGCCGAGTGGACCCCTTGGGGCCTGACAACACACCGAACACCGGCGATGAGGATTTTCGCACCCGTTGGTTCGGCCTCGCCCCCGACGTGACCGATACCTTTGACACCGCCAATCCGGACAATCTCAAGTTTCAGGCACGATTGAGGGGAACTGCGAATATCATCAATCCGTCGAATCCGAACCCCGCGAATCCTGACAATGACCCCGCCGCGACGACCGCCTTCTTCAATCGAATTGAATGGTCGCCGACCGGCGTCTTGCGAGATGCAGACGCCCGTTACCGGGCAGTTTGGCTCGGCGCCGACTACGGTCTTCATCCCAAGGCCCTGCGATTCACCTATCGAATCTTCGACGCGAACAATCGCCTGACCGAAGACACAACCATCGATCTCAACGAGGACGGAATCCCCGATCCCGATGCCGCGTCGACGCCGTTTCTCGTGCGCCGCTGGGGCCGCCAGTTTTCCATCGTGATCCCGCTCTCCTGATCGCCCTGCCCGGTTGAATTCCTCATCGCGCCTTCCTACAGTCCAGCGCCATTTGACCCGCCCCGGACAGCACCCGACAATACCGGCCTAAACACTTTCAATCAGCGAGGGCGAAATGAAGAACGAAGCCATCAACGCCGCGATTTCCTACCTTGATCAACACAAGGACCGCTTCCAGGCCGAGCTGTTCGACCTTTTGAAAATCCCAAGCATCTCCGCACAGAAGGACCATGCCACGGATATGCGCCGTGCCGCCCAATGGGTCCTCGACCGATGCAAGGCCGCCGGTCTTCGCGCCGAAATCGTCGAGACCGAAGGCTGGCCCGCCGTCCTCGCCGAAGGCCCGCTGCATCCCGGCCGCCCTACCCTGCTCGTCTACGGTCACTACGATGTACAGCCCGAAGGCGATTTGTCGCTCTGGCACACCGGCCCGTTCGTCCCCGTCATTCAGGAAGGCAAGATCGTCTGCCGCGGCGCCGCCGATGACAAAGGCCAGATGTTCTGCGCCATCCTCGCGGCCGAAGCGTGGCTAAAGACGGCTCGCGACATCCCCGTCAATGTCAAGTTCTGCATCGAGGGCGAGGAAGAAGTCGGCTCGCCCAATCTCGCCAAGCTCATCAAGTCACACAAGGAAAAACTGGCCTGCGACTATGTCGTCATCCACGACACCGCCCAGTTCGGCGAAGGCATTCCCGCCGTCACCGCCGCGACCAAGGGGCTCGTCTACAAAGAGATCATCATTCGCGGGCCGAAGAAGGATCTGCACAGCGGAACCTTCGGCGGCTCCGTCGCCAATCCGGCGAATGTCCTCGCCAAGCTGATCGCCTCGTTCCACGATGCCGAAGGCCGCGTCAACATCCCCGGCTTCTACGATTCCGTGCAGGAAATGTCGGATGATGAAGTGAAAATGATGAACTCACTTCCCTTCGACGAATCAGCCTTCCTCAAAGACCTCGGCAGTCCCAAAGGTTGGGGCGAGCAGGGCTACAGCATCCTTCACCGACGCTGGGCACGGCCGACGCTTGACGTAAACGGCATCTACGGCGGCTACATGAAGGAAGGCTCAAGCACCATCATTCCGTCCATGGCCGGTGCGAAAGTCTCCATGCGCCTCGTTCCGGATCAAAGCGCCGAGGAAATCGAACGCCTCTTCGAAGAAACCGTCCGCGCCCGCGTACCCGACACCGTCACGCTCGAGATCAAGACCCACGCCAGTTGCGACCCCTATCTCGCCGATCTCCGTTCCGCCGGGATGAAGGCCGCGCGCCAGGCCGTCGCCCTCGGTTTCGGAAAAGAGCCCGTCTTGATTCGTGAAGGCGGCAGCCTGCCGATTCTGCCGATGCTTCGGCAAGTCCTGGGCGCCGACAGCCTCATGCTTGGCTACTGCATGCCCAACTGCAACGCCCACTCCCCCAACGAATTCTTCCATCTCCGCGACTTCGAAGCTGGCATGCGAACGTCCGCCGCGTTATTCGGGCTGATAGTCTGACCTGCGCCGCAGTTGCCCTCGTTAGCGGACGTCGCCCGCCCCTTTTCAGAATCAGTCATATCCGTCGCTGATCCATCCCGAGACTTATGGCCCGCCCTCAGGCCGCCGATATCTCCGTGAGGCCTTGCAACGCGCCGAGACGCGCGATTTCGCTTTCACCGCCGGGAGGTTACTGCCATGCAGCTTCGAAAAACGCTCGTCTTCATCATCATCCTCTCAACCGGGTTCATCGCGCCCACCGCCGAGGCCCAGTTCAGCAGCTTGCAGCAGTTTCTCTTCCAGTCATTCCGCCAGGTCGGCGATCGCACCGCAAGCATCTTCCCGGGGGGCGGCCCGCTCTTTGACAACAACATTTTCGATCAGGCCATTCGCTACAACCGAACCGGCGACGGCTGGACCTACGAGGAATTCCGCTTTTTTGGGCCCGATAGTTTCAACAACCCGAATTCGCTCGACCTGGGCCCGCTCAAGATTCAACTCGGTGCCGACGCGACACTTCTTGGCAACCCGCAGCCGGTCGGCATTCACAACAGCGTAGGTTACACGACCGCGCTCATTCCCGAAGTTTCCTTCAGGTCCCAAACCGGCCAGCGTGCATTCAACGTGTTCAGCGGACAGACCAACTTCTCGCCGGTGCCCATCAACTACGAAGTGACCATGAATACCGGGATTCAGGATTATCAATGGTCCGGCAACATCCTCGTCGACGCCAACGGCCGGATGAACGCCTTGGGCTTCTATGACCTCGACATGCGCGTCATGAACGTCGGCCAATCGACCGCCGACGGCCTTGTCGTCCATGATGAGCAGGTTACCGACTTCGATACCGGGCCGATCAACATTTCCGGCAACATCATGTTCGACGCCCTGGCCAGCCTCGCCCAGGGACTCGGCCAGACCGAGGCCGCCGCCTTTCCGCGTGCTATCTCCGGCGCCTCGGGTGACATCAACTCATCGAAAGCAAAGGTCGAGGAAATCATGGCCCGCATCCGGGCCGGCGAGCCCGTCAGCGACGAGGACATGTCCTTCATCATGCAGCAAATGTTCGTCACTGCATTCCTGAACGACCCGCTCGGCTTCATGCAAAACGGCCTGCCGGACGTGATCCCCGGCTTTGAAGGTCTCGAATTGGCCGTCTCCGAAGAACAGCCCGAACCCGCGACCAATACCAACGTCCCGGAGCCCGGTACCCTCATCCTCTTGGGGTCCGCCGCCGCTATAACCAGCTTCATCAAGCGACGACGCAAAGTGGTGTAAGCCTCCAAGCACTCGCAATCCAGCCATTAAACGGGCCCGGTTGGTCGAAAGATCACGGGCCCGTTTTTTTTGCGCCGCCTCTCCCGGTCAGCGAATCATTTTCGGAACCAGATTCCCCGCGCCGATTCTCCCTGACCCGATGGAAAATTCTCCGCACCGCGAATTCTCGTATATATAATAGACAGGGGCGGCCGATCCGTTTCATCCTCTGACCACCAGAAATCTGGCCGGCCCCGGAGCGAGGACCATGCTCGAGATCAGCGCCATCCGTGCCGAAATGCCGATCACGCGGCAATACAATTACCTCGATCACGCCGCCGTTGCGCCGATCTCCGGCCGCGCTGCCGCCGCAATGGCCCGCTTCATTGAAGAGGCACAAAGTCATTCCTACGCCCGCGGCGGCCTGTACCCCGAGTCCAAGCGCGTTCGCCAGCTCGCCGCCAAGCTGCTCAACTGCCACACCGAGGAAGTCACCTTCGTCAAGAACACCGGCGAGGGTCTCAGCTACGTCGCCAACGGCCTGTCCTTTTCCAAGGGCGACAACATCGTCACCGCCGGATGCGAGTTCCCCGCCAACATCTATCCCTGGATGAACCTCCGCTCCGCCGGCGTCCAGCTCAAGATGGTCCCGGAGGACAAAGGCCGCGTCCCGCTGGAGCGCCTCGTCGAATTAATCGACGACCGCACCCGTGTCGTGGCCATCTCCGCTGTCCAGTTTGCCAGCGGTTTTCGAACCGACCTCGCCAAGCTCGGCGCCATCTGCCAGGAGCGCGGCGTCCTCTTCTGCGTCGATGCCATTCAGGCGCTCGGCTGCGTTCCCATCGATGTCCGCGCCATGAAGATCGACTTCCTCAGCGCCGACGGCCACAAGTGGCTCCTCGGTCCCGAAGGCGCCGGCATCTTCTACTGCCGCCATGAGCTGCTCGGCCTTCTCCGGCCCTCCACCGTCGGGTGGCTCTCCGTCAAGAATCCGCTCAACTTCTCCGACTATCGCCTCGACTTCCGCGATGACGCCCGCCGATTCGACGGCGGCAGCTACAACCTCGCCGGAATCTGGGGTCTCGGCGCCTCCATCGAGTGGCTCCTCGAACTCGGCGTCGACAAGATCTGGGAGCGCGTCCAGTTGCTCACCGATCGTCTCGTCGAGGGCGTCCGCGAAAAGGGCTACCGCCTCGTCAGCTCCCGCTTGCCCGGCGAGTCCAGCGGCATCGTCGCCTTTGTCTCATCCACCCACGATCACGCCCGCATCGTTTCCCACCTTCGCCAGGAATACCGCACCGTTATCGCCGCCCGCGAGGGTCGCCTCCGCGCCAGCCCCCATTTCTACAACACCGAGGACGAGATCGACCAGCTCGTCGAGCATCTCCCCGGCCACTAGTGGACCAACTTGTCTGTCTCCCTGGGTAGCATGAGCCGCCGGCTCGTGCGTTTTCATCCGGCCCGCCCTCGACCGGTCTCTCTGTTGCCATCGGCGAATTGCTCGGTTAGCACTAGTGCCCGATGAACGCCGCCGCCTGGACCATCCTGTCCATCCTGCATTACTCCGCGACGATCGTCGTCATCGAAAACCTGCTGCGCAAAAAGCACGACCCGCGCGGCACGCTCGCCTGGATCTTCGCCCTTCTCCTTCTGCCTTTTTTCAGTCTTGCCCTCTACCTGCTCATCGGAAATGTCCCCATCCAGCGCAAGGTCCGCCGTCGTCATCACCACCGCAGGATGATCGAGCCAAACCTCCGCCGCAAAACCACCGAGGCCGTTGCCTCGCACGACGCTCGCGACGAACCCGGCCTCGACCCCGCCCAGCGCTCGCTCATCCGCATGGCCGTGCGCATCGGCGAGTCCATCGTCACCCGCGGCAACGATGTCTCCATCCATCACGACGCCGAAGCCGTCTTTCTCTCCATGAGCCTCGCCCTCGAGGCCGCTCAGTCCCACATTCACATGCAGTATTACATTTTCGCCAACGATGAAACCGGCCGCGCCGTCGGCGACCTCCTCATGAAGAAGGCGCGCGAAGGCTTGGAGGTGCGCCTTCTCCTCGACGCCATGGGCTCCTGGCGATTGCCGCGCTCCTATGTCCGCACCCTTCGCCGCAGTGGCGTAAAGGTTGCGTTCTTTCTGCCGTGGGGACTCATCAGCCGTCGATTCCACCTCAACTGTCGCAACCACCGCAAGGCGGTCATCATCGATGGCCGCATCGGCTTTTGCGGCAGCCAGAACATCGGCGACGAATACCTCGGCCGTCGGCGCAGGTTCGGCCCCTGGCGCGATACCCATCTCCGCATCCGCGGGCCCGCCGTCGCCCAGCTTCAGGAGGTCTTCATCGAGGACTGGCACTTCGCCGCCCACGAGGACCTTTCAGCAAGCGATCGTTACTTCCCCGAGCCCCAGCTTCCCGGCTCGCAGATGGTGCAGATCATCGCCAGCGGGCCCGATCGCCGGCCGAACATGCTGCATCAACTCCTCAACGCGGCCGTCTCCGACGCCGATCATTTCGTCTCGCTGGTCACGCCGTACTTCGTGCCCGATCGGGCCATGATACTGGCACTGGCGTCGGCGGCCTTTCGCGGCGTGCGCGTGCGTCTGATGCTGCCGGCCCGGTCGGATCACCGCATCGTCCTGTGGGCGGCACGGAGCTATTACGAGGAATTGCTCGAGTCCGGCGTGGAGATTTACGAATACTCCGAGGGCATGCTCCACGCCAAGACCGTCGTGGTCGACCGCCGCTGGGCGATGGTCGGCTCGGCCAACATGGACGAGCGGAGCTTCCGCATCAACTTCGAGCTGACCAGCCTGCTCTACGACGCCGGCCTGGCCCAGGACCTCCACGCCGACTTCGACGCCCTGCGCGAGCGCGCCGTCCGCATCACGCCGGAGTATTTGCAGAAGTGGACCTACCTCCAAAACCTCACCATGGGCGCCGCCCGCCTGGCGACCCCGCTGCTGTAAAGCGGAAGGATTCCGCTCGTGCGTGAATCCCTTCTCGCACGGCCAACGATGGGAATCCCTTCCCATGTTCTCGTCCCCCGCCGGCCGTTTTCCCGCGCCAAAAGCGTACAAATCCAAGGTGACATAAGGTGAAAAAAAGGGGCCGAGGGATCGAGGGGCAGAGGGATCCTGGGTGAAGACCAGCGGGCTGATCGCGCGTAAGTCCTGCAAAGTCGAAGGTGACATACGGTGACACACGCGATTTTTTTCGTTTGCAAGTGTTGTGGCGGGCACGTGTTGGGGCGCTTCGCGTTTTGGGTGGTTTTTGGTGGAAACGTCGAAAAATCGAAACTTCGAAATGCGAAGAGCCGGAGGGCGGACGCGTGTCGCACCGTAGCGCCACCTCTTGTGGGTGGCGTTTCTCGAATGACGAAGGGACCGACGTTGCTGCCCGAGTAGGGTGCGCCCCCGTAGCGCCACCTCTTGTGGGTGGCGTGCTTGGGAACCGTCGCGGACTCCAAAATCGAAGGTGACAATAGGTGAAAAAAGGGGCCGAGGGATCGAGGGGCAGAGTGGTCCAGGGTGAAGGCAATCGCGCGGATCGCGCACAACTCCTGCAAAATCGCAGGTGACATATAGTGACACAGCAGATTTTTTTCGATTGCAACTCTTGCGGCGGGCACATGTTGGGGCGGTTCGCAAATCCGGCGGTTTTTGAGTGATATTGACCTGACCCGAGCCGGGGCCAAGAGTTCGAACGGCGAATGGTGTGAGTGGATTGGATTTCGCATCGTGCGCCTCCTTGCCGGACTGGGTGGATTGATCTCTATTGATCAACACTTGCTCAGTGTCCGCGCCTTGGGTCGGGAGGTTGGATCGCTTGATCCATCTTGAGACATGAATGGCGTGGAGTCTTGGAGGCGAATGTTTGCTGCTTTAGGCCGAGCATGGGAGAGGTCTTCAATAAGGTAGCATGTCCCCGACGCCCTGCCGATGCCCATATACGCATCTTGATGCTACCGGATCCGGCTCTGTTGCGGATGGCACCAAGGAACTTTGATTTCGTCAATACCCAACGTACCCCAAGTCGTGAAAGCGACGTCTAATGAATTCGGCATCGGAGATTTCATTGGCGAGGTGCTCCAAATCTGGAAAGACATCTGACTCGCGAATTCCGAGCACCCTAAGTTCTGATCGAAGCTGTTTCTTGGCCTTCGCGGGAACGACAATCCTAGCGAGACTTGCTGAGCAGTTGACCTGCTCGACGGAACCATATTCAGCAATCTTGGTAAGACATTCGCCGCTTCGGTGAATCGTGAACATTGACTTTTGGGCAATTATCCGACGATCAAATTCCTCAGGTGCGAATGCAAGCACGTTGTCAGCATTCGTTGTCGAACCGGAAGCCCGATCAAACGCGTGCCTGGCGATTTCAGACACCTTGGGATGTCCGGCGGTTAGCATACCCTTGATCCCACAGGTGGCATCGTTCAACCTGCCCGGTAGCAACACCCAGATATAGCCTTCCTTTTCCTCGTGTTCCTTAGTTTTCGAAATCGTTACACAGAAGTAGGCACCAATCAGCGGCGATTCCGTCCAGTCAAGAAGTCTGGTGGGCAGTCCATAATGGCGCATGAGCGAAAGCCAGCGAATGTGCTCATTGAGATCCGGCGTATGGGAATGGCGACTTGGCGCACGAAGTACGAAATCATTGCTCATGCTAGCTTCATGATTGGCCCAGTTAGGCTCGCGAAACACCTGGGGAGTAAGCTTTTCGAATGCGCTCTGCTCGCCACGGAACCACATTAGCGAGCTGCTGACATCCTGAAGAATCTCTACGAAATTCAGTAAGTCGTTACAGGAGTGTATTTCGCCTCGTTCAATTATCGCTGCAGAATCCAAGAATCGCACCCTAAATTCATCTAATTGCTCAGATCGTACCCCAGCCCATCCTAGTCTATGATATCAGGAGCGATGAGAAATGGAACTTGATAACGCATCGCAATTCTGTAGCAATTTGCAGATAATTGGTTGAGATGACGAGTAGATTATCAATTGCATTGTCCCACGTCGATGCCCGCGGCCGGGCGCGTATGGTTGACGTCTCCGCCAAGAAGGTCACGCGGCGACGTGCGGTCGCGAGTGCACAGGTGAAGCTCCGGCCCGCGACGCTCAAGCTTATTCACGACGGCAAAATTCCCAAGGGCGATGTGTTCGCGGTGGCCCGGCTCGCCGGGATTCAGGCGGCGAAGGAGACGTCGCGGCTTATTCCGCTCTGCCACCCGCTCCCACTGGATCATGTCGAACTGGAAATCTCCGCGAAGCGACCGGACCGGGTCATCATTCGCGCGGAGGCGGCGGTGGGGGGGAAGACCGGCGTGGAGATGGAGGCGCTTGTCGCGGCCTCCGTCGCCGCGATGACCATCTACGACATGTGCAAGGCGGTGGACAGGGGCATCGAGATCGGCCCCATTCGCCTGGAGGAAAAATCCGGCGGACGATCGGGTACCTGGAAGCGTACGGGCAAAAACAAGAAAGCCTAGGACGCGCCCGACTTGTCATCCTTGCCTGCCTTCGCGGCGGCGGCGGCCGTGTCCTTCTTGGCGGGCACCCAGTCGATGTAGCCGATCATCATTTCTTCCCAGGTCTGCTCGCCCCATTTGACCGGCTTGGTCGGGTCGGGGTTGTCGTAGTTCTTTTCCGAGTTGTCAAAAACACCGATGCACTCGATCTTCGTTCCCTTTTGCACCAGCATCGGCTGCTTGAGGATGTACGACTCCTGCCAATTGAAGTCGTAGTCCGTTACCGACAGGACCGTCTTCTGGGTGCCGTCGAGCTGATGGATCAGGAACTTCCACGACTTGCCGCGCGTGTGCATGTGCGGGAAGAAGGAGAGGACTTCGATGTCCTCGTTCGGCACGAACTCCGAACGCACCTCGTAATCGGCGGCCCCGGCGGGAATCTCGAAGCCCAGGTTGTAGATACCGCGCGTGGACACTTCGCGGTCGATCGGGTCCTTGGCAAACTTCAGGCCGATGCTCGAGCGATCGCGCTGGGCCTTTCCATTGGTGGTGTAGTGCATCTGGAAGATGAGCTTCGCGCCGGCCGGGAGCTTCTTCGCGCAGCCCTCGGGGAAGATCGACGGCGTATCTCCCGGAACCGTCGCACACAGGAACCCGTCCTCAAGGCCTAACTGACTCGGCTGGCGATTCCCATTCTTGGGATCGACAATGAACGCGAGGACGTGGTGCACGACCTCGGCCGCGCCTGGATGGGCCTCCATGGCCACGATCCATTTGTCTTCCTTGAAGTCGGTGGGAATCTCGAAGTACTTGTATTCGACCGTTCCCTCCTTCGGGACGAGGAACGACTCCTTCATCTGATAGATCTTGTCAGGCTTGCCGATTCGCCACTGCTTGGGGAACTTTTTCGGCTTGGGTTCCTTCTTGGGATTGCCGCGCGGCATTCCGCCGTCGAGCCAGGCGAGGAGCGTCGATTTTTCCTTCTTCGACAGCTTTCGCTCGTTGGCGAAATGGCCGTCGAATTCGTCATCGGCGTTCCAGGGAGGCATTCGACCATCGCGGACGACGAAGTCCATCATCGCCGCCCACCCGGTGACCTGTTCGTAGCTGGTCAGCGGAAAGGGCCCGACCTGTCCCGGCCGATGGCAGGAAACGCAATTGTTCTGAATGATCTTCGCCACATGCGAGGCGTAGGTGAACTTCGTCTTCGAGGCCTTGGTCTTTTTCTTCGACGCCGTTCGGGTGATAAGGCAGCCCGGGGCAGCGGTGCGCGTCTCTCGCGGGTCATTGCCCTTGAGGGCGGCGTCGATGGCCTTTTGGAGGTACTTCACCTTCGGCTTGTCGCGCTTCTCGCCGAGAGCATACTGATCGTCGATCATGCCGCGGTAGCGAATCAGGCCTTCCTTGTCGATGACGAAGACCTCGGTCGAGGTCTTCGCGTCGAGCTGTTCCGTTAAGGCGTGGTTCTTGTCCTGAAGCATGGGGAACTTGACGCCGCGAACCTTCGCCTCCTTGGCGATGGCCTTGAGCGAGTCCTGCGGATTGGCGTTGATCCCGACGAACTTCACCTTCTTGGGGCCGTACTTTTTCTCCAGCTCGGCGAGCCTCGGCATATAACGCTCGCTGATGGGACAGCCCAATCCGGTGTAGGCGACGACCAGCACCTTGCCCTTGTGGTAATCGAGGAGCTTGACCTCTTTGCCCTTCATGTCGCGGAGCTTGGCGTCCTTGAGCTTCTCGTGAATGCGGTCGTCAGGCGAACCATTGGCCTCTGACGCCGTCATGGAAACCATGAAAAGGGACAGGATGACGACCGGCAGGATAGACGAGCGCGCGGTGGCAGAGGTGATCTGACTCATGGACATTCGACTCCGTTGATCACGAACAGGCTCGCCGGAAAGTGAACGAACACCATTATAACGATCTGAACACCTGTTCCTACCCGAATCATGAGAGGGAGCCATCGGCTTAACGATTTGCAAACAATTCTACGACTGGACGCCTCGCTCGATCAGGCTCCGCAATTGAGCCAGTTGCGCTTTCAGGTCGGACACTTCGGCGGTCAACTGGTCGATTCTCGCCCCCAGGACTGTGTGGGCGTGCTCATCCTCGGGGCTGACCTCAGGCCGCGAAGTTTGTGCAGCAGGCGCGGAGAAATGGCTGACGTTCACCGGGCCGCCCAGAAGTTGAGCCCAGCGGGTCGTGGATTGGCCGGGCTGCCGGGGGAGTTCGCGGACCATCGGCGGCTCGGCCTTTTCAAATTCTCCCAGAAGCTCGGTCAGGTATGCGATATCGCCAGGTGGGATCATTCGCGAGACATGTGTTCGCAGTTCGCCGAGGGTTTGCGGCCCCCGGATCATCAATTCAGCCATGACGGCCCGCTGCACCGCGTTCCAGCCGAACCGCTGCTCCACCTCGTGCCGGAAACGGTTCGCCCGAGAGCCGCGCGGCGTATCGGCGAAGCTCACAAGCTGCCATTGCTGTAGCTCGTGAACGGCTGCGGCGACCTCCCCCTCGCTGAGGCTCAGGACCGGGTCGCGATTGGTCTTCTGATTGCAGCCCAGCGTCAGCGAATTCAGGGTCAGCGGGTACGTATCGGCGTTGGTCATCGACTTTTCGATGAGGACGCCGAGGACGCGAATCTCAAGGGGCTTCAATTCGATCGCCATGGTGGAATTATGACAGAATCGGCGGGGCCGGGGTAGGGCGGCAGGTGGGCGGGCCCGCAAATTATGCATTGAGGATGGGGAAAATGCCGCAGTGGCTGATTTCCCCCCAAATGACTGCAATACTCGGGATTGGATTCCGTTTCCAATAATAGGACGGTCGCGGACAGTCCGCGCCGGGATCGTTTCGATCAGGCCTGCGGATCGGTTAAAATAGAATGGTTGGTTCGCCGCTGAAAGGGTGCCCATGCTCGCTAGCACATTCATCACAATTGTCTGGCTGACGCCTTCCCTCGCGATGGCCCAAACGCCGCCGACTGAAAATGCCGGCGGTCGGGTTGAGGCGAACGAAGTTGATGAAGTGACCGCCGATCGTGAGGCCCGCAGAGAAGCTCGGCGCAACGAGCGCCGGCAGCGATGGGAGCGCTACAACAATGCCACCCCCGTCGAGCGATCCCAGATGCGCGTCGATCGCATGGTCGACATGACCAGCCGCATGTACGAACTGGACGAAGTGCAGAAAGTCATGGTTCGGCAGGAGATCTTGCAGGTCCAGGCCGAGCGCCGGGCGGCAATGGGTCCGGACGCGGAGGAACTCGACAAGCTCCGCCAGCAGATGGTTGAATTCTGGAGCACTCAGCGCGAAGGAGACTCAGCCGAAGGGGCTGCGCGATCGGGCAGGGACCGCCGCCGCGAGTTACGCGACAATCCTGAATTCCGCCAGTTGCGGGAAAAGATGCGCGCCATCGAAAACAAGTACCCCATGGACTGGGAAGCCGCCGCCCAGCGCGTCGAGGCGCTCCTTCCTCCCGAACAGGCTGAGCGAGGTCGTGCCCGCCGGGCGGAGCGCGAGGCTCGCTGGCGCGATCGACGCGGCGGCGAAGGACGTCGCGGCAATCGATCCGAGCGTCGTGCCGGCCAAAACGAGGGCAGGGTCGTTGCCGGTGATGCCGTCAATCAGGAAAGGTCCCGTCAGGATGCAAAAGTAGCGAGTCGTGCAGCGGGTGCTGAGGCGCCGGTGGTCGAGTCGTCGAAGCCCGCACCGGTTCATCCCTGGGAAGTCTATACGCACGACTTTATTAAGCGGCACCAGTTGGCTCCCACCCAGGCGAACGCGGCCCTGGCGATCCTTCAGGACTCGCGACAGCGCGGCGCCCGCATCGAGGCCTCGATTGCCGCTGAGCTTGCCGAGGCCGAGAAGATCGCCGACTCGGTCGGTCGGCAGAAGCGGTTGGCCGAGTTGCGTGCCCCGATCGACCGCCTTTTCGACGACCTGAAGGGCCGGCTAAGCGGCCTGCTGACCGCCGAACAACGAAAAAATGAAGCAGGACTGTAATCTGAACAGGTCCTTCTTCTCACATTGACGAAACTCGACAAATCGCCCATGAGGCGGCATAATGTTGGTTTTTCCCAACTGTCCGGGCAAAACCAATATGCAAACCGAAGCCGTCAGCCTCGAAGCACTCGCCAAATCAAACCGCTGGACCGATCTGGAGCGCGAATGGCTCGCCTCCATCGAACAATCTGACTCGAGTTTCGATGAACTCATGACGGTGATCGACATCGTCGTGAAGGCCGGTCAAGGCGAGTTGGCCGACACGCTCGGTTGGGCGTGGCTGACGCAACTGAAGACCGATCATTCTCCGCAGGAAGTGCTGGAGCGAGGTCGGCAATTGATCGTCCACCTCAGCGACGGCAATGAGCTGCGCGAAGAGATCCTGAACCTGTACCGCCAGACACACCAGGATCGGGCGGACATCGAAGAGTGGATCGACCGTTCCGGGCTCAAGTCGGGCAAATCAGTTCGCCGGGCCCTGCGCTTTCTCGACGTCGGGCTGGAACTGTCCGAGGGCTGCTACGTCATCCATCGTACCGACGAGGTGGCCGGGCAGATCACCCGCTTCGACTTCGACGCCGATGAGGCCCAGGTCAAGACGCCCCGTCGCACGCATACCCTCGACGTTGCCACGGTCATTGAAGAGTACGATCTCGCCGATCCGAACGACTTTCGCGTTCTGGAACAAGTGCGGCCTGATGAGATCGCCCATCTTGCGACCTCCGACCCCTGCGCTCTGGCCATCGGGATTCTTCGCGGTCACGGAAACAAGATGAACCGCGATTCGTTCAAACTCACGCTTTCGCCGCGCTATGTACCGGCGCCGGGCTGGTCGGATTGGTGGACCAAGCTCCGCAATGCCATCAAGAAGTCGCGAAATCTGCGCATTGAGGGGCGCTCGCCGATGTTTCTGGTTTTTGACGAGGTCGGCCAATCTCCCGAACAGGAGTTGATGGTCAACTTCGAAAAGGCCGAGACGCCCCGTGAGTGGCTCGAGCAGATTGAAGGCTACCTCCGCCTGTGCCGCGAAAGCAAACATGATCCCGACGTGAAGTTTCTCGATCGCGTGCAGGAGCAACTCGTGAGCTCCATCGAGCGGTTCTGGCGGCACAAGGAGCCGGCTCTGGCATTTGCAACGGCCCTGGTCATTGAGCGGCTGGCGATGGACGGCGTGCCTGTCTCCTCGGATGCGCACGGCACGGCCATTGAAAAGCTGCGGCAAAGTGCTGATCCCGTCAGAATCGTCGCCAGCATCTCCGATGCCCGGCTTTGGCCGTTGGCACTGACGATCGTCGAGCAGGCCCTTCCCGATAAGTGGCCCGAAGTCTTTGCCGAGTGCATACTTTATTCTCCCGCTGGACAGTGCGACGTGCTGGCCAAGAAGGTGGAAAGTGCCGGTAAGGGTGAGTTGCTCCCGGAGATCGCCAGTCGTGCCCTCTCCGAGCCGGGCCGATACACCGATGCCCTTATGTGGCTCTGGAAAGGGCCCTCGGTGCAGACGCCGCTCGGCCTGCCGCCTCTTTCAGAATTGCTGACTCTCGTCCTCGGCCTGGTCGGCCCTGCGCGCATGTCCGAAGGCAAGGTCGCCGGACAAACCGTCAACGAGATGCGCGCCAAGGTTCGCTCCGGCCTCTCCGCCAAGGACTACGAGACTTTTCGCCGGTCGATCAATGACCTCGACGACGCCATGGCGCAATCGACGCGCCGCCTCGTGGACCGCGCAGAGGGCCTGGGCCCGTCGGTTCAGGACGACATGAGCAACATTGTCCGGGCGAGATTCCCGCACCTGTACCTGCGGCCCAAGGTGACCATGTGGGATGACGACAGCGTTCTGTACTTCACGCCCGGCGGCCTGAAGTCGAAGCAGGATGAAGTCGCCGAGCTGGTCAACGTCAAGATGCGGGAGAATGCCAAGGCGATCGGCGAGGCCGCCGCCCACGGCGATCTAAGCGAGAACTCCGAATACAAGTTCGCCCTTGAAGAGCGGGACCTGCTGCGGGCGCGCGTGGCCAAGCTCAATCGCGAAATCTCAATGGCCAAGCTGCTCGAACGCTCCGACATCCCCTCCGATCATGTCAGCATCGGGCAGCGGCTGGTGCTGGAGCCGGTCAGCGGCGGCGCACCCTTCAACATCACGATTCTTGGCTACGACGAATCTGATATTTCCGAGAAGGTGTATTCTTACCACAGTCCGCTTGCCAGGGAACTTCTGGGCAAGCGAGTCGGCGACACTGCCTCGATCAATCTCGACGACGGAATAGTCGAGTATCGCATCGTCAAGATCGAGAGCTTTCTCTAAACTGATCTGATCGAGTGCGGCCGTCACACGACGGAAGCAGCCTCGTTCACGATCGGCGCCGCGGCGGCCCGGCGAACCATCGGCTCAACTTCCTGAGCTCCCGTCATCCACTGCTTCAGGCTTTCAAGCGTCGTCTGCCAGTCGGCGGCGGTCCGTCGTTCCAAAAACGCACGGAAGAGAAGATCGATTGTCGCTGACAAGTGACGGATCTGCTCGATCCGTTCCTCAAAGACCGCCCGTGGACCGGAGTCAATTTCCAGCTTCGGTAATACCGCACCCGAAACACCAAGCGTCTCGGCCTGCAGGACGAGTTCGTACTGCTCGCCCTGGCGGCTGATCATCAACCCCGCCTTACGCGGCAGCTTGCCCGCGCGAATGGCTCGCAAACTTTCCGGCAGGCTCGCCGGACCGGGTGCGGCCAGCGTCGCTTTACCCGACTCGGCCCAGGGACATTCGAGGACGAGCTGCTTGACGATGATCATCGCGGCCTCGGTCTTGTCCTCAAGAGCGATGGTGTCGCCCTGTGTGGCAAGCGTAAACCACAACCACAGGAGAAACTCGTTCCCGAGAAAATCGCGGGAGGCCGGATCGCGAGCCGTCCAGTAGATGTCGGTGTGGCCGTTACCGTTTTCGTGCTCGACATACTTGGCCGCCTGCATGGCTTCAATCCGGCGGGACAGGCCGTTGCCCTCGGCCCATCGGTAAGCCATTGTGCCGGAAGTAACCGGCTCCAGCTTCTTGTCGAAAGTGTCCTTGAATAGAGGAATGAGCCGCTCAAAGATCGCGGGCTGGGTGGCGCCGACGTAGAGGATATCCGTCGCCGTGTCCCAGAGAATCGGCACCTGTCGCATGACGGCGAAACGGCCCTGCCGAATTTCCTGCGCCGCGCGGTGCTTCGCCGCCTCCACCGCCTGCTTCTTCAGCTTGGCGAATCCCTTGACCTTCCCGGTCGCGGCCAGACTCTCAGCCATGTCCGATCCTTCGTCGGCACGAGCCGGCGCCGGCGGCTGATCCTTCAGCAGTGAATCCAGCTCCTGCTGGACATAGGCGTGCATGACATCCGGAGGAACCTTGGCCGAGTCGATCCTCATGCCAAAGTGAAGGCAGTCGAGCAGAATGTTCTTCTCGGCGTCGAATTCGCGGTCGAGAAGATGCCGTCCGCCGATCCAGCCGACTTCCTCGTCGTTCGAGGTGGGGTGTCGGCGCTTGCCGATGGCGTGTTCGCGGAACTTTTCGAGAAACTTTTCGTCCACTCGTTTGGGCGAGCCGCCGACCACATGAAATCGAGAGAACGCAACCGTGCCTGATAGAAAGGGCATTTCTGATCGCCTCGTATTTGGACCGCTAAGGATCGATTAACCGGATCGATTCACCGACCTGGACATGCCGATGATGCCGTCGCATGATAGAATTGCCTGTGGCCTGCGCCAACGCGAAATAGAGTGACAATTCGGTGCAAGTGATAAGCTTTGCATCTTCATTGCTTAATGATTCGAAGGCGCGAGAATTCACATTCGGAGTGCAAACAAATGACAGCCGGTTTTCTTCGACGACTCGTCCTCGCATTCATTTTTTCATCAAGTTTCGTCGCCCACGCAGGCGCGTTCGATCGGCCGCCCGCCGAGGGAAAGCTGCCCGTGGAGCTTCGAACGCGCGCGCAGCAGTCCGTTGATCGTGCGCTCGCGTTCCTGCGCAGCTCGCAGGGCAAGGATGGCGGTTGGACCGAGCAGTTTGGGCCCGCGGTGACCGCCATCATCGCTCAGGCCTTTGCCGCCGACCGCGACCACGGGCCAGATCACGCAGTCGTCAAGCGGGCAATCGAAAACATTCGCAGATTCGAGCAGGAAGACGGAGGCATCTACGAGCGCAAACAGAACCTGGCGAACTATCAGACCTCGGTCGTCCTCAGCTTTCTCGCTACCCTGCCGGGCGAGGAGCAAAAGTCCCGCATCGCCCGTGCACAGGCCTTTCTGACGAAGTTACAGTTCGATGAGGGCGAGAAGATCGAGAAGTCCGGCACCTGGTACGGCGGCGCCGGATACAACGAGACCAAGCGGCCCGACCTTTCCAACACTCAGATGATGCTTCAGGCGCTGCACGACAGCGGCCTGTCCAAGGGCGATCCTGTGTACCAGCGTGCCCTGGTCTTCATTTCGCGCTGCCAGATGAATTCATCAACCAACGATCAGCCGTTCTCAAAGGAGTACAGCGACGGCGGATTCATCTATACGGCCGCTGACGGTGGCGAGTCGAAGGCCGTCGAAAACCCGGGGGAGGTCAAGACATCGCTCCGATCCTACGGCTCCATGACCTACGCCGGGTTCAAGAGCATGTTGTATTGTGGACTGTCCAAAGAGGACCCGCGCGTCAAAGCTGCCTACGACTGGATTCGCCGGCACTACACGCTCGATTCGAACCCCGGCATGCCCGGCAAAGTCTCCAAACAGGGCCTCTACTACTACTACCATGTCTTCGCGAGGGCGCTTTCGGCCTACGGCGAGCCGGTCGTGATTGATTCGAAGAATGAATCGCACAACTGGCGCGTGGATGTCGTCAAGAAGCTCATCTCCCTCCAACGGCCCGACGGTAGCTGGGTGAATGAAGCCGATCGCTGGCTCGAGGGCGACGCCAACTATATTACGGGCCTGACCGTCCTGACCCTTCAAAACGCCATGGAATAAAACTGCGGCCGCGCCTGTTCATACCGGAAGTAACGGGATAAGCCCGGCAGATCTCCGGACCTCACATCCTTGAGTGCTTGACCGGCCGCACTGTTGGGTGCACGCTGTTGGCGTGTTCTTCCTTGGTTGTTCGGTGCCGCTCGTTCGCGGGTAGTGGGAGGAGTATTGCATGGTCGAGGTTGAGTTGATGGGCAGACGGGCCCGATCAGTCATTCGTCGCATTCGTTGCACAGTGACTCAGCGGGCAGTCCTGATGCTGTTGCCATGTTTGACCGTGCTCGGACAGGCGTCGGCGCAGGTAACTGATCCTGAGAAGCTTTACGACTACTATCCGCCCATCGAACCCTTTCGCACCGGGCACTTGAAGGTCGATGACACCCACGAGATCTATTACGAATTAAGCGGAAACCCGCTTGGCCATCCGGCCATGGTGCTCCACGGCGGGCCCGGCGGCGGAAGCTATCCGACCCTTCGCCAATATCACGACCCCAAGAAATACCAGATTATCCTCTTCGACCAGCGCGGCTGCGGTAAGAGCAAGCCGCTCCACAGCCTTGAGGGGAATACCACGCCGAATCTCGTCGAAGACATGGAAAAGCTCCGCGCGGAGCTGAAGATCGAAAAGATGCAGGTCGTCGGCGGCTCGTGGGGCTCCACCCTGGCACTTGCCTACGCGGAAAAGTACCCGTCGCGCGTCGACTCACTCGTACTGCGCGGTCTCTTTCTCGGCACAAAGGCGGAGATCGACCACTTCTATCATGGTGGCGTAGGTGAGTATTTCCCGGAAGTGTACGCCAGACTTCAGGCCGTCATTCCCAAGCCGAAGGAATTGAATTACCCGCAGCAGCTATTGAGCCTGCTCAAATCGGACGACGTAGAGACGAGAAAACTCGCTGCCCGCGCATGGTCCGCCTACGAAACCAAGGTGGGTGCGCTGCTCACGACCGATGAAGAAGTCGAATCCATCCTTAAGCAATTCGATACATATGCGTTCGCCCTGATCGAAAACCACTACATGGCCAACGACTGCTTTCTCGAGGAGGGCGAGCTCCTGAAGAACGCCTCAAGACTCTCCGGCATTCCCTGTGTCATCTGCCACGGTCGTTACGATGTGATCTGCACGCCGAGGGCAGCCTATCAGTTGCACAAAGCACTGTCGGACTCGGTATTGGTGATTGTCGAGGCGGCCGGACACAGCGGCAGCGCCCCGCTCATGAGGTCGGCCATCATTGCGGCGATCAGATCGCTTGAGCCGCGCGTACTGGGGTCCAAGAGTTAGGGCGACACGGACCATCCGCCCTCATCGTGCTGCATGCAAACGAGCAAAGATCAAGGCACCGGGACCGACGAAACGGCGCAGTCGCCGTTCTCGCCACAGCGAAGCGATCGCCGGGTCATGCGCACCCTGTGGATCGTGGTCACCTGTGGCATGTTTGTCATGCTCGTGGGCACGGCGTGGTTTGCGGGGGCGACCTATTGGGACAAGCTCGAGACTGACAGGGCCCTCAAGCTGTCGAAGTTGGAGCGCGAGGCCGAACGGAAGGAGCGCGTTCGGCTGGAGCAGATGGTCAGTGATACCCGGGACGACGCCAACAACTCTGAGGACCTGGCAAAGTTTGCCCTGGGGATCATCTCGGCGAAGGACGGCGCCGCGCCCGTCGATCGCGATCTGCGTCTCAGCGACATGCTGGCCCGCGCCGCGGCCCGGCTGGATGAGGGCGCGTTCACGAACCGTCCGGAGTTGGAGATGCGCCTTCGCCGCCTTGTCGGAGAAGCCTTCGAGTCACTGACGCTCTACAGTGATGCCGAGCCGCATTTTCGCATTGTCCTGGAAATGACCAAGTCCCTCAGGGGTGAACGCAACCCCGCGATGATCGAAAGCGAATGGGCGCTTGCCAGAGTATTGAAAAAGCTCGGAAAGTCCGAGGAGGGCGACGCCCTGGCCGCCGAAGCGCAGACTCTTTACGACGAGTGCATGAGTCAAGTGCCCTGGGGTCGCGTGCCGCGGCTGTACGGCATGGCCCAGCGGCAGGTGGAGGCGGGCTTGTATCTCGCGGCCGCGGGGCAGATTCGCTATGCAATCGCCGTGCTGGATCGCCAGTATGGCCCCGATCACCCGCTGATTTTTCAGGCGATGATCCGCAAGGCCGGCATTTTGAGTGAGGGGGAACAACTTGTCGCGGCCGAGGCGGATTACCGGCAGGCGATCGACCAGCTGCGCCAGCGACTTCCTCCGACACACCCACATATCGCCGATGCCCTGAGCGGTTACGCGAAGATGCTCACGAGAACCGTGCGAACGGATGAGGCGGAGGCCGTGGCCCGCGAGTGCTTGAGCATCCGCGAGGCATCCTTGCCCGAAGGTGATTGGCGCAGAGCCAGCGCCAAGTGTCTGGTAGGCGAGGCCCTTCTTGCTCAGAGGAAATTCGAACAAGCGGAGCCATTGTTGTTAGAGGGCCTGAAGGAACTCGACAGTCAAGACGATACACCGAGTGCCCGACTGGAGGATGTGCGAAACAGTCTGGTCTCTCTCTACGAGGCCTGGGAAAAGCCGGATAAGGCTGATGCTTTTCGATCGAAGCGTAGAGCGAAACCGACGACTTCCGCCCCAGGAATCGAACGCCGGCCTGGTAAGGCCATTGAGTGACACGACTCGCGAGCCTCAATCCCCGCGCATACGCCAAAGTTCCGCTCTAATCCGTTCGCTCGGGTGTTGATATCGCGGATCGATCCGATCCTTCATCGCCGCATCCGGGTCCGGCAGGTACGCCTTGTCCCACTCTAATTGATATCTCGCGGTGAGTTCCTCATCGAGTCTCTGCCAATTCGCGTCATCGCTGAAGCCGGCCGTCCGAATCACCAGCAATCGCTCGGGCGGCTTCGTCGCGAGCCGCGCTATCGTGGATTGCGGCGTAGCCGGCACGTCAGCATCAGCTTTGCCGGGATCACCCCCGTGTTCTCTCCACACGTCCGGCCGAATAAGCGTCGCATCGCCTCGCCGCTCGATGGCATGAAGCGCGAAATAGTATCTCGCGGACGGGTGGGTCATCACCCAGTCGTCCGGCGAAGTCGGACTGCGGGGGTTCTTCGCCGATTCTTCAATGACCAATTTGAAGGGGTCCAGCCATCGCAGGCTCGACCAGTTCATCTCGCGCGTCAGGTTCACGGCGCAGCCGCCCCACGCAAGGGCAAGCGCGATCGTCGCGGTGCGCCGTAGCGATCCCAGCCGTGACTTCGCGCCATCCTTCGATTCGCCAACCAGCAGTGCCGCCGCGAGCACGCAGGCCGGGCCGCTGAATGTCATCACATACTTGTCGATCATCGTCCGCGACAGGACGCCCGCGACGAAGCAACCTCCGACGACCAGCAGCAGCGACGCCACGATTCGCCGACCCGCCACCATCAAGGCTGCGAAACACACGCCGAAGATCGCCATCGGCGCCCAGACCCACCATGCTCCTGGCGATGCGAGATTTCCGGCGGACAGCGCCATGAGCGTGCGACCGGCGGTGCGTGCGCAGCCCTGCCATCCGTCGCCCAGTTGCGGGAACGCCGTCAACTGATGCCAGAACGGCGGCATCCACGGTGCGTACAGCAAGGCGGCCGCAAGAATCCCCGGAATCCAGATTCGCGCATCGCGCTTCTCGCGCACACCGGCGATCCAGCACAGCCCGACGACCACCGGTCCGAAGTAGTTGGCATAGCAGACCGCCGCAGCCGCGACGGCCCAGCCGACGGCCGACCAGATCGTAGGCGTGGCGGACTTGGCGATTCTCGCGGTCAGCCACAGCAGGATCGCCACCGCGCAGAACATCGCGCTGTACCATCGACCGGCGAATCCGAAGAAGAGATGCGCGGGGTGGATCGCCGCGATGACGAGCGTGGCCCGCGCGACGCGTTCACCATGCCAAAAGGCCGCAGCTTCTCTAAGAAATAAAAGGCCCACGAGGAACAGTGCGATCGACAGGCTGCGAAGCCCGACCGGCCCGACCCCGAAGACGCGCACCCACGAGTTCTGCAACAGGTAATAAAGCGGCGGGTCCGGCTCGACACCGTGCCAGAGTGCCGACACCATGTCACCCGCGGGCAGGACGTACCGCCGGCAACTGAAGGCCTCATCGTCAAAGACGGTGAAGTGCCCGGCCGCCCAGAACATCCACACGCCCACGGCGCCGAGGAGAATCAGATGATGTCGGCTTCGCTGCACAGTCGGCGATGATATCACGGCCGCGTGGCATACGAGACGGCCTCGTCAATAAACTCAACCGGCGTGCCCACCCGCACCATCCGGGACAGCCGAACCGCGTCCCAGTTCGCCAGCCGAAAACACCCGTGCGAGCCCGTCTTGCCGATCATCGCCGGTTCCGGCGTGCCGTGAATCCCGTATCCCGGCAGCGAAAGCCCGATCCACGCCAGCCCGACGGGGTTACGCGGGCCGGGGGGGATGCGCAGCTTCTTCTTCACGTCCTTCACCTCCGGCCACATCTTCGGGTCGAAGAGATAGTCCGGGTTCTTGCTCACCGTGACGACTCGCGCCTTGCCGCTGGGGCGCTTGGCCTTGTCCTTGGCGATCGAGCAGTGAAACAGGCCGATCACCTTCGACGACCGGTCGAGCACTTGAATCGTCTTGGCGGCGAGGTCCACCCGCAGCTTCGCGGCGCGCGGCGGCGACTGCGGCGACCAGACGCTGGGGAGCACGACCTGATCGCCCGCCTTCAGCGCATTGAGATTCACCCGCGGATTGAGCCGGGCCAACAGCGGCTGCGTGCAGTGCCCGCGCTCGCCGAGCAGATCGACCAGCGATCGGTAACCGAGTCGTGAGCGCTTCGCCTTGTCCTGCCACTTCACCGGCGGCGGCTGCACCATCTTCACATCGGCGGCGGTGATCTTGTACGCGATCGTCGGCGCGGTCTTGCTGATTCCCAGGGCCGTGGCGGTCTCGTCGTCCTGCTTGCCGGTGACTTTCAGGCCGCGCGCCGTTTGAAACGTCCGAATGGCAACCTCCAGCTTTCGGCCCGCCTGGCCATCAATGATCCCCGCCGAATAGCCCGCGCGGTCCAGGGCCGCCTGCCACGCGACCGTCTCGGTGGGGGGCGCACCGACCCCGCCGGCCCAAAGGCTCACCGTCGAAATCAGGACTAGTCCGGTCGGCATGCCGCTCCTTCCATTTCAGGCGATCGCCCCCGGCCGCCATGAGATTCATCGGCACACCGGCCACGGCCTGTATAATCCCCTGCGATGAGCGACCTCGGATTGAACGTAACCATCCTCGGGTCCGGCACTTCCCACGGGGTGCCGATGATCGCCTGCGACTGCGCCGTCTGCATCTCCACCGACCCGCGAGACAAGCGCACCCGGCCGAGCATCCTCATCCGCTATGACTCGACGAGCCTCCTC
This sequence comes from Planctomycetia bacterium, assembly GCA_015075745.1. Lineage (NCBI taxonomy): Bacteria > Pseudomonadati > Planctomycetota > Planctomycetia > Planctomycetia bacterium. The sequence continues at coordinate 165,847 of JABTTW010000002.1, forward strand.
GTCGATACCTCGCCGGAACTGCGCCTCCAATGTCTGGCCAACGACATTCGCCGGGCCGACGCCGTGCTCTATACCCATCATCACATTGACCACGTTGCCGGGCTCGACGATCTTCGCCGCTTCAACTGGGTGCAGGATCAGGCGTTGCCCTGCTACGGTCAGGCCGAGACGCTCGAACGCCTGCGCAATATGTTCCCCTATGTCTTCGAGCAGGACGCGGACTACCCCTCGGCCAAGCCGCGCCTTGCCCTGCACGAGATCAACGGGCCCTTCGAGATCGGCGGGCGCACCATCACGCCGATCCCGCTGCTGCATGGGACCCTGCCGGTGCTGGGCTTTCGCGTCGGGAACTTTGCGTATTGCACCGACGTCGGCAAGATTCCCGAATCGTCGTGGCCGCTATTGGAGGGGCTCGACGTGCTGGTGCTCGACGCCCTGCGCAAACGGCCGCATCCAACGCACTTCAATCTGGACCAGGCGGTGGAGCACGCCCAGCGGATCGGCGCGAAGCGGACGTTCTTTACGCACATCGCCCACGAGCTTCCGCACGCGGAGACGAACCGGGAGCTGCCGGCCGGCATGGCCCTGGCCCACGACGGCTTGGTGATCGAGTAGGGGTTTTTACCGCGATTCCTAATCTTAATCCTGCTCCTAATCCTAATCTTCCATTTTTCTCGCATGCGCCCCGCGCTCTCGCCGCTCGTGCGTGAATCCTTTCTCGCACTCCTCCGGCGACACGGAATCGAGTTCGACGAGAATGAAGTCTTCCGGTGATCGTCGTCCGCCCTACCGGGCGGTGGGGAAAAAAAGAAGGGGGTGGTGGTTGGGCTCGTTGACCCGTGGCTAAAGCCACTTGCTACCATCGTGCGCCCTACCGGGCGGAAGGCGAGTTACATCTCTTGAGTTTTGGTCTGTGCGCCCTTGGCGCGGGAAGACGGTCGACGGAAGACAAAGGCATGGGAAGGGATTCCCATCGGGAGGCGTGCGAGAAGGGATTCACGCACGAGCGAGGGCAATCTCGTGGGCTTCCCCACATTAAGTGGACACGTGGCTAAGAGAACTCATGCCGCGGCCTCGTAGTCGGCCGGGCACCGGTAGCCCAGGCTCGAGTGCAGCCGCTGGCGATTGTAAAACACCTCGATCCATTCAAAGATGGCCTTTCGGGCCTCGTCCCGGGTCGCATAGCGCGCGGGGTGGACCAGTTCACCCTTGAGCGTCGCATAGAAGCTCTCCATCACCGCATTGTCGTAGACCTCGCCTTTTCGGCTCATGCTGCAGATCATCCCGTGTGCCGTGAGCATCCGCTGAAAATCGCTGCTGGCGTACTGGCTGCCGCGATCTGAATGATGCATCAATCCCTTCGGCGGGTTCCGCTGTGCAACGGCCATCTGCAGAGCGTCGATCACCAGATCGCGGGTCATCCGTTCATTCATGGACCACCCCACGATCCGCCGCGAGTACAGATCCAGAGTCGTGGCCAGGTACAACCAGCCTTCTCCCGTGGGGATATAGGTCATGTCACTGACCCACACCTGGTTCGGGGCGCTGCGAACGAAGTTGCGGGCCAGCAGGTTCTCGGCCACCGGCAGGGAATGCAACGAATCCGTGGTCGCCGTGGTTTTACGCCGTCGGCGCGCACAGAGCCCGTCTTCCCGCATGATCTTGGCCACCGTGTTCACACTGCAACGCACACCCTGAGCCGCCAGGGCCGCGTGAACCCGCGGGCTGCCATAGGTCTGCCGGCTGGCCGCGTAGGCCTCGTGGATCGCCGGCCGAAAGATTCGGCTGATCTGCGACAACGGAAGATTTCACCATACCCAGGCCGTCTACGAATGGCTGGCGGCCCACGCCGACCAGATCACCATCTACTGGCTGCCGCCGTACTGCCCGAGCCTCAATCTCATCGAACGGTTGTGGGGACATCTGAAACGGACGGTCATCGCCAATATCCTGTTTGCAACCGTCGATGATCTCATAGATGCGTTCCGCCTCGGCATCGCCCGTGTCAATGGCCACCGCGACAAAATGGGATTCATGTACGATCATGACGAAGTTTACAAAAAGGCAGCGTAAAGGATTCTGCGTTTCTACTTAGGAGGCGAAGCCTATCCCAGCTCCATGGTTGGCGAAGACCTCCTTGCGGACGCAACCGTGGAAACTTCACGCGCCGGTCCGCCCGGCGCCGCGCCGGGACCCGTATCGACTTGGCAGGGCATTACACACACGTCGCGTCCGTCTAACTCAACTTTGGCGGTCGGCCTGAATCACGTCGGCGTCGTGCCGGACGACCATACTTGGCCCTCGTCCTTTAGCAGGTTCATTCCGCCCCCCCTGCCTCACTTTCCTAGTCCAGCCACTTGCTTCGCTGCTTGAGCTTCTCCGGCACGTAGGTCTCCGTCACGAAGCTGATGCTCTTCGTCAGAAGCGACTCGACTTCCATCTTGAAGCCGTGCTTGAGCATCGCGTCCACTTCCTTGGCCCAGTCCTTCTTCCCTTTGAACCAGGGATACTCCATGATCTGCCTGGCGCGCTTGATGTCCTTGTCATCGACGGCGATCTTCACGTCGTCGGAAAGGTCGTAGTCTTCGTAGTCGTGGCTGCGCACACCGATCAGCTTCGCGTCCGGCACCGCCATACGCTCGCTCTCGAACGCCAGATTGATCGACCCCTGCTTGATGACGCTGTAGATGTAATACCCCCACGGATCGTTATCGAGCAGACAATAAACCGGCAGCTTCAGTTCCGTGTGCATCCGCTTGAGCAGCCGCCGCACGCCGCGCGGGGGCTGACCGCCGCCGTGGGTGAGAATGCAGTTGTGCTTCTGCCAGAATTTGTCCTCATTGAATCGGTTCCAGACGGTACCCTTTTCGACGTGCAGGATGAACTTCGCCTCGCACTTCCTGAACTGCATCACATCCGGTTCGACGATACTCGGGATGCTGAATCCCCCCGCGCCCATCCGCCGCAGGTCGATCTCGTCGCCGCGGCTGACAATGGTGAGATTGCCCGCGATGCTCCCGCGATTGTCGGCGAAGACGTGCAGCTCCTCGCGCAGCGACGCCATCGCCACCTCAAGGTCCTCAATAATCGGGTCGCTCTCACCCTGATCGTTGAACGTCTTCTCGCTCGTGCCGGGTATCGTGTGCTTCGTCAGGTAATATAGACCTCGGATGCTCACCGTCTTGTCTTCGTCGATCAGCTTCTTGCAGCCGCTGGCGATCAGCACGGTCTGCATGAAGTTCTTTGCCTGACCCATATTAAAGAATGTGCGCGTCTGCCGCTTGTCGCCCATCTCGATGATGCGCTTGTTCTTGTTGTACTTGGCGTTGGAAAGCGAGCGGATCGGAATGTCCACCGCCGGGTCGCGCTTTTTCGACGCCGCCGCGACGACCGACTCCGCCAGCGCGACGATCTTCCCCGCCGTGGCGTTATTACGCGCCTTGGCGCTGCCCGATGTGCTCTTCTTTGACTTCGTCTTAGCCATCCGTGGTCCCTCAGCTATTCGATCAACTCGTCCCTTAACCGGATTATTGATGATCTGCGGGCCCTTGTCACTAACCTGCGTTTCGAGCATCGATCTCCCGTCGTATCGGCGTTCCACACTCCGGGCAGATTCCGCTGACGTTGCCCGTCAGGTTGTAGCGGCAGGTTACGCAGAGGCCGTGCCGGATACGATACTCAAGAATGTGCCTGCGATAAATCCTCGCATAGAAACAAGGGAGCAGGACAAGAACTGCAGAAAGCCCTATGGCAAGTGAAAGAGTGTTATGTTCCATGAATCGGACATCAACGATGTAGAAGAACTCCTGGACCAGGAAATAGAAGAGCATCACGGTCACGGAATAAATCAGCCAAAACAGGATAAGATAGAGCTCAGGCCATTCCCAAAGTCGGCCTCGCCTTCGAAGCGCGTAAGTGGCCCCGATTGAGATCACCGTACAGAACCAAACCGGCACTTGAATGCTCGGAGGAATATCCACAGGGACCGTACCGGCCAGCGCCGGAAGCGTCCTCTTCAGTTTCCACCCTTTTTCCACCCGCCCATCGTGAAACATCCTCCGCCGAATCCACCCCCAACCATAGCCGTACTCGACATAGCCGTTGCCCACGTAGAGCGAGTAACCACTCGGCCCAACGTAGCAGACGTTCCAGACATGCCCGACAACGGTGAACACGAACAGAAAAGCGGACACCGTCACGCCGACAGCCACAAAAAACCGACAGGCCCGAGAGCGCTCCTTCATTGCCACATTCTACGCCTTCCCGCGCCCGCCCGGCGATCGTCCTTTTCCCCCAAATTGAGCACGCCCGCCCCGCGCGATATACTCCCGCATGCGCCCGCTGGCACGCCGTTTGCCGCGTGTCCCGGCGTCCATTCAACACCTGGAGGCACCTGCAATGATGAAGCTCCGACTCTTCACCCCCGGCCCGACGATGGTCAGCCCCGAAGCCCTTTTGGAGATGGCCTACCCCCTCGACCACCACCGCACCAGCGGCTTCAAAGAGATGTTCAAGGAGTGCACCGAGCTGCTCTCCTACGTCTATCAAACGAAATGTCAGCCGCTCGTCCTCACCGGCAGCGGGTCCGCCGCGATGGAAGGCGCCATCCTCGGCTGCTGCAAAAAGGACGCCAAGACCCTCGTCTGCCACTCCGGCAAATTCGGCGAACGCTGGGTGAAGATCCTCAAGCGCTTCGCCCTGCCGCACGTCGAGTACAAGCTCGAGTACGGCCACGGCTTCAAGGCCGAGGGCATCATGGACATGCTCAAGAAGAACGCCGACGTGAAGGCCGTCATCTTCGTCCACAGCGAGACCAGCACCTGCGCCCTCAGCGAGGCCCAGGGTATCGCCAAGGCCTGCCGCGATCACGGCGCGCTGTGCATTGTCGACGGCATCACCTCCATCGGCACTATGCCCTTTAAGATGGACGAGTGGGGCATCGACGTCGCCGTCACCGGTTCGCAGAAGGCCCTCATGCTCCCGCCGGGCCTGGCCTTCGCCGCCGTCAGCGATCGGGCATGGGAGGTCATCGAGTCGCACGACGCCCCCGCCTTCTACAACTGCTTCAAGGCCTATCGCAAGAGCCAGAAGGACAGCGACGTACCGTGGACGCCGAACAACCAACTGGTCAAGGGCCTTCGCTACACGCTGCGACAGATCAAGGCCGAAGGCATTGAAAATGTCTGGGCCCGCTCGGCCCGCCTTGCCAAAGCCACGCGTGCCGCCTCCAAGGCACTGGGCATGACCATCTTCGCCGCCGACCCCGCCGACAGCGTAACCGGCATCAACATTCCCGCAGGCGTCGAAGACGACAAGTGGCGCAAGACGATGCGGTCCAAGTACGGCATCCACGTCGCCGCCGGCCAGGGAGAGCTCAAGGGCAAGATGATCCGCCTGAACCACATGGGCTACGTGGACGAAGTCGACACCGTCGGCGCCATCGCCGCCATGGAATGGACCCTCGCCGAGCAGGGCTATAAGTTTGAAATGGGCGCCGGAGTAACGGCATTCATGAAAGCGCTGCAGAGCTGACAAAAAGCCGAAGCCGCTGCAATCGGGATCGATTCGAGAGTGTACAATCCGTAGACTCTTAATTTTATTCGATCGGAGCACTGTCATGGGCCGGACCTTGGTGTTTCTTGCTGCCGCGATGTACTTTGGCGGCGACAAGCCACCTGCATCTCAGCCGAGTGACCCGGGTAACCGTCCTCGTTTCACGGGAATTCGCGTTGATCCCATGGATCAATGGTCCGTCGAGGACGCGCGTCGAAAGGGAAGTCGTCGTGCAGAAATCGATTACGAGAACGGCAGACCCGAGATCGAGACATTTGGGCTCGTCTTGTTTCCCGCATATGTAGACGCCGAGACGGGGCTGCGAATCAAATCGCGCGGGTGCGTTTTCACGCCCAATCAACAGGCTGAATCGAGGGCCTACAACGATCGCGTTCGCGAGTTGGTGAAGGAAAAGGGATTTCCTGCGCGATGCGTCCAACTAAAAGAGAGATTCGAGAGGGCTAAGGAGCTGAGTGAATCTCCGCCTAAGCTAAAGTGGATAACGGTGCCACTGCTTCCTCGCGGCTCCAATGGCAAACCCATCAAAATTGGGAACCTGACAGTCACACGAAAAACCTATACCGATACTTTCCCTCACTCGAAGACCTTCGATGGTAAGAAGGGCCCCTTCACAGACTGTTCCAGTATTACTGTGAATCGTGAGTCCGACAAACTGGTTGCGATTTCGGTATCTTTCAGGGACCCGACGGCGATCGCGCTCCTAGAGAAAGAGGGATTCCTGATCGTCCGAGGAAGCGACTGGACGCAGCGAACCGTTGTATTCGATACCAAGCATGATCGAATACTTGTGGACGCGATGCCCGGGCTAATGGCTGCCCTAAAGAATCTCGAGGAGCCCTCGACACAGGACAAGCCCGAGCCGCACTTCTAACCGTTGGCAACCGGATAGATTTGCGAATGACAAACGCACTCCCGAACGATTCGCAATCCGACATGCAAATCGAGGATTCAAACTCCGCCGAAACGGTGTCGTTAGTCTTCACCAAGCATTGAGGATATGTTCAGTACAGCACGCCAAACCCATTGATCGTTCTCGCACTGGTCGTGGCGCTAGTGGCTGTCCTCGAATTTCTAATCAATCGATTCGGCATTTTGGTCAGTGTTCCGTTCGTCTTGCTCATAGTCGCTTCAGGAATCGGAGTAATGGTCAAATTTCGTTGATGACGCGGTAATCAGGCGGCGTTTCTCTCGGCCTTTTCTCCATTGACGAACTTCACACCGGCGATGACATCGGGAAGCAGCGTCGCGCCATTGAGCAGCCGCCAGTGGTTCGCGGCGGACTCGCACAGCTTGAACACCATTGCCAGACACGCGATCCGACTGCCGTTGCCTTTGGTCCGGCGGTGACGCAGCCGCACCGTGGCGAACGTACTTTCGATCGGATTCGTCGTCCGCAGGTGCCGCCAGTGCTCGGCCGGGAAGTCGTAGAACGTCAGCAGCACCTCGCGATCCTTCACCAGGCACTCGGCCGCGCCGGGGTATTTGGCCGCGTAGTGGGCCACGAAGTGATCGAACGCCTGGTTCGCATTCTCCCGCGTCGGCGCCATCCAGATCTCGTGCAGCTTGGCCTTCGCGCCGGTCTGCACCCGCTTGGGCATCTTGTCCAACACGTTGGCCGTCTTGTGCACCCAGCAGCGCTGCGCCCGGGTCGTCGAATAGACCTTCGGCAGCGCCGCCCAGAAGCCCAGCGCTCCGTCCGCCGTGGCCAGCTTCGGGTCGATCGTCATGCCCCGTTGTTGGCAGTCCAGCAGCAGCGAATACCACGACTGCTCGCTCTCGCGATGGCCGTCGACCACCGCGATCAGCTCCTTGCGGCCGTCCGCCCTCGCGCCCATCAGCACCAGAATGCACTGCCGGTCTTCCTCCAGGCGGATGTTGAAGTGAATCCCATCCGCCCAGAGGTACACGTAGTGCTTGCCTTCCAGGGAGCGGCGATTCCATGACTGGTACTCGTCCTGCCAACTCGTCATCAAACGCGTGATCGTCGTGGCGCTGAGCCCCGCCGCCTGGGGACCGACCAGCGCCTGCAGGGCCTCGCTGAAGTCTCCGGTGCTGATGCCCTTGAGGTACAGCCAGGGGATCAACTCCTCGATGGCCTTCGTCTTCCGCAGGTACGGCGGCAAAATCGACGAACAGAACCGCTCCACGGCCTGGCCATTTGCATCCAACGCTTCGCCGGCCTCGCCGCGGCCGACGATCCGACGGTCCCACACCCGCGGCTGCGTCACCTCCACCGGCCCGACGCCGGTGACGAGGGTCCGGGTGGGATGATGGCCGTTCTTGACCACCTGCCGGCGGCCTTGCGGATCGCGCAGATCGGCGTGCCCTTCGATCCAGCCATCGACCTCCGCCTCGATCGCCTGGCCCAGGAGCCGTTGGGCCCCGTCCCGCAGAATCTCCGTCAAAACGTCTCGGCTGGGGACTGGAATCGTCTCGATCGACTCGTTACTCTCCTGCATCGGCGTACTCCTCTGCCCATCGTGGGCGGCTCGGAACCTCGAACAAGTCCCGAGAGTACGCCGCCTTTTTTTATCCCGCCACCATCAACGAAATTCGGTTATAGCTCCAGGAATCGCGAACTGGGTCTATTTGAATACCAAGCACAAGCCCGATCAAATTTTGACGAGGGAGGAGACTTCTCCAATAGCTCTGGGCGCTCGCGTTCAAGTGATCGGTGATTTACGGGAACTATCGCATTTCGCTGATATTGAGGACGCACCATTCGAGCCGATCATCGTCGAGCGCTTTTGTGCTACGTCCTCGATGGCATTCGTGGTCATCGTCGGGATATTCATTGGGGTGTAATCCAGTATGTTATTCAGCATTATCTAAAGTCAACGCTTGGCCTTGCCAATGCCGGCCAAATGCTGGGATTCGTCCTCGCGTGGGTACCTGCCCGACTGTTCCCGGTCTATTAACGATTTGTGCCCGGCCGGTTGGATGTACTTCGCTTTTCGATGTTTACGGGAAAAGCCATTCTGCTGAGCCGTATCGATTTGCGAAGTGGCGTGGTCAGAGTCTCCTTTGCCAGGCAAAAAGCCGAAATGAGACCTCGGACGGTCAATTCTTGGAAATCCGTTTGTGGACTCGTGCAGAACCATTCAGATTCGTAAAGGGCCTCGTTCAAGCAGCAATCAATACTCACCCCGCCCCTGCCTGACGATCAACTGCTTGGGTGAATCAGCCCCTCTGAAGTCACGATGTCCGCCCCCTACTCCCCTGGCCCCTCCGCCTCATCCTGCATATACGTCGCCTTAATCGCATCCCAGGCATCCCGCGGGTAATACTTCTTCACCGCCATCCACACGCCCGCTCCGATGGCCAGGATGATCAGGTAATACCAAAACCTGAAATTGAAGTGGAAGTTCCCATGCCGGTGTTTGAACCGAAGGCGACGCATCGCCGAATCTTAACTCGCCGGATGACAGGTGCGAGAACTAATGCCGCCTTCGCCCGCAGCGCATCCGCCCCTACAATGGGGTTGGCTCCCGCGAGAACCCATGAGGGTATCATGATCACGAACAAACGCCCCTTCGATCCCCAGCCCACCGTCCTCACCGGCCGCCAAACGCGCCTCGAACCGCTCACTCACACACACGCCGACGATCTCCTCGCCATCGGCCGCGATCCCTCCATCTGGCAATACATGCCCAGCTCGCCCTTTGCCGATGTCGAAGCCGTCAAGACGTGGATCGACGCCGCCCTCGCCGAGCACCGCGCCGGCAGTCAGGTTCCCTTCGCCATCATTCGCCTCTCCGACGACCGCGCCGTCGGCTCGACGCGATTCCTGAGCATCCGCCGAGAGCATCGCGGCCTCGAGATCGGCTGGACCTGGTTGGCTACCGACGCCCAGCGCACCCCCATTAACACCGAGTCCAAGCTCCTGCTTCTTACCCACGCCTTCGAAAAGCTCGGCGCGATGCGCGTCGAGTTCAAGACCGACCTCCGCAATGAAAAATCCCAACGGGCCCTGGAGCGAATCGGCGCAGCCCGCGAAGGCGTCTTTCGACGACACATGATTCTCTGGGACGGCCACATCCGCGACTCCGTCTATTACAGCATCACCGACACCGACTGGCCCGAAATCAAAGCCCAGCTCACGCGCAAAATCCCGCATTGAAAGCGGCCATCCTTGCCACGACAGAGCCCACACGGGAAAATGGATGCCGAAACGGTGCCACAAGGAAAATAACGGTGCCACAAGGAAAATCATGATCGGATACTTCGATTGCTTCAGCGGCGCAGCGGGTGACATGATCCTCAGCGCCATGCTCTCCGCCGGCCTGCCCGAGGCCCATCTGCGCTCGCAGTTGGAAAAGTTGAACGTCACCGGCTACGAGCTTGAGATTAATCACATCAAAAAGCAGGGCTTCGCCGCCGTCAAAGTCGACGTGCATATCAACGACAAGCCCGCCCACCGCCACCTGCATCACATCACCAGGATCATCGACGATTCGTCGCTCGCCGACTCGATCAAAACGCGCAGCAAGCAGATTTTCACGCGTCTCGCCGAGGCCGAGGCCAAGGTCCACGGCACAACCATCGAAAAGGTGCACTTCCACGAAGTCGGCGCCATCGATGCCATCGTCGACGTCGTCGGCGCATGCATCGGCGTCGAGGCCCTGGGGCTCACCCGGATCGTCTGCTCCCCCATCCCCACCGGCAGCGGCACCGTCAAGTGCGATCACGGCCTCATGCCCGTCCCCGCCCCCGCCACCGCCGAACTCCTCCGCGGCATCCCCATCGCCGAATGCGCCGAGCAGGGTGAACTCCTCACGCCGACCGGCGCGGCCATCCTCGGTACGCTGGCGGAGAGCTTCGGCCCCCTGCCGCCCATGAAGATCGACCGCATCGGCTACGGCGCCGGCACCCGCGACGGAAAGACGCGCCCCAACATCCTCCGCTTGATCATCGGAACCCCGACAACTCCCACTCCGTTGCAGGAGGATGTGGTCGTGGTTCTGGAGACCAACATCGACGACGCAACCGGCCAGCAGATCGGCCGCGCCGTCGACGCCCTCTTCTCCGCCGGAGCGCTCGACGTTTTCACCATGCCCATTCAGATGAAGAAGAATCGCCCTGGCGTTTTGCTCAGCGTCATCGCCGAGCCGGCCACGGCCGACGCCTGCGAGGCCGCGATGTTTGCCCAAACACCGACATTCGGCGTCCGCCGTCAGACCTGGTCCCGTCGAAAACTCGACCGCCGCATCGATAAGGTCACGACGCCCTTCGGCGAGATCCGCGTCAAGCTGGGCCTTCGAGGCGCCGTCGTATGCATCATCGCCCCCGAGTATGACGACTGCGCAGCCGCCGCCGAAAAGCACGGTGCGTCACTCCATGACGTGTCATATGCCGCTGAATCTGCTTGGCGCGCCGCCAATCAGACTTAAGATGCTCGCAATGGCCCTACCCGACGCATTGTTCGCCGAAGGATACCCTGCGAGTACCCCGCAACTGCTCCTGCTGGCAGCCGTCGTTCTGGCGGGTTTCCTCTTCATGCGCATGCTTCGCCGGTCCACCCCGTCAGAAGGATCGCCCCGCCAGTATCGTCGTGAAATCGACACCGCGACTTCTCACGGCGCGAATATCAAGGGAGACATGGAACATCTCCTCATCGAGCTGGACAAGCTCTCCCGCGAAATCAGCTCCCAGGTGGATACCAAGTTCGCCCGACTCGAAGGCGTCATCGGCGAAGCCGACCGTCGAATTGCCGCACTGCGCATCCTCCTCGACGCCGCGAAGGCGGCCGGCGCCTCCCTCGGTCTTGAAGAAACAGCCGGACAAGAAACGCCGCCCGCAAACGCCGCCTCTGCGTCCACAGGCTCGCCGCCAGATTCCTCACCGGCAAGCATTGATGCCACGACGGCGCAACATGAAGAAATCTTCGCCCTCGCCGATCAGGGCATGCTGCCGCTGGAAATCGCCCGCAAGCTCGATCGCCGAGTCGGCGAAATCGAACTGATCCTGAATCTCCGACAGGCGACCGGTGGCCAGGGCTGGCCCCGTGGAATTGACGTGCCGGGCCACATCAGGACCGGTTAGACATCGACGGTTCGCACGCACGCGAACCACTCCACCTTTTCGCACGACATACTACTGATAGAGCATCGAGGCGGCGCTCTCTGCGGGAACAGATTTCTGATACTTCGCGTACGCCCTCGCCGCTGAATCGAGAAATCCCTCGTCCAACTCGCCCTCCAAAAGCGCCTGCATCATCCCGTCAAACAGATACGCCTCTGGCACGATCGGCAGCCGGGCAAAGAGCACGGGATAAAACCCATGCCGCACCGCAGAACCGTAAAGATAGACCGCACTCATCGACGAAAGGTAAAACAAGCCGATCCGCGGATGCCCGCCCGACTTGCATGCCTCGAAGGGGTCCCAATACGCGTCCGCCATCGCGTTCGGGCCGAGGTATCCGACCATGCAGCTCGCCGAACCGAACGCCAGGCTCATCCCGTCGTGCGTAACCACCACCGGCCCGTCCGCGCAGGCATCGCGGATCGGTTGGCTCATCGCATCCCGAAGCCTCGATGCCGGCCATGCATTCGCCAATACATAAACGTCGAATGGCTGATCCACGCCCGCGGCAACCCATTCCGCCGAAGGCGTCACTCGGCGGGAGAAAATCGACCGTCGGATGATGCGCTTCCCATCCCCCTTGTCGCCGTAGAAACGCCGCCAACCCGCGGCATTCGCCATGTGCGTATCAACACCGTAAAGCGCCCCCCAGCACAGGTTCGTGCGCGGATCGTTCCCGTTGGTGAACTTCGACGGCGAGGCCTCTCCGTCGGTGAGTCCCACATGGAGCGTAACCGTCAGATGTCCCTGCTCCTGGATAGTACGAACGAGATGCGATTGAAAAGTGGCGGAGCTGACCCTTGTCGCCGCGATCAACTCGGCCGACGGCGCCGCCCGGAGACTGCTATGGCTTCGCGGCGTAGTTGCCTTGCGAGGCCACAACGCAATGGCGACAATAAACCCGCTGGCACAGAGCACTGAGACCAGAATGTAAATCCGACGGGCAGGCCATCCGCGCCGCCGCCCCCGCCCTGACCATCCCGATCGATCGAGTCTCATGACTGCGCTGCATCCTTGCTCCGACGGGTAACTGCGACAAGCGAGCCGTTAATTCGCCGACTCTGCATCGCTGACGGCGACCTTGCCCCCACGAGACAACACGACATCAAAATATGTCGCGCGGGCAAGCTCGTCCTCAAGGAAATAGACCTGCAACTTGTGCGGCCCCGGACTCACCTTGCGAACTTGAAGGGCCAGCGGCAGATCGAGCGTCTTGCCCGGCTCCAGCGTAATCGGAAGCCGCGGGCACGCCTTGGCGTCAGGGTGAATGTGCTGACCGTTGACGCGAATCACCGGCCACAGCGTCAGCTTGATGTCGGAGCGATTCGTCAGCTTCAGCACCGGGCTCGCTGATGACTTGAAGTATGCGAGGCCGAAGTCGGTCGATACCAATTCAAACGGCCAATCGCTCGGGCCCTCCAGCGCCACATCCACGGGCAGCGCCGGCGGGAGTTGGAGGTCATCGCTCGCCGCCGCCACGCGAACCGCGCCCTTGTCAGGTAGATCCACCGCCACTTCACAAGACCAATACGATCCCACATCAAGCGCGCGAATAAGCCGGCCCCCTGCCACGCTCGGCTCCGCCTTGCCGCGCTTCGCCACGCGCAGCCATACGCGCGCATCGGCAAACGATTGATTAAGCGCATTCTGTATCGTCACGACCGACTCTTCCGTGGACCCGTCGTTCTTTCCCTTGTAGAACGCCCGCAATCGCCCCGCCGCGATGGAATGCTGAAGCTTCTCAACCGCCCCGTCATCCGGATAGGTATAAGCGAGCCGATCGCCGTCCACTTCGATCACCCGATAGTGACTGATCCCTGTCGCCCGATCCCGCAGGCATGTGCTGGCCTCATGCGTGCGGACGTAATCCAGTCCCTCGACCCCGGCGAGCTTCGAGGCGAACTCCTTGAAGTCCCAGTCCGTCGCCCCGCCGGCGACAATCAGCCTCACCTTGTAGTCTTTGACGAACTTGGCGAGGTCCCCGGTCTCGCGCCACACATCCAGAAGCCCCAGTTCATCGCTGTTGGTGCAGATGAAATTGAAAGTCTTGGTGCGGTTCCGCCTCAAATCCGTCTCGACCCATTGAATCTGGTTGTAGTCCTGCTCGATCGGGTTGCCGGGATGATCCAGCAGCAAGAGACCATGGTAACTTCCATAATCGATCACCCCGATCGGCTTGTTCGCCACCATGCGCGGAAAGCTGGCCTCGTGGTCGTGCGCGCCGCAAAGCATATAAACCGGCGCGTCAAACTTCTCCAGGTAGCTCAGCACCCGATTCCAGCTCGAGGCATCGTCCTTGACCCGGGCCCATTCCGTGTAGTCGCCGGTCGCGACAATGAACTCCGGAGCAAGCAGGTTAACTTCCGGAGGCAGCGTGTCGTCGAATTCTGGAGCCGTAAGATCGCCGATATTCATGCTCGACAAGTGAACGAAGCGGAATTTCTTCTTGAAGCTGTCTACGACCCGAACGCTGTGACGCGAATAGAACGTTCCGCCCTTCGCCCGAACTTCGATGTTGTACAGACCCGGCTCGGTGCTCTGCGGCACCAGGAGCACCAGCGTGCAATAGTCGTCGGAATACGAAGGCGGCGTCGTTGGCTTCAGCGGTGCCCGGACTTCCGGCTCCTTGGCGTGGCTCAGAAAAAACGTCACGTCCCCGGTCACGCTGGCGTTAAGGCGCATCACGAAAATAAACGTTTCGCCCGGAGTGATGAAGATGGGTCGGCCCTGGGATGGCTCACATACAATTGACTCGTTCGCATCGTCCGACGCAGGCGCCGCCGACCGCCGTGCGTCACCGCTGCTGGCGAGCGCCGCATCAACGGCCGCATCCTCGCGCGACTGCGCAGCCGGCTCAGCAGCTTCCTGTTGTGCAATCACAGGCGAAATCGCCAGCGACAATAGCAAGCAGCCAATCAAACCCAACGCAGATCGAAACAGCCTCGCCTCCATGAGCGCAATCCTTTCAAACCTCGGTTTTTCTCGTCGAATCTCAGAATTCCTTTGCCTTCACAAGGTGCTCCGATATCATAACGTTGCGGCTGATGATGTACCACATCTGAGCATACCCCGCGGGCACGCCGCTTGTCCGCATGTCGATTAGGAGGAATGACATGAGGGGAAGAGCGCCGTTTCGTATCGTTATTGCGGAGCCCTACGCGCCGCAGGCCGTCGATCGTCTTCGACAAATCGGTGAGGTCGTCGTTCTTGAGGACTCTTCGCCGCAAAGTCTGCTTTCCGTCATTCAGGACGCCGACGCCCTGCTCGTTCGGTCAAAGGCCCACGTTACCGCGCGCATCATCGAGGCCGCTTCCAAACTAAAGGTCATCGCCCGCGCCAGCACAAATACCGACCACATCGACCTCCGCGCCGCCCGTCGAAAGAGTATCGCCGTCGTTTACGCCCCGCACATCGCCGTGACCTCCACGGCCCAATTCGCCCTGGCGATGATCTTGTCGCTGCGCCGCCGACTGCCGCAACTTGATCGATTCATCCGCGAAGGCAGCTTCGAGTCCCTTCGCGCCCCCGCCGGCCGGGAAATGGGCCATGAAGTGCTCGGACTCCTCGGCATGGACCCGGTCGCCGAACATCTCGCCCGAATGTGTCAGGCAGCCTTTGGTACGCGCGCCATTTATTTCGATCCTCAGGGACGCACTCCCACGCTGCCATCGGTCGACGCGGTCAGCCTCGACGAGCTACTCACCACCTCGGACATCCTGTCGGTCCACCTTGCCCCCCACGCGGAGACGAGGCACTTTCTCGACGCCGGTAGGATGGCCCGGCTTAAGTCCTCAGCCATTCTCATTAACACGACTCGCGGCAATGCCATCGACACAATTGAGCTGGCAAGGGCATTAAAACGCGGCCTCCTGGCCGGTGCCGGCCTTGACGTCTTCGAGATCGAACCGCTCGCCGCAAACCACCCCTTGCGCCGTGCGCCAAACTGCCTGCTTACGCCGCACGTGGCCGGTGCTACGCTGGACGCGGCCGATGATCGCTACAGCGTGACCGATGACGTGGCCAGGATTCTCCTGGGAGAAACGCCGCACCACGCCGTCAGCGTCGCGGACCCTGACGTCGTCCCTTCTTGACGACTATCATCCACCAGTCTAACTTGAATCGCGTGTTTCACCACGCTTCCTTCACCGTGGAATGAGGAGTCTCTGAACAATGGCGGCAGTAAAAATCGGCATCAACGGGTTCGGGCGAATTGGGCGAATGGTCGCACGGGCAATGTCCATGCGAAAAGGCGAATTTGACATCGTCGGAATCAATGATGTCGGTTCAACGCCGCGCACTCACGCCCACCTATTCAAGTACGACACTGTCCACGGAAAGTGGAAGGGAGAAGTCGGCCACGACGAAACCGGAATCATCGTCGACGGCCATCGCATCCGCTTCACCACCGAAAAAGATCCGTCCAAGCTCCCGTGGCGGGAACTCGGTGCCGTGGTCGTTATTGAGTCCACCGGCGTTTTCACGAGCCGTCGGGACGCCGCCAAGGGCAAAGCCGGCTACGACGACCACATCACCGCCGGCGCCAGGAAAGTCATTCTTTCAGCGCCCGCGAAGGACACCATTGATGCAACCGTCGTGCTCGGCGTCAACGATGAGCGCCTCAAGCCGGAGCACACCTTTGTCAGCAACGGAAGTTGCACGACCAACTGCCTGGCGCCGCTGGTCAAAGTGCTCGCCGACAATCCGCAGATGTTCGGCGATAACATCACCGGAATGATGACCACCGTCCATGCCTACACCAACGACCAGCGCATTCTCGATCAGGTTCACGGCGACGACCTCCTTCGCGCCCGGGCCGCTGCGATGAACATCATTCCCAGCACGACCGGCGCCGCCAAGGCCATCGGCCTCGTCGTCCCGAAGAAGTCCATTCAGCTCGACGGGTTCGCCTTTCGCGTGCCGGTCATGAACGGTAGTTGCGTTGATCTCACCGTCGCCCTCGAGAAGGAAGTCGAAGTCGACGCGGTCAACAGCCTCTTCAAGAAGGCGGCGGCCGAACCCAAATACAAAGGAATCCTGCAATATTCCGATGAGCCCCTGGTCAGCAGCGATATCATCGGCAATCCGTACAGTTCGATTTTCGACAGCACCCGCACCATGACAACCCCAAAGGGCAAGGGAAAGCTGCTCAAGCTGATGAGTTGGTACGACAACGAGTGGGGCTTTTCCAACCGGGTCTGTGACTTGGCGATCCGGCTGGCATCGATGTAACGGGAATTGGACCGGCTCAGGCCACCCAATAGAGTACCAGCACAAGTAGGCCGGTATTGGCTGCCAGGAGCATAGGTACCGCGGCCGCGGCAAGTGCCTTGGCGCTCGTCGTTGCATGCAGGTGTTCAAGCCCGCTGCGAACCACCAGCAGGTACCAGATCAACCCCACCGGCGGAAACAGCAGCACCGCCGGCAGCACCGCGCTACCCAGCGCTACCGCGCGCAATGACGCGTCGAACTCGCACTTGGGCAGGCCCAGTCCCCACAGCACCGTCTGAATCAGCAGCCCGTAAAGATAGGTCCACGCCAGATGCAGAAACGGCACGGCGCAGATGAAATAAATGATCCCCGGAAACGTAACCAGCCTCGTCGGATTCGGCAGCCATGCCGCGAGCCCCGAATTCCGAAACAGATAAAGCGCCGCGACGAAAAGCGCCGCCGAAACATAGGCGCTCATGACGCTGAATATCATCGCCCCGTCCTCTCGCGCACCCGAGGCCAGTCGAAAATACTCATCCGGCGAAAGCGCCAGTCGCGCAATCCCATCGACATAGCCCCTGAAGAAACCCTGACGATGTCGAAACTGCCACGGCGTTCCCGCATGTCGCGGCTCACCGATGGCGTCGTCCGCAATGGGCCGAACGATCATGTGCGCCGCGTCCAAGGGCTGATGACAGCAAACACACTCAAACTTCCTCGGCTGAGGAAGCCCCTGCTTGTCCGTCCCCAGGTAGGATTGCCCGCAATAATTACAGACAAAATGCACCGCGCTGTGCGAGAAGGAATAGTCCGTCACCTCGTAGCCGAGCCCGCACTCCGGACATCGGGATTGCGGCAGGTCCCACAGAAGATAGTCGCATTGGACGCAGTTCATTGTTCTGGCATTCGCTTGATGTTGGCGCCGACATCATTGAGCCGTTGTTCGATGCGCTCGTAGCCTCGGTCTATGTGATAAACACGCGAAACGCGCGTCTTACCCTTCGCCACCAGCCCCGCCAGCACCAGCGCCGCCGATGCCCGCAGGTCGCTGGCCATGACCGGCGCACCGACCAGGCTCTTAACGCCCTCGATGATCACCGTCGGACCTTCCTTGCGCAGCCTCGCCCCCATGCGGCCCAGTTCCGCCACGTGGACAAATCGATCGGGAAAAATCTTCTCCGTAATGATGCTGTTTCCATCTGCGAGACACAGCAGCGTCATGATCTGGGCCTGTAAGTCGGTGGGAAAGCCCGGATAGGGCTGCGTCGTGACGCTCACCGGTTCCAATCGCCGCGCGGAAGATACCTGAACCGTGTCCCCGCTGCGCTCGACGATGACGCCGATCGCCTTGAGCCGATCCACCAGCGCCAGCAAATGATCGAGCCGGCAATTCGTCAGCTTGAGATCGCCGTTGGTGATGGCCGCCGCCATCATGAACGTTCCCGCCTCGATCCGATCCGGTATCACCGTATGCGTACATCCCCGAAGCTCCTTCACCCCTTCAATCGTAATGCGCGGCGTCCCGTGCCCGCTGATGTGAGCCCCACAGGCGTTCAGATAGTTCGCCAGATCGACGACCTCCGGCTCGCAGGCGGCGCACTCAATGACCGTCGTTCCCTCCGCAAGCGCCGCGGCCATCAATACATTGGCCGTCCCCAGCACCGTGGACCCGAAGGGGCCGCCCAGAAACACAACGCCCCCCTTAAGTCGCTTCGCACGAAGATGGATGTCGCCGCTGATCAACTCGCTCTCAGCCCCCAATTGCTCCAATCCCTGGATGTGCATGTCGATCGGCCGATCGCCGATGTTGCACCCTCCCGGCAGGCTCACTTGGCAATGCCGTCGCTTGGCCAGCAGTGGGCCCATCACGCAAACGCTCGCCCGCATCTTCCGGACGAACTCGTATTCGGCGTGGCAGTTCATCTCGTCTTCGACGGTTAGATGGATATCGCCGTTCTCATCCCGGGAAACATTCACCCCGAGTTTTTCGAGGATGACCGACAGATGCTTCACGTCCTCCAATCGGGGTACGCCCTTGAGGATCGTCTCCCCCTCGGTCAGGATCGAAGCAGCCATGATCGGCAATGCGGCATTCTTCGAGCCATTGATCTGCACGGTCCCTCGAAGCCGACTGCCGCCCGTTATCTCAAAGTAGTCCACAGATTCTCCCCAAGCGGGTAAGCTGGCGAACGGTCGCATGCGCACCATTCTCTTCGCACCGGCGAAGCCATTATAATATCGGACCGCCGCCTGCCAACGCTCGATTCTCAATCCGGCGGCGGTGTCGGTCTGGTGAATTGCGGAGCAAGATTCATTCGCTAGGCTACCATACCTGCGCGGAGCTCAAGGATCGTCCCCGCGGCCGATGAGGTCAGCCTGATTTTGGAATACGACGGAGGGAATCGCAATGGCATTCAGGGATTTCGCACACGCAAAAGCCATCAGTCTGGCAAGGGAAATCGTCAAGATGACGACCCACGCAGGCTCCGGACATCCCTCCAGTGCGATGTCTTTGCTCCATCTCGTCGTCACGCTCATGTACGACGTCATGCGCTGGGACCCTGCAGACCCCTGGAACCTGGCGGCCGATCGACTGGTGCTCTCTGAAGGCCACGCCGTACCGGTCATTTACGCCGCTTACGCCGATCTCGGCGGAGCGGTCGGCAAAGACAAGGCCTCAGCCCGGCCGCTGACCATGGCCGATCTGGCTGGCCTTCGCGAGGCCGGCAGCCTTCTCGATGGCCACCCCAATCCTGCGGAAGGGTTCCCATTCTTCGATGCCGCCACCGGCTCCCTTGGCCAGGGCCTCAGCGTCGCCGCCGGTCTCGTGGCCGCATCCCGGCTGCGAAAGTACGACCGGCGAGTCTACGTGCTCGTCGGCGACGGCGAATCGCGCGAGGGACAGATTTGGGAGGCCATGGACCTCATCGCCGATCGTGATCAGCGCGAGGTCACGGTCATATTCAACTGCAACGGCCATGGTCAGGCCGACTATGTCTCCAAACGGCAGTCCCCCGAAGCGCTCGCCGCAAAGTCCGCCGCCTTCGGGTGGCAGACCATCACCATTGACGGACACGACCCCGACGCGGTCCGAAGCGCACTCACCCTCAAACGCGAAAAACCCCTCGCCATCATCGCCAAAACACAAAAGGGCTGGGGATGCGAGTCCCTCAAGGACATATCCAACCACGGCAAGCCCGTCCCCGCGAAGGAACTGGACGCCGCCTTGGCCCTGATCGACGCCATGACCGGCAAACTGGAGATCACGGTCGCCGACGCTCAGCCGCCGAAAATCAGCAAGCCCGATGCCGGCAAACCGCTTCCCGAAATCGCCCTGAAGCCGACCGATTTCCACGCCGCCATGAAAGCCGCAGGCATGGATGGCGCTGTCGCCAAGAACAGCATCGCCACGCGCCGTGCCTATGGCGCGGCACTGCTTGCCGTGGCCGAGGCGGAACCCAGAATCGTCGCCCTGGACGGAGACGTCCGTAATTCCACTTTCTCCGAGGTTTTCTTCGACAAGCATCCCGAACGCTTCGTCGAGTGCAAAATCGCCGAGCAGAACATGATCTCCACGGCCGTCGGCATGGCCGCCGGGGGTTTCATCCCATTCGTAAGCACCTTCGCCAAGTTCGTCTCAAGAGCCTACGACCAGATAGAGCTCGCCCAGATCACGCGTGCCAACATCAAGATCACCGGCTCGCACGCTGGCATCTCACTCGGCGCTGACGGCCCCAGTCAGATGAGCCTGCACGACGTCGCTTATTTCAGATCTGCAAGCCAGACCGACGACGGCCGAGGCAATCCCGTTTGCATATCATTGCACCCTTCCGACGCCGTCTCGGCCTACCACTGCGTCTGGCTGATGGCGGCCCAGCCCGGCATGTGCTACATGCGAACGCACCGGCCCGACGTCCCGCTGCTCTACGCCCCGGATACGCAGTTCAAGATCGGCGGCTCTCACCAGCTCGCCGCCGGTGACGCCATCACCATCGTTTCCGCCGGCTACATGGTTCACGAATGCAAAAAGGCCGTCGAACTCCTCGCATCCGCCGGCATTAAGTGTTCCCTCATCGACGCCTACTGTCTGCCGCTCAACATCGAGCCGATCTTCGCCGCCGCAGCCCAGACGAACTCTCGCATCCTGTGCGTCGAAGACAACTACATCGGCGGCCTCGCCGGCGCAGTGGCCGAAGCAGCCGCCCGTCGGGGTGACATCCGCGTCGAGGCGATGACCTGCCGCCGCCTCCCCAAGAGCACCAGGACAACCGACGCCATCATGGCCTATGCCGGCCTCTCCGCGAAGGACATCGCCGACACCGCGCGCAAACTGATCGCCTAACCATCGCCCGTCAGATGAGACCGCGCGAGCTCCGCATTGCGCTTCCACATCTTCAGCGAAACGCGGGAAACCGCCCGGCCCGCCGTCGCTTCTTGATGTCGCTCCTTGTCCCATGCCGCGATATCGTCCAGCGCTGGAAGCGCCGCGTCGACCGACTTCGCCAAAAGCCGCTCTTCCCGTGATGGCGCAACATCTCGATTGAACGGGCAAACCTCCTGACAAACATCACAACCAAACACCCAGTCGCCCATCTTGGCGGCTAGTTCCGGATCAATCTCGACACGATGCTCGATCGTCAGATAAGAAATGCACCGCCGCGCATCCATCTCATACGCACGCGGAAACGCCTCCGTCGGGCAGGCGTCGAGACAGCGCGTGCACGACCCGCAGTGATCCGCGACCGGCGCATCCGCCGCCAGCGGAAGGCTCGTGATCACGACACCCAGCACAAACCACGACCCGAGCCGCTGATTCAAGACCAGCGTGTTCTTTCCGATCCAGCCGATCCCCGCCATTGCCGCAAGCTCGCGCTCGGTGATCGCCGACGTATCGACGCAGATCTTCGATTCAAACGGCGTCGGAATCTCGTCGTGCAATTGATCGACGAGATGCGACAGCTTCTCCTTCAGTATCGCGTGATAATCCTCCCCCCACGCATACATCGCCACCCGGCCCCGCGCGGCGTCATCCGCCACAGCCGGCGGAGCCTGGCGATAGCTCTGTGCAACAACAATGACACTCCGGGCCCAGGGCAGCCACGTCGTCAGGTCCACCCGCGAATTGAGGTGACGGTGCAGATACCCCATTCGACCGGCGCGACCCTCCGCCAGCCACCGGGTCAGGTACTTGCCGCGAGGAATGGCGCCGGCGGGGGCGATGCCGCATTGCTCGAAGCCCAACCCGCCGGCGAGCCGCTTCACCGCCTCCGTCATTTTCCCTGCTTCCATGTCATAACCGCCCATCACAAAGATGAAGTCTACCAAACTCCGGGCGTTAAGGGACATACCGCCTTTTTCCCGGCGCACTTTGACAGCTCGCCCCGATTTGCTCTACATTGCCCCGTTTGACCGATTGCTACCCAAACACGGACCGGCGAGATGATCTTCAACTTCGAGTGGTGGTTTGACGCCTCCTATCGTGACCGCGTGGACGAAGCCAAGAGGCGCTGCGCCCTTCTTAACAATCCCACTGTGGACCCCGAGAAGGCCGAGGAAAACAAGACCTACCGCAAGTTCTACGAAGAGCTTGAATCCCGCACGATTATCTACCTCCGAGACGGTTTCTCGTACGAATTGAAGGAACTGATCCCCTCGCGCAGCACCGCCGCCCTGACATTCGAGTGTGCGCCGGTGGACGACCTTTATCGTGTCGGCGCCTTCGTCGTGACGATCCCCTTCGAGGAGATTGTCCGCGTTGAGGTCTTCGCATGCCACCCGAAAGAGAAACCGGAAGATATGCCCTCTATCAAGGGCTTCGGCGGAGCGCAGGGCCCGCCCGGTCCGCCCGGCCCCCCCGGTCCCCCGAGTCCGCCTAAACGCGCGGACGATCGACCACCCCGGCGCGAAGGGTTGGATTAGGCCTCCCTTTTTCCGCCCCTTCCAGTGCCATGCCAACTGATTATGGCACAGGCGCTTGGCCTGACGCTCTCGATATCAAGTTTTTTTCCAATTCCCGATTCCTCGGGCGATCTCGTGGGGAATTCGCCGCCAGCCCTGATTCCTGATTCAGAATGCGGCTCAGCGGGAGTGAGGACCTCAAGCGGATTGCGTTAACCCTTCCCGGGCCTGCGGAGAATGAGTGGTTCACCGCAAGGCCGGTGGGAAATAATTTGTGACTTGCCCGGAATCCCCTACCGGGCAGACAGGTGGAAAAGTCGAATGTTAAATCGCTCAAGACCAATTCTGACACCAAGCTTGTTGATCTGCACCGTCCTCGCGCTCCCAAGCGCCGCCCTGGCGGAGAACACCGTCGCCGTCTTCAAGATCAAGGGTCCCCTGACTGAGGCCCCGGCCCAGATGAATCTCGGCGAGATCTTCGGCGAGGCCGCGCCCATGAACATGTTCGACCTCCTCGAGCGCCTCCGCGAGGCCCGCACCGACAAAAACGTCCAGGCGGTCATCTTCGACGTGGAAGAGGCCGTGCTCGGCATGGCTCAGATTCAGGAGCTCCGCGCCCAATTCGAAGCTCTCAAGGCCACCGAAAAGGACGTCCTCATCTATTGCGAGACCCTCACGCCCGGCAAGCTCGTCCTCGGATCGGCGGCGAGTGAACTGTGGCTCCTTCCAAGCGGCGACGTGGACGTCCGCGGCATTTACGGCGAATCCTCCTACTACAAGAACCTGCTCGACAATATCAAGGTCGAGGCCGACATCCTCCATTGCGGCGATTACAAGTCCGCCGGCGAGCCCTTCTATCGCACAGGCCCCAGCAAGCCCGCCGAGGAGCAGCTCAATCGCCTGCTCGACGGCATCTTCGAGCAGTTGGTGGACAACATCGCCAAGAGCCGAAAGCTCTCCCCCGAAAGAGTAATTGCCCTGATGGACAAGGGCGCCATGTCTCCCAAGGAGGCCCTCGAGGCCAAGTTGGTCGACAAGCTCGCCTATCGCGAGGACTTCATCGCCTCAGTCAAGAAACGCTATGGTCCCGAACTGAAGATCGCCCGCAATTACGGCAAGGAGAAGGGCCCCAAGCTCGACTTTTCAAACCCCTTCGCATTCTTCTCCGTCTTCTCCGACATGATGAAAGGCAAAAAGCACTCCGAAAAGCCCGCCGTGGCGATCGTTCATGTTGAGAGCATGATCACACAGGGCGAGACCGAGTCCGGCCTCTTCGGCGGCACCTCCAACGCCGGATCGTCCACCGTTCGCCGCGCCATTGCCAAGGCCGCCGCCGATGACAGCGTGAAGGCACTCGTCCTCCGCGTGGATTCCCCTGGTGGTTCCGCCATCGCCAGTGACATCATCTGTGAAGCGACCAAGCGCTTTAAGGATTCCGACCGCCCGTTCATCGTATCCATGGGTAATGTGGCCGGCAGCGGCGGCTATTACGTCTCTGCCCTCGCCGATGTCATCTTTGCCGAGCCCTCAACCATCACCGGCTCGATCGGCGTCGTCGGCGGCAAGATCGTCACCAAGGGCCTCTGGGACTGGGTCGGCATCACCAGTCACGAATTCAAGCGCGGCGAGCACGCCGACATCATGAACACCAATCGGCGGTTCACCGATGAAGAGCGCGACATGGTTCAGGGCTGGATGAATCGCATCTATGAAGATTTCAAGGGTCGCGTCATCGAAGGCCGTGGCAAAAAGATCAAGGGCGATCTGGAACCCCTCGCCGGCGGTCGCGTATACACCGGTAAGCAGGCCCTCGAGATAGGCCTCGTCGATCGACTCGGCGGCATGGCCGACGCCATCAAGTTCGCGGCGAGCAAGGCTGAGTTGGGCACCAACTATGAAGTTCGGGTTTACCCCGAGCCAAAGACCATTTTCGACAAGATCATGGAAGGCATGTCGGAGGACGACGACGCGGACAAGTTTGTGTCAATCCAGACCGCGCTGAGCTCCCGCTTCGCCGGCTTGCCGCAAGTCGCCTCGGCACTGGAGGCCTTAAAGACCCTCGATCCCGCCAAGGCGGTGGCCCTGCAAAAATTCTTGATTCAGATGGAACTGTTTTCCAACGAATGCGTTCTTCTAATAGGACCGGCGTCCACCTGCACCGGAGTGCCCGGCCTGAACTGAACAGACTAACCAACCTCGCGGCCGCTTGGTAATGGAGACCATCCGCCGCGAGCAACCGACTCCCACTCCACCCTCTGGCCCGGCTGCTGAGGCCCAAAACCTTGGCTGCCGGGCCAACCTTTTTTCCCAAGGCCCGCCTGCATCCTTCATTTCCCGCCCCCTCTTTCGGTATAATAAAGACATACACGCGGCGGACGGCCATCCTTCCGTCCACAGGGGGATCACACTTCAGTTCGCCGCTATTGGCCGCGCCCCGCATGCGGCCTGAAACTGGGAGGGAAATGTCATGTTGAGCATTCGCCGCTCGATTGTCGTCATCGCTGTGCTTGCCGTCGCGAGCATTCCTGCCGCCGCATCCGACAAGATCCCCGTCTCCTGGCAGGAAGACGCCGCGTCAGCCGCCGCAAGGGCCTCGCTTTCCCATACCATCGACCCCGTCGAGTTCAACAAGATGCCGCTGGGCCGGCTCCTCGACCATCTCGCCGGCCTCGCTGATCTCAGCCTCTCCGTCCGCTGGCCCGCGCTCAATCGCATCGGCGTGTTCAGCGACAGCCTCATCACCATGAAGCTCGGCGACACGACCATCTCCGCGGCGCTGACGCAGGCCCTCGCCCAGGCCGATCGTGACGGCCACGAAACCGACTTCGCCATCCGCGACGGCATCGTCGTGATCTCGTCAAAGGCAGACCTCGCGCGCGACGTGGACGTGCGCGTTTACGACATCTCATCCCTGCTCGATCGAAAGCTGTCCGACCGCGAGCAGCGCGAACTCCAGGAGTCCGTCGCCGCACTTTGGAAGCAGCACTACCACGTCTTCGCCCCGCCATGGCACCGGCAACCGCGCCGGTGGGCCCACGAGTCTCGCCGCCCCGCCCTGAAGGATCGCACCAAAAGCCCGCGCGAGCGCGAGACGACCGACATCATTCTGGAAATAGAGGAAACGCTCACATCGCGAAGAGTCGCCCAGCTTGTGCACGCGATTCGCACGACCATCGAACCAAAGACATGGGACACCGCAGGCGGCGATGCCTCCATCAAAGCCGTCGGCCCCAAGCTCGTCGTGCGCCAATCCATCGAAGGCCACCGCGCCGTCCACGAACTTCTAAACGGCCTCGTCACAGATCCGCGTCATTGACGCGCCGTCAGAGCTGATACGCTATCCGCCCGCGCTTGGTCGAACGCGAGATCTTTTGATGCGCGTACAGTCCCGCAAGGACAAACTCCACGCAGCTCGCCCGCATCTCCGGGTCCGCAGATGGGTTCATCTCAAAGGCCTTCTCCCACGCCGGCGGCACGCGCTTCAATCGCTCGGCATAGTCCGATGACGGCAGCATGTCGCCCACCTCGATGCTGACCCCCTTGCCGAAGATGCCAGCGATCTCTTCGAATCCGTGCTCGTCGCAATACTCGTCGAAGACCGTCTTGATCGCCTCGACCATCACCGCCTCGATGACCTGCTGCTCGCTCATCTGATGACTGCTCATCATGTCGAGTTCCAGCTTGCCCATCGAGCTGCTGGCCAGGTGGCTCAGGTCGCTGATGCGCGGCACCGCGTGCGCCTCGCCGAGAACCGCCGCCCGGCGGCGGGCGCTGGCGATCAGCGTGCGATAGTTGGCGATCGAAAACCGCGCGCTGACGCCGGACTGCGCATCGATGAAGTCGCTCTTCCTCGCCGCAATGCTGATCTGCTCGACGACTTCCTTCATGAACAGCGGCACACGAACCGGGAATGGCCCCTCAAGCTCAACGCCCGCCTCCTGCTCCATGATCGCGATGCCGGTTTCCCGCTCGTGCGGATAGTGCGTGCGAATCAGCGAACCGATGCGGTCCTTAAGCTGGGGGATCACCTTCCCGCTGCGGTTGTACGTCGCCGGGTTGGCGGAAAAGAGAATCACGATGTCCAGATCAAATCGAATCGGGAATCCCCGGATCTGCACGTCGCGCTCTTCGAGAATGTTGAACAGCCCCACCTGCACCAGTTCGTCCAGCTCCGGGACCTCGTTCATCGCGAAGATGCCGCGGTTCATCCGGGGAATCAGCCCGAAGTGCAGCGCATCCTCCGCCGACATGCTCGTCCCCATCGCCAGTTTCGCCGGGTCGATCTCGCCGATGACATCCGCGAACTTCGTCCCGGGCGCCAGCCGCTCGGCGTAGCGATGCTCGCGCGGCCACCACTCGATCGGCGTCGCGTCGCCCTCGGCGGCGATCAATCGCTTTCCATACTGGCTGATCGGGTGGAGCGGGTCGTCGTGAAGCTCGCTTCCGGCGATGAATGGAATCTCCGGATCGAGCAGCCGAACCAGCCCGCGCATCATGCGGCTCTTCGCCTGCCCCTTCTCGCCGAGAAAGAGCATGTCATGGCGCGCCAGGATGGCGAGACACACTTCGGGGATGACCGTGTCCTCGTACCCGATGATGCCCGGGAAGATATCCTCGTGAGCGCTGAGGAGTTTGAGCAGATTGTCGTGGAGTTCCTGCTTGACCGAGCGGGACTTCCAACCGGAGGCCTTGAGTTCAGCGACGGTGCGGGGCTTGGTGGTAGAATTCGTATGCATAGTGCGTCATTGTAGCGGTCGGGCGAAAAGCGTTCAGGATTGCAATTGCCGGGCGTCAATCGACGATTCGGCGGTCTCATGAGCGAATTAGGCAGGAAGCGTCGATGAGCGAGGCCGTCATGGAAGCGCCGGAGTCCACCGATCCCAACCCCGCGCCGCCGAATTGGGACGCGATCCAGGAGGAGATTCACTGCCCGCTCTGTGAATACAACCTGCGCGGCCTCTCCGCGCCGCGCTGCCCGGAGTGCGGGTACACCTTCATCTGGGCCGAGCTTCTGGAGATCGATCGGCGACTTCACCCTTACCTGTTTGAACACCACGCCGAGCGGCCCTACTGGTCGTTCGTCAAGACGATCATCGGCGGACTGCGACCGTGGAAGTTCTGGAAGTCGCTGCACCCGGCGCAGCCCTGTCGCCCCCGGCGTCTGATGCGTTTTGCGGCGTGGATGCTCGTGCCCGCGATCCTCATCTGGGTCGCTCTTTTGGGCGGCGTGATCACCGAGCGAATGAGTCAACATATGAGGGCACGCCAGTGGGAGCGGGCCTACCTGACCAACCCTCAGACTGCGTCCGAATACAAGGACTTCCTTGATTTATACGGCGGCCTCGAAGCATACCTCGACAGGCTCTACCCGATCACGATCGTCAGCATCATCAAAGGCGAGGGAGACCCTGCCCGCGTGATGCTCGATTATGCCGCTCCCTCCATCATGATCATCGCCTGGCCGATCGCCACTCTCCTGGCGCTCTGCGTCTTCGAGATCTCGCGCCGTCGCGTGAAGATCGCCCGCATCCACTTCGTCCGGGCCGTCGTCTACAGCGCCGACCTCATCTGGTGGATCGGCCTGATCATGTTCTTCATCGCCCTGCTGTCGAGCGCGGCCGGCTTTGGGCTGAATGTCGTCATTTCCACGATCATCCATCCAGTGACCTTTCTCGTCCTCGCAGGCGCGGCAGCGGTCATTGCCTTCGGCATCCGGCTGACATTCGCCTATCGCCGCTATCTCCGATTTCCGCACGCCGTCTGGGTCGTCCTCTCGTCGCAAATCATCGCCGGGCTGATCATTTTCAAGCTGGCTCTCGACCTTCGGCTGATACGCTGACAAGTCATAACGCTGAAAATGACTGAGATTTTTTTTCCGACGCCCTGCCGAATCGAAGCCCGAGGCAACCTGACCGGAGTCCGCCGCGAGGCCAATACGGCGACCCGCCGGCGCCTGCGCGCGGGCCGATTCTGGGCTTTCTTGATGCAGAATTCGAAGGTGACATAAGGTGACACAAGCCTCGCGAGAATTGTGCCAACTCTTGTGGCGGGCACGTGTTGGGGCAGCGCGAAAATCCGGCGGTTTTTTGGTGAAAATCAGGCCGCGCAACCGGTATGTCACTCGGCCGGCCGCCATCGGGCCGAACCCAGCAGAACATGAGCGTAGAATGGATTTTTGAGCAGGCATCTCAAAGGATGATCCTTGCTCCCTGTCCGCGCCTGAGGAATTGATGTTACCTACAATCGCTCAACGTATGATATGAATCACGCGACGACCTTGGATTCCCGATCACAGGTTTTATCCAAATTTGCGGAGTGACTCTGCAGAGCAGACTGTCAGCGAAGAGGTTCCGAAAGAATAGAACCATATTCGTCACTTGTTCCAAGGCCAAGTCTTGTTATCCGCATAGTACCAGTATCGGCGATTGCCTCGGAACGACGCTTCAATGGTTTCTCCAGGAATTCCACACTCAGCTAGCAGCCAAGAGTCAATGATCACTCTGAGTTTAGCGGTTAGTTTCTCAATCGCCGGCCCGCTTGTAGAAGACTTTTTTCGATCGAATTTGTGCGCCTCGATATTTCGGAGACTTGTAACTCGATCGCAAAATTCTTCCTGCAAGTCTGAATCGCCGATGACTTCTGCGTGAAGAGTTGGAAATCGAGAGATGAGCTCCTTGAGCCTGTCTCTGTAGTTCAGGTCTTTTTCAAAGTTCAATCGCGAACAGACATATTCTCGGCGATGACTCTCAACAGACGCCAAAACTGCTTCGCGAATTCTGTTCCATTCGGCACGTGGAATCGGTGGCCTACGTGGTCTTAAGGATCGGTGTAGCGACTCGGCTGAGCTCGCGAGCGCGAAGAACCGGTCGTTTACAAATGGCCCTGGCGTACGCAGACTCGCGAAGTAAGGATTGATCGCTGCCCAACAGCGTTTGTGCAGTTCAAACCATTTTGAAAACACCTGATCCAAAGCGGAACGGAGTTGGGGAAGTGGAAGCAATACGTCATCGGGCATCCAGTCTGCTAGCTTGTCTTTCAGTTGAAACCTTGCGCCGATTGGTCGCAGTCGCGCGGGGTACCTCCTCTTTCCGATGGCTCTTATTGCTTGTGAGCTGAAGAACTCAGAATCGTACCCGACAGTTGGAGCACCGAGCAGTAGAGTCAGCAAATCTCCGCAAATGCCTAAATCGTCGATTGCGTTATCAAGACTTCTGGGTGATGAGTATTCAATCCCAATTGCGGGTGTCGAGTGAACGTTTACCTCGGTCTGGATTATCGACTTTGTTGGTCCTTGGCGATCCCAACTCAGAGTAAGTAGTCGGTCTGGATCAATCTGTACTCTAATCGCCTTTGGTAGTTTATGTGTAATGAATGTATCTCGCAGTCGGCTGCGGTATTCAATCTTAAATGGATTGTGATCCATCCACGCCACAAGGCCGTGAAATCGAGAATGAATCTTTGCGACGTTCACGGAAGTAGGATCTTCGAATGCCCAACCTTCAATACCACGATTGAAGTAGATCAATGCGTTTGAGAGCCCTGATGAGCGATCTCCAGCATGTCGTACAAAACCATTGTAGAGCGTAAATGCTACGCCCTCTTGAGATCTGCCATGGACGATTAGATTCGGCTTTACATCGGTACTGTGCCTCATGGATACGACATCAGTAAGTGATTCCGCCTTTTCGGATGAGGTGATGCAGTCGAGATCGAGCGTTATGCCTTCGACTTGGTCAACTATTAGCGATCCAGCGATGGGCTGATCGGGTACGTTTGGCGTCCACCATAAGCCTCTGTGTATTTTCATCCGTCCAATTCCTGTTGACGCGATGCCCAACCGTTGCGTCCATTGGAGCCACTCCGCAAATTCGCCAAAAAGCTGCAATCGGCGTTCGGAGTGGGCTTATGGAAAATGCAGCTCCACCACATTCCGATCCGTCAGCACATGCGTCGCGTGCACCTGCTGCCCGTCGTGTACCGTGCCGCCCCAGATTCGGGCACTCTTCAGCTTCTCCGCGAGGTCGCGGTGGATCAGGTGGGCCATGTCGTGAACCGTCGCACCGATCGGCAGGATGAACGGCGCTTCCTTGTCCACCGGCTTGCCCGGCTTCTTCGCATAGACGCGCACCACGTTGAGCAACCCGAAGATCGAACCGAGCATCTCGCCCAGGCCGTCGCCCGACTTACCCGACACGGGAACGATCGTCAGATCGGTGCCGACCAGTTCCTTCAGCCCCTCCAGATTGTCAGCCGCGCCGGGCGTGTCCGACTTGTTCGCCGCGACGATGAGCCGCTTGGGCAGCGCCGCCTCTTCGTCTTCTTCAAAGACGAGGTCCGCCGTCGATTGCGGCTTTATGCGGTGCTCGGCCAGCCACGCCAGCGGCCGCTGGAATTGATCGATCAGGTCGATCGCCGAAAGATCGATCACCAGCAGAATGCAGTCGGCCGACCGATACGCGCCGATCATCCCCGGCTGGGCGTGGCCGTCCATCAGCGGCGGCATGTCGATGAGCTGGATCGGCACGTCCTCGTGATGGGCCATGCCCGGCGTGGCCGCGTGGGTGCTGAACGGGAAATCGGCGATCTCCACCTTCGCCGAGGTGAGCGCCCCGACGATGCTGCTCTTGCCCGTATTCGCCTCGCCGAGAAGCGCAACCTGCCCCGCCCCCTGCTTGGGAACCTGGAACAAGTCGTGATGCCCGCCGCCGTGCTTGGCCGCGGAGCTTTTCTGCGACTCTTCCCGGGCATTCTTGAGCTTCTGCTTGAGCGCGGCCTGGAGCTTCTCGCTGGCCTTGTGCTTGGGGACGAGGCGGAGCATCTCCTCCAGCGCCGCCACCTTCTCCGCGGGCGAGGACGCCGAGCGATACCGCTCCTCGGCCTTCTGATACATGGGGGATTGATTGACAGCCATCCGCGCTCCAGTGGTTAAGTTCGATGAACTGCCATGATAACGGGAGTCTCATCGCGTGCGAGGACGACGGCCGCTAAGATGCCGTCCGTGGCGCGAAAGCATACTCAATTCATCTGCGAATCCTGCGGACGTATCCATGCCCAATGGATGGGCAAGTGCCCCGACTGCGGCGAGTGGAACAGCCTCGTCGAGCAGGTGGTGCGGGATGTCGCGGCCGACAAGCATCGTCCCCCGGTCGCGGCGGCGCAGACGTCCGACGGCCCCGACGACATCCTCCTGCCGCTCTCCAAAGTTCAGCCCGACGCGACGCGCCGAATCGTCACCGGCATCAGCGAGTTCGATCGCGTGCTCGGCGGCGGCATTGTCCCCGGCTCGGCGATCCTCATCGGCGGCGACCCCGGCATCGGCAAATCGACCCTGCTCCTACAGGTGGGTCACCTTCTCGCCACCGCCGGTCGCAAGACGGTCTATGTCAGCAGCGAGGAGTCGCTCGGCCAGCTTCGCCTGCGTGCTGCCCGGCTCGGCGGCGACAATTCGCCCATGCTGGCGGCCGCCCAGTCGAATCTGGACATCATTTCCAATCTTCTCCACAACCAGCGGCCCGAGGTCGTCGTAGTAGACTCCATCCAGATGGTCTATCGCCCCGACATGACCGCCCCGCCCGGTTCTGTGACCCAGCTACGCGACGCCGCCGCGCGACTCGTCTGGCTGGCCAAGCAGATGAACTTCGCCCTGATCCTCGTCGGCCACGTCACCAAGGAAGGCAGCATCGCCGGGCCCATGCTCTTGGAGCACCTGGTCGACTGCGTCGCCTACTTCGAGGGCGATCGCTTCCATTCGCACCGCCTCATCCGAACGGTGAAGAATCGCTTCGGTTCCACCGATGAACTGGGCATCTTCGAAATGACCGACGCCGGCCTCGTGCCTGTTGAGGACCCGTCCAAGCTGTTCCTTCGCGACAAGCAGGAGTCCCGTCCCGGCAGTGTCATCCTCGCGGCATGTGAGGGCAGCCGCACCCTGCTCGTCGAAGTCCAGGCCCTCTGCGCCCAATCCGTCTTCGGCGCGGCCAAGCGTAAGGCCACCGGCGTCGATTCGGGCCGCGTCTCGATGATCCTCGCGGTGCTGGAGAAGCACGCCGAGTGCGTCCTCGGTGATCAGGACGTCTTCGTCAACGTCGTCGGAGGCGTTCGCGTGCATGAGCCCGCGGCAGATCTCGCCATCGCCCTCGCCGCTCACGGCGCGATGACCGGCCGCGCCCTGCCCGCCGGAACCGTCGTCTGCGGCGAACTGGGCCTCGGCGCGGAGCTTCGCCCCGTCCACCATCAGCGCCAGCGTATCACCGAGGCCGCGCGCGTCGGTTTCAGCCGCTTCATTCAACCCACCGGCTCAAAGGACGTCGCCGCCAGGGCCCCGCGCGGCATCGAAATCCTCACCTGCGAAAGTCTCTCACATGCACTCCGACACCTCGCCTGATTTCGACGGCAGTGCATCCGACGCGGCACGCCGATCCGGCATGGCCATCGTCGTCACCGCGGCCATCGTCCTTGCCGGCGCCTGCCTCCTGAATTGTCCGGGCAGATTTTCGGAGCTTCATGAGAAAGACACGTCCCTCCTGCGGCCGATCGTCTCCGCCCTCGGCCTCTTTGGCGAATACGGCACGCAGCGCGGCGTCGAAGTGCGCAACCTCGTCTTCTACGCCGGCGCGGCGGGGCTCTCCATCATCGCCGGACTGAGCCTTGCCCTCGGCTCGGTTCGCTCGCGCTATTCCATCGACGATCTGCTCGATGGACGCAGCCGCGCCGCCAGCCCCGTCTTTTGGTGGCTCATCCTGCTCGTCGTCAGCGCGCTCAGTTCCATCTTCTCGCATGCCCCCGCGTTTTGTCAGGGACAGATGATCGTCCGCCTGCTCCTCTTCTCATGGTGGTGGCCGATCGCGACCATCCTCTCGCCACGGCAAACCCGCGCTCTCGCCGTCGCCTTCGTCACGGCCCTCACCGCAACCGCCGCGCTGGGACTCGCCTACCACTTCTTGCGCGTCTGGCCGCATCAGCCCGGCGCGCGCCTGCAATATCCCCTCGGCAATGAGCTCTGGATGGCGGCGTGTCTCCTGCCCGGCGTATTCGTCACCGGCGGCCTGGCGCTAAGCCGCATTCGCAATCATTCAAGCCCGGACACGAACAGACCCGCCAAGCCCGCGAAGAAGGCGCTCGGCACAATCGCTCTTGTCGCGTGTTTGATCCTTCTCGTCATCGTGCTCGCATTAACGCGCTCCCGCTCCGCCGCCGTCGGCCTCGCTACGGGCATCGGCGCCTGCATCATCATCGCCCTGCCCGCAAAGCGCCGCATTCCCGCGTTCCTCGTCATGTGCGTCGTCGCCATCGCCGCCACGCTCTACGTACAGCAGCTTCGCGTCGACGGCTCAACCGCCGGTCGCGCCCATTCGATCCGCGCCCGGCTCGACTACGAATGGCCCTATGCCCTTCGCCTCTTCATGAGTAAGCCGATCGCCGGCAATGGCGACGGCGCTTATGCGCTGCTGGCCGGTCAATTGGGGCGTGATGACCAGCTCGACGACCCCGGGGTCATGCGCTTCGACGAATCGAGCTGGCCCGCCCACGCCCACAATGAGTTTCTCGAATTGCTCGCCGACCTCGGCATCGTCGGCACGCTGGCCTTTCTCATTGCCCTCGGCATCCCGCTCTATCGCGCCGCGCGATACTTCGACAATCGGCGCGATCAGACCGGCAACAGCGCTCAACGCTGGTTCGTCGTCGGGCTCGCCGGCGCCCTCGTCGCCATGATCGCCGAGGCCTGCGGCACACCTGCCATCCGCGAGCCCGGCGCCAATGTGATCTTCATCACCGTCTGGGCCTGCCTCTGGGCCGCCGTTCGCCGGCAGGATCGCGTCAACAATTCTCCCGATAAAGATGACAAGCCCGTCGCACTCGGCACGGTTCGGCTCTTCGGTATAGCCGTGTGCATCTCCGCGATCGTCCTCGGCCATCGCGGCGCCGAAGACTGGTGGGCGGCCCGTGCCCGGTTCGACGCCCAGCAAAGCCTCGAAGCCGACGATCCCGAATCCGCCGTCATTGCCGCCGACTTCGCCGCGACCCACGCCCTCGATCCGTTTCAGCGCGCCCAGGCGATGACGCTTTCCGTCTGGGCACGATCCCTCCTCTTCGACCGCATCATCGCCTCCCAGGATCAACCCCCGACCAACGCCGACATGGACATCAGCCATGCCGCCGTCAGCATTCTCAATTCGCTCGATCGCATTGCTCCCCGGTTTCTCAAGTCGTCTCGCCTCAGGGCGGACCTGGCCCTCAACCGGGCCCGAGCATACGCGCGCCGCGGCGACCTGCGAAGCGAGGCCGAGTGCAAGCAGAACTTTATCGCCGCACTGGAGCAGAGCCGCGCCGACGAACCGTTCTCCATCGACCGGGTCGAGGCCCTGTGGATCATCCGGTCCGCCACTACCGAGGACCGCCTCCACTGGCTGCGTTCGCTGCTGCGCGGCGGCGAGGTCGAGCCCGCTTTTCATCGCATGCTCCGCGAGGCGATGGCCGCGCCCGATTTTGAAGCGCGCCTCGCCGGTCTGCTCGCCATCGCGCAAGAGGATGCCGAAGCGCCCCCGTCAAAATGGAAAGACAAGCTCTCTCCCGAGTCCTTCCGAATCGCCGCCATGGTCGCCGCCGTGAATGACGACTTTCCTCGCGCGATGGAACTAAACGCCCTCGCGACCGAGCTCTACAAGGCCGGCCTGCCTCGGCTCTTCGCCGGTCTCGGCGCTTCCATTCACGACGCCGTTCGATTTCGACTCATCCGCGACCCGCTCGCCGACGTTGATAAGAATCTCGCCGACCTCTACAGCGCCTTCGAGGCCGCCTACGGGCCGATCGAGCTCGGCGCGCTGATTCCCGACCCCGTTCTCGCCCAGACGCGCGCCGTCATCCTCCTCGCGGCAAACAAAGAATCCGATGCGAGGAGTCAGCTCGAATACGTCCGGCAACCCAACAGCCCGCCGATCGACCTGCAACTCAGCGACTACTACCTGCAACTCGCCGCCATGACCGCGAGTTCCGATTCTCCCAATCCCGACCGCCAGGCACAGTTCGCTTCTCGCGCGGAAGAGCTCGACCCGGCCTCGCCCAGGCCACAAGCCCTTATGGCTGAACAAGCCTTCTCGCGAAACGACGAAGCAGCCGCAGTATCCGCGATTCGTCGACTCGTCGAACTCCAATCGGGCCGCCCCGAGCTTGGTCGATTCTTCCAATCCCTGCGCGAGCGCTATCCCGACAGCGCCATCTGGCAGCGGATCGCCGCCGAGTTTCCGCAGATCGTCCCGGCTGCGCCCAGTTCCCAGCCCGCCGAATGACCCCAATCAGGCACGCCCGCTGCCCTTCGCTTGCGAGCGGCCCATCCTGCGGATAAACTCCCCCCGACCAGGGACGTGGTCATGCATCAAAAAATCATCGGGGACGCAATCACCTTCGACGACGTTCTCCTCCTGCCCGCGCGCAGCACCGTCGTGCCAAAAGACGCCGACGTCCGGACCCGTCTGACCCGCAACATCGCCCTGAACATCCCGCTCGTCTCCGCCCCGATGGACACCGTCACCGAGGCCGGCCTCGCCATCGCCCTGGCACAAGAAGGCGGCATCGGCATCATTCATAAGAATCTCTCGATCGAGGCCCAGTGCCGCGAGGTCGACAAGGTCAAGCGCAGCGCCCACGGCGTCATCATGGACCCGGTCACGCTTCGACCCTCTGATACCGTTGAGCGTGCCGCCGAGTTGATGCGCCTGCACAATGTTTCCGGCGTTCCGATCACGCTGGAAGACGGCAAGCTCGTCGGCATCCTGACGCGTCGCGACATGAAGTTCATGGATCACCATACGTCGGCGACCGGCGTTTCGAACCGTTCCGGAAATCGCTCCGCCCAGGCCGCGCAGCGGGTTGAGCAGGTGATGACTCGAGAAAACCTCGTCACCGCCCCGCCCGGCACCTCGCTCGACGACGCCGACCGCATCCTACAGAAACACAAGGTCGAGAAGCTGCTGCTCGTCGACCAGTCCTACAAGCTCGTCGGCCTCATCACCATCAAGGACATCGATAAGAACCGCGAGTTCCCCAATAGCTGCCGCGACCTGCATGGCCGGCTTCGCGTCGGCGCCGCCGTCGGCGTCAACGACCTCGATCGCGTCGAGGCCCTGATTCAAAACGACGTCGACGTCATCAGCGTCGACAGCGCTCACGGCCACAGCCAGAACGTCATCGACACGATCCGCGCGATTCGCAAGCGGCACGATATCGACCTGATCGCCGGAAACATCGCCACCGCCGAGGCGGCGCGCGAGTTGATCGACGCAGGCGTCGACGCCGTCAAGGTCGGCATCGGACCCGGCTCGATCTGCACCACGCGCATCGTCTCCGGCGTCGGCGTCCCCCAGATCACCGCCATCTTCAACGTCGTCTCCGTCGCCGAGGATGCGGGCATTCCCGTCATCGCCGACGGCGGCGTGCGCTTCTCCGGCGACATCGCCAAGGCCATCGCCGCCGGGGCCGCCAGCGTCATGATGGGCTCCCTTTTTGCCGGGCTGGAAGAAAGCCCCGGCACCGTGATCTACTGGAAAGGACGCCGTTTCAAGGAATATCGCGGCATGGGCTCGCTGGGGGCGATGGTTTCCGGCAGCGCTGACCGATACAGTCAGAAGGCGGGCGATACCCGGGACAAGCTGGTCCCCGAGGGCGTCGAGGGTCGTGTACCCTATCGCGGACGGCTGGCCGAGATGACCTACCAGCTCGTCGGTGGTCTCCGAGCCGGAATGGGTTATTGTGGTGCGGCGACGATTGATGACCTTCGCCGCGATGCGAAGTTCGTCAGGGTGAGCGGAGCCGGGATGACTGAATCCCACCCGCACAACTTGTACATTACCGAGGAAGCTCCCAATTATGCGGTCGATCACATTGTCGAAGTTTAGTTTCGTCGCGGCCTGCGTCCTTGCGATCAGCATCTCCGCGGGCTGTGCCCAGTTGAACAATCCCTGGTCGGACTCCAGCGCCCTGATCGATGGCGACATGACCACGCCGACGACCGAAGGCTACAAGGGCTCGCCTGAGTTCGGCGGTCCGACCCGGCGCAATTGGGAAGGCTCCGACGTCCGCTATGCCAATGGCTCGGTCACCCATTGGCCGCTCTGGTGGGAGGATCCCTTCGAGGACAAGGGCAATCGCGAACACCCGCCGGCCAGCGGCAATGAGAGTGAGCCCGACAATCAGTTCGTCGTCACCTGGGTCGATTACCTCGGCCTCGGCTACAGCCCGGCTCGTATGTTCCTCAACACCATCGGCTGGCCGATCAGTGCCGTCGTCACCCCGCCCGGCACTCTCATGGAGAGCGACGGCCGCATCAGCAAGGGCCTCGTCTGGTACGATCACGACGCCAAGCGTTCCGACTCGGCCACGCGCGAGCCTCCGGACATCAGCGCCATAGATAGAGCGCCCTTCGTCGATCAGCCCGATGTAGAGGACGACACCGACCTGGCCGTTCGGATCGAACCGCCGGCCGAGGCGCGATCTGAATCGCCGCCTTCGTCCCGTTAAGGACGCGATCCCATTTAGTCCGGCGGGCTTTTCCGCCGCCCAATCGCGGCATGAATCGATCTCATCCGTCGGGGCCTCGGAGAAACCGTAATGACGGAAGCAAAGCACGGCACGAAGCCGATCATTGTGGAGGAAGTGCCCGGCAAGAAGGCCTACTGCCAGTGCGGCCACAGCGACAAGCTTCCCTACTGCGACGGGTCCCACGCGCGACTCCATACCGGCATCACACCCATCGTTGTGGAAATCACTGAAGCGGGAACCAAGGCCGTCTGCCAGTGCCATCGCAGCGGCAACAAACCCTGGTGCGACGGGACGCATAACCGCCCGGCCTGAGAGCCGTCGACCCTTTCCATTCTTCCGAAGAGCCCCGGACTTCGAAGAGCCCCGGACTTCAGCCCGGGCGGTTCCGCGCACGCCGGTTGCTCCCAATTGCAAACAAAACTCCGCAGAACCCAAGGTGACAATAGGCGAAAAAAATGGGGCCAAGGGATCGAGGGGCCAAGGCGTCGAGGGTGAAAACAAGCGCGCCGATCGCGCGCAAGTCGTGCAAAATCGAAGGTGACATATAGTGACACACGCGATTTTTTTCGTTTGCAACTCTTGTGGCGGGCATGTGTTGGGGCGGTTCGGGTTTTGGGTGGTTTTTGGCGGAAACGTCGAAAAATCGAAAAGTCGAAACGTCGAAATTGTGCGCGGCGGCAGGGTCGCGCGGGGGCAATCGATACGTGACCCCTCCCTGACAGTCGGGGCTCTGAATGGGGCGCGGCAATTCGATGTTTTGCAAGGTGACAATAGGCGAAAAAAGTTTGGGCGGACGCTTGTAAGTCGCGCGGCGGGCATGTGTTGGGGCGGTTCGGATTTTGGGTGGTTTTTGGTGAAAACGCGCATGGTGAAACACAACCGGTGTATGCCCGAAGGGGCGCGGAAAGTTTCGGGAAAGTTCGTTTGTAAGTCTTTGAAAAACGGTTCGGGAAGGTGACACAGCGGGGCCGGGGGCTGAGGGTTTTGGTTGTACACAATGCGCGTCCTCGCGGGGCATGGACATTGATCTCCATGAATGAATCTTGCTCCACGTGCGCGCCATATTGCGGAGATTATTCGCAATTCACAGCGAACACGGGTCAGGCCGAGAGGATTATTCGTCGGGATGGGCGGTGCGATATGCGGCTAGCGCAGGCGGCGGGAGCGCTTGGTGAGGAGCGGCAGCGCGAGCAGCAACGCGGCGGCGGGCTCGGGGATGGGCTTGATGGTGAAGTGGAATTCGCCGGACGCCTCGCCGAAAGTCCCGGGCGGCGTGGGGTCGAAGTTGCGTGTCGTGGCCGAGTAAAAGAGGAAATACTGCTGGTTGGCCATCAGCAGGCCTGTTCCGTTGGACGTCCATGAGCCAAACGGCGAGCCGACGCCGACATTCCCGCCAGTGCGCGAGTCTCCGATGATGCCGATGTCGTGGTCGAGGTCGGATATCCCCCAGAAAAAGTGTGTGTTTCCAAGAACGGTGCTGGGCCACGCGTACTGCCAACTGCCCGTGAAGGTAACGATCGAGTCGACGGAAGGAGTGAAATACATGCGGCCGGAGGTGATCGTCTCGCCATCAAGCTGCGCCAAGTGATGAGCCGTCGTGATGTCGAAATGAGCCTCGTCGAGAAGCCAGCCAATGTCGTAGGAGGCAGAAATATTGGAGTTTCGATAGCTCACCGAATGAGAATTCTGGAAGGGATTAACGACGGTAGAAAAATGGACTCCTTCCTGTCCAGCCAAATCGGAAATCCCGGCACCGATGGACCATGAGTCAACGATCAAATCGGCTTGCGCGGAAACGGAAAAGGGACTTAATGTAATTAAGACGAGCAGTGCCGGTTGAAGAATTTTTCGCATGGTTGTTCCGTGCTGAGGGCTCATCACTCGGTAGCAATTCTATTGCATAAGGCTGCGGGAGTTCAAGAAAGTGCGAAATAGTCCCTCAAACTTTTGCTTTATTCGGTCTCTCGGTGCATAGTTCTGTCACCGGAGAGATGGGCTACCTACCTTTGAAAGGAGTAATTTCATGTCGAATCGAATCAATGGTTATTTACCTGTCGTCTGCATCTTGTTTCTGATTGTCGGGCAGATTGCCGAGGCAACAGTTCGCCGAGTCAAGACGGATGCAACCGGCACTCCGCATGATGGGTCCAGTTGGGATCAAGCGTATACCGATCTTCAGACCGCAATCGACGACTCGACGGATGACGATGAGGTTTGGGTCGCATCAATGTCTGGTACGCCGTACAAGCCCGGCATGGCGCGAACAAGCACGTTTACATTGAATAGCAATGTAGCTATTTACGGTGGATTCGTCGGCAATGAATCGACGCGGGACGCCAGAGATTTTGTGAACAACGAAACCATTCTCAGCGGCGACATAGGTACGCCTAGTTTGGCGACTGACAACTGTTATCACGTTGTCACCGCCAGCGGAGTTGGCGACAGAACCCGCCTCGACGGCTTCACGATCCGCGACGGTTTTTCGGCGGGTTTCGGAGGCGGAACGGCTGGCGTCGATCGCAGTGGTGCGGGTATTTATATCTCGGGCGCGAATTCAAGTCCGCGCATTTTCAACTGCATTATTCGCGACAATGAATGCACCGCCGGAAACGGCCGAGGTGCAGGACTCTGGGCTCCGCTTTCGTCCTCTGCTCAGGGGACGCTTGTCCTGAACAATTGCCAGTTCATCAATAATAAAGCCGGCACGCCGGGCGGCGGCGCGTTTATCAGCAACATGGCTGAAACGACCGTGACCGGGTGTCGCTTTGAAGATAATCAGTCGACGCTTGAAACTGGCGGCGACAATCACGGCGGAGGCATGTACATCAGCGGAAGCGTGACGATGCTGGTTCCCACGCCTGCCGTGACGCTGATCGACTGCGTATTCGAGGGTAACAAGACGGCTCGCGGCTCAGGCGGTAGGCTTTAGGCTGTAGGTTTGGGGACTGAGCCTTGCGGTTGGGATTGTCGGTACCGGTGACATCGGGCGCTACCTCACGGGGCGTGGGTGGATTGATCCCCATCAGCGAATCCTTGCTCCCCGTGCGCGCCTTATTGCGGAGATTATTCGCAATTCACGGCGAACACGGATCGGGCCGAGAGGTTTTTTTCGTCGGGATGGGCGCACTCTATCTGGGCATTCGCCCTGTAGTGGATCGAAATGATGGCGCTTGTATTCGCCCGGCAGGGCGCACGATGGTTGCCAGTGATTTCAATCACTGGACCCTGGCGCCCCAAGTCTTTCCCGTCCGGAGGACGGACGAACCTGGATGACCAGCCCTCGTCCACCCTGCCGGGCGGTAGGAAAAAAAGAAGGGTGTGGTTGGGCTCGCTAACCAGTGGCTCGAAGCCCACTGGCAACCATCGTTGGCC
This sequence comes from Planctomycetia bacterium, assembly GCA_015075745.1. Taxonomy (NCBI): domain Bacteria; kingdom Pseudomonadati; phylum Planctomycetota; class Planctomycetia; species Planctomycetia bacterium. Next base: position 207,514 of record JABTTW010000002.1, read on the forward strand.
CTCCGGGCCGGGGTTGTGCCCGGCGCCGGCGCAGTTGGAAAACACGCTCGGTTCGGGCGCTTCTGATCAATGCACTTGGTGCGGACTCTTGTGAACATCGCGCTCGGCGCGGATGACCTCAGGGACATTCTACTTTTATTGACTCTCATGCCGTTCCTCGAAACCCGTCCTTATCAGGCCGTTTCAACGGCCTTTCCCGAAGGGCCATTAGGCCGGGGCTTGAGCCCCGGTCGACCGAGCCCGACGCCATTGGTCTGCCCCCGCTCTCCCACCCCCCGCCGATGCCGCGCTCATGATGTTTCGAGGATTAACGAAGTGCGGCACCGGCGGGGGGTGGGAGAGTGTTTCCCTCGCAATCGAGCCCGGCCCTAAAGGACCGGTCTAAGAGCCCTTCGGGAAAGCCCCGTGAACGGGGCTCAATACGCACCCGCAGGACCGATCCGAACTTCTCCCAGATCGCTGCAAACCAACTCAAAAGGCGCGAACGACGAGCAAGTGTAGACATGCGGGAGGCGATACCGTCATGGTTGGCACGCAGACAACAAATCCACGAAATTCAGATTCCGGTTTTCACGCGCACTTTCAAAAAAACCACCTAAAAGTCGTACCGCCCCAACTCGCGACCGCCACATGCGTTGGCACAATTTCCGCGAGGCTTGTGTCACCTTATGTCACCTTGAGTTTGGAGGCGTTTTGTACGCGAATGGGAGCCGCTGGTGGATGTGGAGCCGCCCGGACTGAAGTCCGGGGCTCTTCGTTAAGGACTCTTCGAAAAACGAGGCGAGTTCATCGCGAAATGCACCGCGGGCGCGCGGAGGTTCCCGTCGCAAACGTCGGATGCTCAACTGAAAAAATGGCGAATTGTGAAAAAACCGCGCCGCTACCAGCCGACCATGTTGTAGCCGGCGTCCACGTAGTGGATCTCGCCGGTCACGCCGCTGGACAGGTCGCTGACCAGATAGAGGCCGGACTTGCCGACTTCCTCCGACTCGATATTCCGCCGCAACGGGCTCTTGGTCGGGTAGTGGTCGAGGATCTTGTCGAAGCCGCCGATGCCGGCCGAGCTGAGCGTCCGGCAGGGGCCGGCGCTGATCGCGTTGACGCGCACGCGGCGAAGGTCGCCGAGGTCGGCCGAGAGATAGCGAACCGTGCTCTCCAGCGCGGCCTTGCAGACGCCCATGACATTGTAACCGGGGATAAACTTGACCGAGCCGAGGTAGCTGAGCGTGAGGACCGATGCGCCCTCGCGGAACATGTGGAACGCCTTCTGACAGGCGGAGATCAGCGAGTAGCAACTGATGTCCATGGCCTGCTTGAAATCCTCCCGGCGGGTTTCCCAGAACCGGTTGGTGAGGCAGTCGCGATTGGCGAAGGCGACGGCGTGGACCAGGAAGTCGATCTGGTCGTAGCTGTCGCGGACCTTGTTGAAGAAAGTCTCGACGTCCTCATCGGAGCTGACGTCACAGGGAAGGACGAGCTTGGCCCCGATGGGGTCGGTCAGCTTCTTGACCCGCCGCTCCATCTTCTCGCCCGGCAGATGGTTGAACGCGATCTCCGCGCCTTCCTTGTGGAGGTATGATGCGATGTACCAGGCCAGGCTGTGATCATTGGCCACGCCCAGCACGACGCCCCGCTTGCCCGACATCAATCCCATTTCAAGCCATCTCCTGGAGCCCGACCAACCGTTCTTCAACCGTCCAGCCCGGCGTGGATACCGAAGCGTAAGTTGAATTACTGTAAGGAGATTCCTGGGGGTTGTCCAGTAAAGCGGGTGGGCGGCCAGTTGGAGCGGAGGCCCGGCCGGTTAGCGCAAGGTGAAGCTAACGCTATACTTGTGCCGCCAACAGACGGAAGGCCCCTGCTTGATGACGCCCCGCTCGATACTCATCTCGGTACCCAACTGGGTCGGTGACGTGGTGATGGCCACGGCGGCGATGAATGCCATACGGCGGGCATTTCCCCAGGCCCGAATCGTGCACCTGATGCGGCGCTACGTCGTGGACGTGCTGGCCCACAGCGGTCTGGCCGACGAGAACGTGTACTGGCCGGACACGCAGTCGGAGGGCGGCTATCTGGCGCTGCTGCGGCGGCTGCGGGCTGACCGCTTCGACCTGGCAGCTCTGTTCACCAATTCGTTTCGATCGGCGGCGCTGGCGTGGATGACCGGGGCGCGGCGGCGCGTCGGATATGCCCGCGATGGCCGGGGCTCGCTGCTCACAGATGGCTTGAAGCCGGTCAAGCAGAATGGGGCTTACACGCCGGTGCCGGCGCTCGACTACTACAACGAGATCGCGCGGCACCTGGGCTGCGGGGAGCCCGGCGATCGGCTGGTGCTGGCGACGGGGTCGGAGGATGAGGCGGCGGTGGATCGGCGCATCGGTCCGGCGAATGCTGAGACGCCACTGGTGGTGCTGAATCCCGGGGCGAATTATGGTTCGGCAAAGTGCTGGCCCGCGGAGAAGTATGCGGCGCTGGCCGCGATGATGACGCAGCGATATGGGGCGCGAGTGGTGGCATCGCTGGCGCCGAAGGAGAAGGAGATCGCCGATCGGCTGGCGGCGGCGGCGACGAGCCCTATTGATATTTTCGTGGAGCCGCCCTTGGGACTCGGGCCGCTTAAGGCGCTGGTGAAGCGGGCGAGCCTTCTGGTGACGAACGATACGGGTCCGCGACACTTCGCGGCGGCGTTTGACGTGCCGGTGGTGACGGTGTTTGGCTCGAGCGATCCGGCGTGGACGGAGACGCGTCACGCCGGGGAGCGGATCGCGAAGCTGAGTCTCGAGTGTCAGCCGTGCATGGAGCGCGTCTGCCCGCTGAAGCATCACAAGTGCATGGTGGACCTGTCGGCCGATCAGGTTTTCGCGGAGGTGGAGCGGCTTTGGGCGGCGCGCATCGGGCCGGCGCGAGACAAGGCGAGTAGTGCCCGCGAGTCGGTCACGAGGGCGCAGCGATGATGACGGGCGACTTCATGTTTGCAGACCCGCCCTTTCGGGGGCTGCTTCGGGACGTGAAGCTCGACAGCGTTGAGGCGGTGCTGCGCTGCCGGGGCGATCACCTTGCGGCGTGGAGCCGTACGAGCGACACCATTCGTTTTGCGATCAAGGAGGCTGACACGACGGTCTTCGTCAAGCGCTATCACTATCCGCGCTGGCGGCAGCGCATTCGCGGCATGTTGAGAGGGACATTCTTCAAGCAGTCGCGGGCGCGCAGCGAGTTCAAGGCGCTGGCCGCGATGCGCCGGCTGGGGATCAACGCCGTACGGCCGATTGCCTTTGGGGAGCGCCGGATTCTGCATTTTGTGCGGAGCTGCTTTCTCATTACGGAGAGCGTGCCGGACGCGATGTCACTGGTGGCGTTCATTCAGGCGTTCGGCGAGCGGTCGGCGTCGCCACATGCCCGGCGGGCGCGGATTGAGATTCTGACATCGCTGGCCCGGCAGGTGCGGCACATGCACGAGATGGGCTTCGTTCATCGCGATCTGTTCTGGCGGAATGTGCTGATTCGCCCGATCCCCAGCGATCGGTTTGAGTTTTATTTTCTGGACGCGTCGGTCGGTAAGCGGATTCGCATCGCTCATCGGCGGCAGGAGAGCATCGTTCACGACATCGCCGCGCTGGGTGTGTTGGCGCCGGACTTTTGCAGCAAGTCGGACCAGTTGCGGTTTTTACTTGAGTATCTGGACACCAAGTCGCTGCGGCCGCAGGACCGAAACTGGCTTCGCCGGGTGCAGACGCGATCCAGTACATTTCGCGATTCAGAGCTCTTGCGGCTGGAGCGAGGTTCGGTTTTCGATCCGCCGATCCGTTCGGTCGCACGGACGACGTAGCCCGGACTCGCGTGGATGGCCGAATCGCAGGAGCCGCGACAAACTCATCGAGAGAAACGCTCCCGTTAGCCTATGGAATCAAGTGTCACCTCAGCCAACTTCATGCCACGTCGGTACATCCAGCGGGAAGGGCGCGGCGCGCGGGTCGAATTTTCGAGTGCCGGTGCGGCGGCGGATCTGAAGGCCTGCGGGTTTGTCACGTATGACGACTTCGTGAATTGTCGGCTGGGGGAGCAGGTCCATTCGTCTTCACTGACGACGACGCGAAGGCTGAGTCTCGGCGGCCCGCTCAAGGGGACGGTTCATTACCTGAAATGCTATCGATTTGAGTCACGGCCGTGGCGGGTGCGACTGGGACGGGCCAAGCCGGCGATTGAGGCGGCGAATGATGCGATCCTGCGACGCATCGGAGTGGCGGTTCCCGAGGTGACGGTTTTTGGTTCGCGGCGACGGTTTGGCGTGCTTGTGGACGGATTTATTCTGACTGTGTCGGTGCCGAAGGTCGTGCACCTCGAAGATTATGTTCGCAGCCATCGACCGAAGGGCCGCGGCGCGCGATTTGATTCGCGCTGCCGAAGGGTGATGCTCGATCTGGCGGCGACTGTTGCCCGGATGCACGCGGCGGGTTTTTATCATATAGACCTTCAATGGCGCAATATCGTGCTGAGCGAGGTGAATCCGGAGCGGCCTGAGGTGTATCTGATGGACTCGGTTCGCGGAGGCATTCGACGGTGGTCGCTGATGCGGCGGCACGGGATGATCCGCGACCTTGCGGGGCTGCATAAGGACGCGCGGCAATTTTTGAGCGCGACGGATCAATTGTTCTGGCTTCGCTCGTACTTCGGCGTCGATCGGTTGACGGAATCCCACCACGCCCTGATCCGCACGATTCTGCGCGACCGCGAGATCAAGAGCCCGAGGAATGACGGATGAGTTCTATTCTCCGGATCGAACCGGAATTTGCGGAGCTGCTTGCGGCGGCCGGGCTGCGGAAGTTCGAAGACTTCATGCGCATGAAGTCGATCGCCCCGGCCACGAGCAAACATGCCGCTCGGGAGACGGTTCCCGTGGAGATTGGGCAGAACGGCACTACGCGGCGATTTTACTTGAAGCGCGTGTTTCGCGTGCCGGCGAGCCACGCGTATGGGCCGCTGCTTAGGTTTCAACGGGCCGAATCGCAGCCGTCGCGGGAATGGACGATGCTGGGTGAACTGACGGCGTCCGGCATTCCGGCCATGCGGCGCGTGGCCTTCGGCGAAAAGCGCGTGCTCGGTGTACCGAAGAAGGCCTTTCTGCTCGTCGAAGAGGTGCCGATTGCGCACAACCTCGAGGACTGGTTTATTCAGGGTTTCAATCGGCCCGGCGAATTGGGTTGCGCGGCGAGGAGGCGCTTGGTCTTCGCCCTCGGCTCGCTGGTCGGCAGGCTGCAGCGCGAGCGATTTGCGTGGCCGGACATGCATGCGAAGCACATTTACGCGGCCGACGAAGTCGACGGCGGTCGACGGTGGCAATTCGCCCTTATCGACGTTGAGCGAATGCAGCGGCTGAGCCGCCCTGCGATCGAGTACTCCGCCGACGGAATTCCGGAAATAACCAAGCCGTTCCGTTCCGACCTCCGGCGATTTGAAAAGAGCTTTCTGGCGTCGCGTCTCAACTACTCTGATTACCTCTGCTTTGTGGCGGGCTACTGGCGTGTCGCGCTTGATGCGCCGACTCAAAAGCCTGTCGATCGTTCATCGCGACGGGCCGGCATCAGCGCCTGGGAGCTGCGGCCGCGCCTTCCGGATGACTTTGTGCATCCCCGTTCGCTGAGCACGACTCGCCATGGGCGCATCTGGGCCACGCGCGAGGGACGGGAACTGCTGGAGGCGAATCAGCTCGGGACCATCGACGACGTCTTCGCCATGTCGAACGGCGCGTCGCTGACCAAGCCCGGGCTCGACGCCCATCGGGATCGAATCCGTCTGGAATTGAAGCGGCCCGAGGGCGGTCAATGCGTTTGCTATCTCAAGCGATATCGTCGCCCTCCCATCGGTCTTCAGCTCAGCCAGTTAATCGCGCACCGGCGGCTGGGCGGACCTGCCCGCGCGGAGTCGGACTTCATTCGGCGGCTCGGTCATATCGGCATCGCGACTATGCGGGGCATCGCGATGGGGTTGCAGATGCGGGGCGCGCTTCAGGAGCAGAGCTTTTTTCTGACGGAAGAGGTTCCAGGCGAGTCGCTGGAGAAGCTGGCACAGCGATGCATGACCGACCCCTCCGCGATTCCGCCTGCGCGAGACCGGCACGAGATCATTCGCCAGTTGGCGCTGGTTGCGCGCCGGCTGCACGAGCACGATTACTTTCATCGAGATTTGTACCTGTGTCACGTCTTCATGCGCCGCGGCGATGACGGCCGCATTGCGCTACGGCTCATCGACCTGGCACGGATGATCGAGCGTCCGCTGATGCGGGAGCGCTGGGTCACCAAGGATCTGGCGGCACTGGACTACAGCAGCCCCCATCCGCTGGTCACGCGGGCGGACCGGCTTCGGTTCCTGTACTATTACTGCCGCGAGGATGACGGCCGGCTGTCGGAGTTTCGGCTGCGTCAGACGATGGGGCGGGTGCGGCGTCGGGTGTTGAAGATGGCGCGGCACGATCGGCATCGCGCATGATTTGATGGAGTGAGTTGACGGTCGCGTGAAGATAGCACTGGTTATAGAACGATTCGAGCCGTGGCGAGGCGGGGCGGAAACTTCCACGCAGGAAATCGCCCGATTGCTGGCGGCGATGGGCCACGACGTCCACGTGGTCACCGCGACGAACGCGGTGGGCCCACCGGACATCACCATTCGGCGGGTTCCCGCGACGACGCTGCTTCGCCCGCTGCGGATGGCTGCGTTCGTGCGCCGCACGACCGAGTTGCTGCGCCGGGAGCGTTTCGACATCATCCATGCCATTTCGCCGCTGGCGATGGCGGATTTCTACCAGCCTCGCGGCGGACTGATCGGCGAGACGCTGGAGCGTAACGTCGCCACGCGGTCGTCGCGACCGCGGCAACTCCTGAAGCAGGCGCTGCTGGCGATGAACATAAAGCAGCGCAGCCTGCTCGATCTTGAGCGTGCAGTGTTTCAGAATCCCGAAGTGAAAATCCTGGCGGTGTCGAAGTACGTCGCAAGCCAATGTGAACGGATCTACGGCGCATTGCCGCCCCGCGTGAAGGTGGTGTTCAACGGCGTGCGAATCCCACTGCCCACGCCTGCGGAAAAGGCGGCCCATCGGAGCGAAATCCACAGACAGCATCAGATTCCCGATTCATCGCTCGTTCTGCTCTTTGTCGCGCACAACTTTCGCCTCAAGGGGCTGGGACCGTTGATCGAGACGGCCTCGCGCCTGGTCACCTCGGGGTACCGGGACTTTCGTATTCTCGTCGTCGGACGCGACAACCCGGTCGGATATCAGCGTCGCATCGAAAGCCTGGGGCTGTCCGGGCACATCACGTTTACCGGCCCCAGCAGACGATCGCAGGTATACATGGATGGCGCCGACGCCCTGGTTCATCCGACCTATTACGATCCGTGCAGCCGGGTGGTGCTCGAGGCGCTGTCCTGCGGTCTGCCGTGCCTGACGACGAAATTCAACGGAGCGGCGGAAGTGATGAGCGACGGGCGCGAGGGCTTCGTGATTGATTCACCCGACGACATCGGGCTCTGGGCGCGGCGCATTCGGGAGCTGGCCGATGAGGACCTCCGCCGAAAGATGTCCGCCCGGGCACTGGAGCTGCGCGAGCAGTTGAGCATGGAGCGGCATGTTAAAGAGCTGGACGCGATTTTCCGGGAATCGGTGGAAACAAGGGCCCCTTCGCGCAGCGCGTAATGAGTCGCGGAACTTTTTCTAGCGGAACCTCGGCGATGCCTCAATCAGAACTGGTGACCCTCCTTGTTGCAGCCTACCTGGTCGGTGGGATTCCCTTCGGGTTTATTATTGCCCGGCATCGCGGCGTGGACCTTCGCAAGGCAGGCAGCGGAAACGTCGGCGCGACGAACGTCGGTCGCGTGCTGGGCAAGAAATGGGGGGTACTTGTATTCATCCTCGATCTGGGCAAAGGCGCTTTGGTGTCCATCGTCGCGGCGAAATTGGCGTCTTCGCATTCCGAGTCCGAGACGATGAGGGATTGGGTCTGGCTCGCCTGCGGTGCGTCCTGCATCGTTGGTAGTATTTTTCCGATCTATCTGCGATTTCAAGGCGGCAAGGGCGTGGCCGCTTCCCTGGGAGTCATCCTGGGCATTTATCCATATCTGACTTTGCCCGGCCTGCTGGCTTTTGCCTTATGGGTCATCGTCGTGAAGGCCAGCGGATACGTGTCGCTTGCGTCCCTATCCGCCGCCGTATTCCTGCCACTGGGGTACACGGTCATGGCGTGGTTCGCTCCGTGGCCGCTATCGGTCCATTACCCCCTTTTGGCCCTTCAGGCCACCCTGAGCGTGCTGGTGTTTATTCGCCACCGGGAAAACATCCGCCGATTGCTCGCCGGGACCGAGAATCGAATCGGTCGAACAGGTGATGGCCAAACAAAACCGGCATCCTGACATTTTTGGACCACCCCGTTTGTTCAGACTTGCCACCAAAGAACCTTGATTGCTCCAAACTGGAGACGTAGACTCTGTCGAAGCTGCCGCCTCGGCGTGGGCAGACAGGCCGCATTCCGTGCCTGCATGGGTTGTCTCGCCGAGGGTTGTTGCAATGAGGGCAACCGGCATTGGGGGGGAAATGGATTCTCGCAATCCATTGTTACGCGATTCAAAGCGTCGTACGCCGCGTTCGTCGAAATCGGTGAGCTGTTGCTTGCACGATTGCTTTTGAATGCCGGGTCCGCCGGATGAATTGCGTAGAGCGGGATCGAGCCTTCGCGGCTCATGCCCGTAGGAGGGTGTCTCGATGTTTCGTTCCAGGTTGTTAAAGACATGCGCGATCGTGCTATGCATTGCCTGGGGATCGGCTCTTTCCGGAGCTGCCTGCGGGACGGGCGTTACGCTCAATCCGTTCGGCACGATCACCTCGCTTCAGTTGTTTGATCAGCCCGATCACACTGTCGCATTCAGCATCGAGTCGGCGGTGACCGATCCGTCCGCCGTCGCCAAGGTGAACTGGGTGTTCGGTGACGGCGGAGGCTTTGTCGCCGGGGCAGCGAATCGAACGACCATTACGCATCTGTACGTCGGCACCGGAGACTTTCAGGTGACGGCGTTCGTCTTTGATGCGCAGGGCAACGTCGAACAGATCAACGGCCTTGCCAAGGTGGTGCCATCGGGCAACAATCCGGGCGGACCGCTTCCCACCGATCTTCCCGGTCAGATTCTCGGCCCGAACCCAGTCGATAATGCCACCAACGTGGCGGTCAATACCAAGCTGACCTGGACCGCGGGCTCCAACGCGACCAGTCACGATGTGTATCTCGGCACGAGTGAGACGGCGGTGACTAACGCGACCGATTCGGACGCGGCGAACTTCAAGGGCAATCAGACCACGACCAGTTTCGATCCCGGCGGACTTGCCGCGAACACGACTTTCTTCTGGCGCATCGACGAGGTCAATTCGGTCGGCATCACCAAGGGAACCGTGAGAAAGTTCACCACCGTTGCGGCGCCGACCAAGGCCAAGACGCCTGTTCCGCAGAACGGCTCGATGAATGCCCGAGTGGACCAGGTCCTGCAGTGGGTCGCCGGCACGGGTGCGACGAGCCACGACGTGTATTTCGGCACGAACATGGGCGACGTGGCGGCGGCGACCGTCGATACGCCCGACATCTTCAAGGGTAATCAGACCGGCGTGATGTTTGATCCGGAGGATATGGCTGCGCTGATCGACGGGGAGTTGATCGGCAGCACGCAGTACTTCTGGCGCGTCGATGAGAAGGGTCCGGGCGGCACGACGGCCGGCGATGTCTGGGCCTTCACCACGCGCGCGCCGCCTCCGATGATCACCAACCCGAATCCGGCGGATACGTCGGTGGATATCAATATCAGCACGGTCCTGACGTGGAACGGGGCCGCGAGCATCGAGAGCTACGACGTGTATCTCGGCGTCGATCCGATCGACGTCGCACTGGCCGATCGAAACAGCCCCGAGTTCCTGGGCAATCGAACCAGCAAGAACTTCACGCCGTCAACGCTGTTCACGAATACGGACTACTTCTGGCGCATCGACACGCTCGGGCCCGGCGGCACGACAATGGGCATGGTCTTCACGTTCAAAACGGCGGACTTCCCGGCGGCGGTGACGCTGACGGCTCCGGCGAATCTGTCGCTGGATCAGGACGTTGAATCGACATTGATGTGGATGGCCGGCGTCGGCGGCGGACCGCTGACGAGCTTTGAGGTCTTCCTCAGCACCAATCAGAGTCAGGTGGTCACGCGAAACGCATCGGCCCGAGTGGCGACACTTGGACCGGCGGCGACGATGCACGACATCATGCCGGCGATCGCGGCCAATACCAACTTCTTCTGGACGGTCGATGCCATGGGGCCCGGCGGCCGGCAGGAAGGCCCGATCTTCACGTTCCGAACCGGCTTGATGCCCAACCTGGCCACCATGCCGATGCCCGCCAACAACGCGAACTCCGTTGCGGCCGACGTTGTCCTCAACTGGACCGCGGGCGCGAATACGCTCTCACACAATGTCTACTTCGGTACATCTTCAACCGCCGTCGCCAATGCCAACGAGGACTCTGTTGAGTTCAAGGGCAATCTGCCGGTTGGAACGACGTTCTTCAACCCGCCCGATGGCGTGGTGTCAGCTCTTGCCTCCAATACGCCGTTCTTCTGGCGCATCGATGAAGTCGGCACGGGTGGTGTTCGTACCGGGACGGTATGGACGTTTACCACGGGCCCCGGCAAGGCAATTAATCCTACTCCTGCCAATGGTGGCAGTGGTTCGGCCCTCACGGCGGCCGTGAGCTGGACCGCAGGGGCCGGCGCGACCAGCCACGACGTGTACTTCGGCACCAGCCTTGGTGATGTCACCACCGCCACGCCGCTGACGCCCAGCATCTACCGCGGCAGCCAGGCAGGCACAACGTTCGACCCACCGGGTGATCTGGTTGCGAACACTGCCTACTTCTGGCGTATTGACGAAAAGGTCGGCACGAACATCACGCACGGTGACGTCTGGATGTTCACCACCATCCTGGGGAAGGCGACCAATCCCGCTCCGGCCAACATGGCCACGGGGGTGGAAGTCGATGAGATTCTCGAGTGGACGGCCGGCATCGGCGCCGACATGCACGATGTATATTTCGGAACGAGTCTCTCGGCCGTGACAAACGCTACGACCGCGAGCGCGGAGTACCGAGGCCAGCAGTCGGGCACCTTGTTTGATCCTGCCTCGGTGATGGCGATCACGGCGAATACGCTGTACTACTGGCGGATCGACACGGTCGCATCCGGCGGAGCGCCCGTCACCAAGGGCGACACATGGCGGTACACGACCCTGGCGCCGCCCGGCCTCATCAGCGGTCCGAGTCCGCTGAACGGCGCCACGATGGTGAGCACGAGCACGTCGCTGACGTGGGCGAGCGCTGACCGCGCCGAAGAGTATGACGTCTATTTCGTATCGCAGGCAGCCAACGGGGCCTTGCCGCCCGGCGACCAGATCGCCGTCGCAACGACGACAAGCCTGACGTACCAGGGCAGGCAGACCAATCGGGTATTCAACCCTGGTATGTTGACACCGAACACGACGTATCTCTGGAGAGTCGATGCCGTGAATGGATCCGGCACGACGGCGGGCGGTGTGTTCACGTTTACCACGGCGCCGTAACTCGCCGAAGATCGAATTGTGCACTTTCAGGGGAGGCCTCCGCTAACGACGGGGGCCTTTCCTTTTTTTATGCGCGCATCTGGATTACACGGGTGGAGACTGATCGGCGGGAATCAGGACTCGTCGGCATCCGATTCGGCGGAGTCGTCGTCGCCTTCGACGATCGACAATCGCGGCGCGGCATCGGCTGGTTCAATGTCCGCTGAAGCCTCATCATGGACCGGTCGCGGCTTGAGCGTGGTCGCCGATGCGCCGCCGGAAAGCGCCTCAACCTGCGGCAGGTCCTCCAGCGACGCGAGTCCGAACACCTCAAGAAATCGCTTGGTCGTTCCGTAGAGCATCGGTCGGCCCAGGTCTTCCGCCCTGCCGACGATCTTGACGAGATTCATCTCGCGCAGGCGATTGAGCATCTCCCCAGCCGCCACGCCGCGAACCGCCTCGACGTCCGCCCGGGTGCAGGGCTGCTTGTAGGCCACGACGGCCAGCGACTCCAAGGCCGCACCGGAGAGCTTGGTCTCCTGCCGGGCGCGCAGCAGCTTGGTCAGCCAAGTGTTGTAGGCGGGCAGGGTGAGCATCTGAAACCCACCGGCGATCTCGGAAATGCGGAACGACATCCCGCGATCGGCGTATTCATCGTTGAGCGAGACGACGTGGTCGCGGACGTCCCGGGCGTTGCCCACACCCAGAATCGAGGTCACCTTTGTCGCGGGGATGGGAGAATCAGAGGCAAAGAGAATCGCCTCGACGACGCGGCGCGGCTCGATCTGCACCGCCTCGTCCGACTGCGACTCCATCGAGTCCGTGCCGTCCGCCATTGCCGGATCGCCCGGTTCGTCAGGATTGCGGGTTTGCTCGTCCATATCGGTAATCGTCGTGGAACCACCATCCATGGCTCGGTGCTCCTGTGGTGTAAGTGCCGGGTACAGATTCTAGCGGATTTTCCCGCTGCGCCGCAATCGGACCCCATCATCAGTTTTGAGAATCCTTCACACGGACGATACTATACAGGCCTCGTGCTTTCTGGGCATGGGCAGTCAATCATTCCGGCGTCGGTGCGACAAACCGCCCGAGTGCCGGTTGGATGTTCTCCTCACAGGGAAGTGACGAACATGAGTGGTGACGCGCGATGCATCGGTGTGTTCGATTCGGGAATCGGCGGGCTTACAGTCGTCCGGGAGCTGCGACGCCGGCTCCCCAATGAGCGGATCGTCTATTTCGGCGATACGGCGCGGGTGCCCTACGGCATCAAGAGCAATCAGACGATTACCCGATTCTCGCACGAAATCTGCGATTTTCTTCGCAGGTTCGACCCGAAGATGATCGTCGTCGCATGTAACACCGCCAGTGCCGTGGCCCTGAAGGACTTGGAAGCCGCGCTGCCCATTCCGGTCATCGGCGTAGTTGAGCCCGGCGCGAAGCAGGCGGTCTTTCTCGCGCGGGGGCACTCGATCGCCGTGATCGCCACGGAGGCGACCATCGCGTCAGACGCCTATCGCAAGGCCATGGAAAAGTACAATTCCGGGTCGCTCGTCCTGCAGAGGGCCTGCCCGCTTTTCGTCCCGATTGTCGAGGAAGGCCGGCGTCCGGAGGATCCCATTACTCGGTCAGTCATTGCCGACTATCTGACTCCGCTCATGCATCTCGATCCTGGGGTGATTGTTCTCGGCTGCACGCATTATCCGCTGCTTAAGACCGCGATCGCGGAGTTTGTAGGCCCCAATATCCAGCTCGTCGACAGCGGCGAGCAGTGCGCCGCCGGGGTGGTCGAACGGCTTCGCGCCCGTGAGATGTTGAATGAGGAGCCGGGACCGGGGTCGCTGACTTGCTACGTGAGTGACAATCCGCAAAGATTCAAGGAACTGGGGCAGCGTTTTCTCGACCATCCCGTAGTGGACGTAACCTGGATATCCAATGAGCAGTTTCTATCACATGCTTACGAGCCCGCACCGTCACATGCCTGAATCGGCGCGCTGGGGGCAACCGGACTCGCGCTCGCTTTGGAGCAGGGATCAACGAGTATCCTTGCGCGGCGGCGTGTCGAATGCCGTCCGGCCGTTCGGGTTGCTGTTGATCGTGGTCGCGGTGATGGCTCCATTAAGCACGACCGGTTGCTCGTCATCGCGCAGTGACGGTAAGTGGTTCAAGAAGCCGAAGACGAGCCAGGACTATCTGGATATGGCGCTGGAGGGACAGTCCGGGGATGAGCGGCGGCGGGGCGTCATCGGGCTGGCCAACAGCCGCGACGGCAAGACCGAATGGGCGATGAAGGTGTTCGATACGATTGCGCGAACGGATGTGAATGCCGCCGTTCGCTGTGCGGCGATCGCCGCGATGGTGCCCGCGTCGGGGGCGGAACAGGTTCCAACCGCGCTTAACATTCTCTCCAGTGAATCGGAGCGCATCGAAGGCACGCGGGCGGCTCCGGGGGCCGTTCGCTGGGAGGCCGCGAAGCTGGTGCTGTTCGTGATTGAACGGTATTCGTACGAAGAGTCGCAGCGAGGCAAAATCGTCCAGGTGCTCCTCGAAAGGATGGCAGTCGACAAGGATCGCAATGTTCGGCTGACGGCGATGGAAGCTCTGTCATATTTTCCCGAGCCGCCGATCCCCTCGGCGCTGGTGGACGTCATGGAGGAAGACGATTTCGCGCTCCAGCACGCCGCGGAGCGGGCCCTGATCGCTCTGACCGGCCAGACCCACCATCACGACCCGAAGGCCTGGCGCAAGTGGATCGCGGAAACGCCCGATCTGTTCAAAGACATGGGCCGCACGCCGCCCGAGATTCAATCCGCGAACACGAAGACGATTCGCTGGGAGTGGCCCTGGTGACGGGGCGGTAACCGGTCCCGCACGCTCAACCTTTTGGCGCGGCCGGTGGTACGGTCGAAGCAGGTGCGTTTGCTTTTTTCACGGCAGGCACGCCGGACCAGTATTCGCCCGGCCCGACCGTTGTAAACGGGGCCACCACGGAGCCGGCGGCAATGACCGCCCCGCGGTGAACGTGGACGCCGCCGAAGATCGTGGAGTTGGCCCCGATGACCACGTCGTCTTCGATCACCGTCTTGCGCACCACGACGATGCCCGGCATCTGGCAGTGACCGGCGATGTTGCAACCGGAGCCCAGGACCACGTTTCGACCGATTTCGACGAGGTGCGGATCCAGAATGATCGGGTCGGTCACATAACAGGACTTCGACTTCGGCCCGAATACTCGTCCCATGATCCATCGCATGGGCGGAATGTTCGCAATGTGAAAGACCAGAAAACCGGGAAACGGGGCCTCGTATCTGGCCTTGGTGAGTACGGCGATCATGCACGACCAGATGAGCTGACGCCCGCGGTGAGTGCGAATGTCGGGCGGACTGGTCGTCGAATAAATTCCCTGCTTGGGCTGTGGGATGGGCAAGCGAAGCAGCGCCAATTCAGCGACATAGATCATGTTGAAAATGAGCGTCCATCGGACGATCGCGCCGCCCCAGGCCCAGGCCTCGGCGGGACCTGCACCGACCAAACCCGTCGGCGGCCACCATTTCAAAGCGGTCATCAGCATCGTCGCAAAAGCGATCGAGCTCCCCCAGATGACGACGCGGGTCATCATGTCGAGAACCAGGAATGCCTGCAGCGATAAACACGGATCGGTGGGATTGACGGCTGATGGATTGCTTACGACAGCTTCGCGAGCACGGATTTGGGATGCATCGCGAGACGCAGGCTCTACAGGTGCTTCGGCTTTGATGGTGGAGCGATCTGTCACATGGGCCTGCGGACTCTGCTTTGTTTTGATCGGCGCGGACTGCAACTTGACGCTCCTCTTACCTACCGAGACTCTAAGGCCGATCGAACCAGACTCGCAAGCCTGCATCCACCTGAATCCGCGAAGCTTGAGAATAACGGAAACCGGCGGAGAATCGAACCCGGGCAATCCAACGAAAAAGGTCAGTCCGAATCCTCTCTTGATCGCTTAACTTCTGCCCAAGTCAAAGTTTATCGGTTGAAGCAAAGGACCACAACCAGGGGGTTCATTTGTGCGGCCCATCATCGGTCGGTCGTCAAGGATGCTACCGGTCTGATCAACCGTCCAATCGTCTGCCGATTTTGCGAGCGAACTGCTGACCGGGCTGCCGTGAGCCATCTCTACACCCATTACCTGGAGGCAAAAAAAGGCCCCGACGAAATCTCTTCGCCGGGGCCTCGTGCTTACGCACCCCCACGGGGACTCGAACCCCGGTCTCCAGGATGAGAACCTGATATCCTAGGCCACTAGACGATGGGGGCCGGATAAGCCCGGGAACCGATTGCTCGATTGGCCGGGCAGACTTAAGGAGGACAGGGGTATTAAAACGCTCTGAAGGCCCTTTGGCAAGCCTTCACCAGCCCCTTCGCCCCCCCACTTTCCACCTACTTTTCTCCTATCCGGACCTCGGTGGACTCTTGGCCACCGCGTACCATTCGTGGGGCCCGGATAGGCCCGGAGGACACGATGAGACGGACCGCAATGACCCCCCCCCGCACAAGAACCCGGTGGCGTCGCCCCGGCACGGCCATGGTCTTCGTCCTGGGGATGCTGACGCTTCTGGCTCTTGTCGGCCTGGTGATGATTACCCGGACACACGGCGAGGCGCGCCGAGTGAGCCTGGACGTATCATCGCAGACGGCGCGATCCGCCATGTCGAGCGTGGTTCGCTCGGTGCAGGATCGCCTGTGGCGAGACATCTGGGGCCCGTCGCCGGACACGATCAACCCACCGCGACCGCTCGACTCGAATCGACCTTCCGGCGCTCCGACGATCCTGGAGAACAACGAGGCCTTCGACGCTCCCGGTGAGAATGATCGCTGGCTCTCTTCGACAATTCCCTACCTGCTTTACGAAACTGATCCCGCCGCGGTTCTGCCGCCGGTCTATGGTGAGCCGAAGGCGCTGCCTACCTACATCGGCGTCACGCCGCCCCCCGGTTATCCGCTCACCGAAGATCACATTCTTTCGTGGCGCTACGTCTCCTACATCGGGTCGGACCTGCTGACGAACGACTTCCTCCAGGGCGGTTTGCAGCCGTTCGCCTGGGCGCAGAATTCCCGAATCGAGGCGCCGATCCCTGTTCAGTATTCGACGACGAATCTTGAGAACGTCAATGTCATGCAGACGCCGCCGCCATCGCCGTTGATCTTCCCGTTGCCAATGATTCCGGGCTCAACGACAAACGTCACGATTGCCGAGGCTCGGGAAAGCTGGCTTGCCCCCGCTCATCAAGCCGCACTCGCTGCCTCCCCACTCTTCATAAACAAATTGCCTCAATTCCCCTACTTCGACACCAATGCCGACGGCGCGGTCGATCTCTACGACGCCGACGGCGACGGCGTGCCGGATTCGCCGTTGAGCATGGTCATTCCGTTCGACACCGATGGGGCCAACAATCCGCGCCAGCTTTACGCGGCGGTGCGGGTGGTCGATCACGGCGGCATGCTGAACGTCAACACGGCATCGAGCCTTGCGGCGCCAAGCGGCGGGGACACGTTCGACGAGGGACTCGCCGACCTCCAGCGACGCGGCCGACGGGCGACCGAGATTCTCCTTGACGACGTCGTCCATCCCGACGACGCGCTGGGACGCACTACCGAGATGATGCGCTACCGCTCCGACGGCGCGCTGAATCCCGATCCCATCGAATATGACAGGAACGTGGTTCGCCGCGAGTTGATCGGCGGCACGCCGTCCACTTCGGTTGCGTACCGACCCTACGGCATCTCCGAGGAGGCATCCCTTCGCCATCGCAACATGCTCGTCCCTTACGGCCGCAAGTCCGAATGGGAGGAAGTCGTCAACGGCGGCGGGGATGAATACGTGAACATCGACCGGGCCCTGATGGGATCGATGCAGTGGACGCCGATGATGAACGGGCTGAACGGCACGAGCTACATGCGTAACGCGTTGTCGAACGTGCCACGATGGAACCGATTCAACGCCAACTGGAAAGATCCCTTTGGCTACGAAGGTTACCAACAAGATCAATGGGTGGGTGGCGGCAATCCCAACATAAAGGGCTGGCGGACGATGATCGACGAGCATCATCGCTACTTTGTGCGCCGCCCGCTGCTGACGACGGTGAGTCACTTTGTCGAGCCGCCGCCTGTCCTGACGGCGCCGGGCATTGCCTCAATTGATGCGCGGATCGTGCAGCTTCGGGCGCTGGGCATGGATTGGCCGGTTCTCGACATGGTGCGATTCGCGAACAGTCCTGCGGTTTCGACCCTCTCCGCGGCATATGAGAATCTTCCCGATGTCCCCGAGTGGGCCCGGCCGCAGCACATCGACTTGAACATGGGCAGCGTCGGCAACGGCGGCGCGGCGAAGGAAGACTTCATTCGCTACAGCGCTGCGGCCATGTATCTCGCACTGGAGGGCGTCAGCGAGTATCAGGGCCAGAGCCTGGCGGACGATCGCAATCGACAATGGCTGGCCTGGCAATTCGCGGTGAACCTTGCCGACTACCGCGATCAGGACAACGAGCCGACGATCGTGACCATCACGCCCTCCATCGGCCCGCCCTTCCGCGTGTTCGGCATCGAGAAGCAGCCCTTCCTGACCGAGGCCTATGCGTTCGTCACCGCCGGCAACCCATCGTCCGGACCGGTGCCGGTCAGCGGGCCGGGCGACAAGTGGTTTTTCGCGTTTGAGTTATTCGTGCCGCCGCTTTGGAACATTCCGCTGAATTCGCCGGATAATCTTTATATCCGCGTGCTGCCGTCGATTCCCGGCCTGGGCTTGCTGCCGCTATCGAGTTTCCGCAATGCCGGGAACTTCGCACCTGTCCTGTCAGCCGACGGCGACGGAGACTTCTTCGTCCTGTGTGGGTCGAAGGCCGATGCCCCTTCCTCGCTGACTCCGCTCGTTCTGGCCACGTTCTTCAGCAATCCTCAGTTTAAGATTCCGGTCAACGGTCAGGGCACGATTCAACTCGTCTATTCAGGAACCGGTATCGACAACGATCCGTCCGACACCGCGTTTCACGTCCTCGATACCATCGACCCCGAAAATTCAGGCGACATCTCCGCAAACACGCTGTCAGACTTCGTCAATTTCAGCAACGACATCACCACTGTCTGGGCCAAGCGCGATCCGGGCTGGGCGGTCGGCACGAAGCGTGAGTTTTCGCTCCTGCGAAGCACGAAGGGCTGGCGCTTTACGACGGCGTTTCAGCGTTATTCCGAGGGCCAGCCTCCCCCGCTGCCGCAGAGCCGCCCGCTGTGGCTTCGGCCGTCGCTGGGCAAGCAAAACACCATTCAGGACAGCCTCGACAAGATCATTCCGCAGAACATCTGGCCTGCGCGGACTCGGATGACCGACATGGGTCTGGCCGGGATTGATCCGAGGGACAGCTTTAATGATCCGCAGCCCTATCACGATTTCGATTCCGTCGGCGACCTGAGCCGCATGTTGATGATCGGGGCCTTCAATCGCACCTTGAACACGGACCCGCCGCTGCTCAGCGACAGGAATGGGGCAGCGATGCTCGGCAAGCGCAGCGTCACCGAGCTGCTCGCGGATACCCTCGCCAGGGCACCGACGACCGACCTGATCGGCGACGGGCTAATCCGCATCGCCGCCGGTCACGTCGATTTCAAGGATGCCATCAAGGTCGGCGGCCTGCCGTGGACGGCGAAGCTCGCAGACTACTTCACGACAACGAGCCCGCTCTTTGACGGAATCGACAACGACGGCGACGGCGACATCCTGAAGGATCTGACCGATCCGACGGAGGGGTCCAGCCTGCTCTATCGAACAGCGGGCAAGATCAACATCAACACCGCCCCGGTCTCCGTCCTGCGGAGCGTGCCGTTCATGTCGCTGATGCCGGGCTCGGTCGAATACATCCGCGCCGGGTTCTCATCCGGCAGCCCGGTCAACGACTTTGCCGCCCTGGCCCCCAACGGCGCTTTCTGGGATCTGGCTTCGGCCATCGTCTCACGGCGGGAAGTTCGTCGGGTGCCGGTGTTTGAGTGGGACCCGGTTTCCCTTCAGATGCGGATCGTCGCCGTCGCGGGCAGACCGGCCGCCGCCGCGCGACCGACGCCTGCTGACTCGGGGCCGTTCCGCCACCTGTTTGAGTTGCCGAACATGCTGCTGGTCACCGATCGGGGCGGGACCGCGGGCGATGCGCTGTTCCACATTGACCGATATGCTCTTACGCCTGCGCCGATTCTCGACAGTCATAAGGTCCGGGTCAGCGATCCGAGCGCTGGTCCGTCGGACATCTTTTCGCCGGACTTCCGGTTCAGGCGCGCCGACGACGACAACGATGGCCAATTCGATTCGCCACCGGAGGGCTACTATCTGGATTACATCCCCGTTGTGCCGACCGGATTCCCCGCGCCGGCCCCCGAAAACCCCGGCCTGCGGGCGCGCGACATCTTCCTTTCCCGTTTGGCAAACATGCTGACCGTGCGGTCGGACGTGTTTACGGTCTATATCGCGCTGATCGACGAGAACGGCCACTACGTTCGGCGCAGCCAGTTGACGCTCGATCGCAGCGAGTGCTTCCGCCGGCCGCCGGTCGCGGGCACCTCGCAGCCGCCGACGCTGCCGAACATCCTTACGCGATCAGACGGCTCTTACGCCGAAGATGTTCGCTAGTAGATTCCGTCGCGGCTCCGCCAATAAGCCAGCCTCACCGTGTCAGAATCCGCTCTCCGCATCAACGAAGGTCGATGAGACCTTGGTCCCCAGTACGGCCACGGCGCCGATGACGACGAGGAAAATGAGCGCCAGCATGACGGCGTACTCCGTCGCTGTCGCTCCCGAGTCTTCCGTGACGAATTGTCTGAACTTATCGCGAAGCCCGTTCATACGTTTCCCCCGTCGCTGCTGCGATTGATGCGACACCCGACGCCTTCGTTCGCCACGCTCGATCCCACTGCTCGACCGTGCTTGCGAATTCACCCGGCCGGCTGGAGAAACCTTACAAATCAACGCCGCTAAATCCAAACCGGCCCACCCAGATTTACGCGAATATCGTTGCGACCGCGTTTGGGGCCGATGCGCTGGATGATTAACAGACGACGATTGCGTGGTTATCGGCGACGACACCGGTTCCCAATGCGAGCTGTCACGACTGAGAAAGGCTGCGTCACAGCGGCAGGCGGTCGAGAAAGCGGCTCAGCTTCCTCATGTTGGACAGCGGCGGGCCGTGGCCGAAGAGGATCGTGCGCGGCTCAAGCTCGCCGATCCTGCGAATCGAGCGGCGGTTCTCGGCAGGGTCCACGCAGAAGAAGTTCGGCGGCGTATGAAGGCCCGGCCAGAGCGTCAGCAGGTTCATGTTGATCGCCGCGTCTCCAGCGATCAGGAGCCGATCCTCCTCGCGGAAAAACATGCAATGCCCCGGCGTGTGGCCCGGCGCGTGAATGACGCGAAGCGGGCCGACCATCCCGCCGTCGTGAAGAACGCGATCGACCTTGTGCGGCGGGCCGGAGAACATTCTGCTCGAAACGCGGATCATCGCTCCGTCGGGGACCATCCGTGTGCGGCCCTCCATGGCGTCTTTGTCAAGCTCGTGACAGGCCAGCGGCACGCCGAATTTCTCGCAGATCGCCTTTGCCGCGCCCTGATGGTCCGGGTGGCAGTGGGTCAGCGCGACCAGCTTCAGGTCGATGCCGGCCAGGGCCTTCAAGAATCGCCGGACGTCCCAACGCGTGCCGCAGTCGATCAGGATATCGCCAACGAGATAGGCGTTGATCGCGTTGGAGGGAAAGCCGTCGATCTGCCAGACGTCTTTTGCGACGTTTCTCATGCTGCCGGTTGCTCCGTAAGCGAGGCGATGGCCCAGTGGTTAGTCCGAGGTGAGCGCGAAGGCGAGCAACTTTTTCTTTGTCACCGGCAAGACCGCCGTCTTCGCGAGGATGACGAATCGCTCGGGCTGGCACCAGCCCTCGGCAGCCTTGTCGAGTTCGGCCGCGTTGCGAAGCCGTTTGAGCGCCTTGCCGTTCAGGGTGACGCCGGCGCACTGCGGCCGACCATCGGTCGTGATACGTACGACGTTGGCCCGCTTCTCGATTGCCCCTTTGTAGGTGCCCTTGGAGGCCGCGATGGTCACCGTCACGCCGTCGGCGGTCGACGCCTGCTTTATGATCGTGCTGCGGACCTCGCCCTGCTGATACGCGACGGTCTCACCGTCGTCTTCATAGAGCGTAAAGCTCGATGATCCTCCTGCAAAAACACGAACGATGAGTTCGTCCCGCCGCGAACCGTCCTTGCGCATCCCGAGGGCGTTCATCGTCTGATCGTCGACGTACATCATGGGAATGATCGCGCCTGCCCGGGCAAACAGCGGCAACCTCAGACGACCGTCGAAGTATGGCCGATGGCTGCCTGACAGGCCGTCGGTCGAGAGAATTCGCGTATCGTGATGCCAATCAAACCAGGTGCCCACGGGAAGCTCGAAATGCTGCTTGTTCTCGCCGTATTCATGATTAAGCACAACCATCAGACCGTCGCCGATCATTTTCTGAACGCAGTTGTCGCGGGCCCTTTGATTGTCGGCGTAGAAATAAAACAGCGGAGGGAAGACCGGCTCGCCGAAGCGATAGGCGCGGTGAGCGAGACTGTAAAGATAGGGAATCAGTTCGTATCGCAGTCGGATATTGGCCAGGTTACTCGCCATGTCGCCGATGCGGTCCGGCGCTGTCTCGTGTTGGTTTTTCCTGTTCGACGTGTGCGGGCGGACCGGGACATCAGTGAGCGATGAATCGGCGAACCACTTTGTGTAGAGATCGTCGACGTCACCGTCGATCGCGCTGCGGTGGAAGCCGCCGATGTCGGAGCCGAAGTAATCGATCCCCGAGAGCGACATGTTCGTCTGCACGTTGGCCTGCTCGGTGAGACTGGCCATGTTCGAGCCGGTATCGCCGGACCACATGGCCGCGCCGTGGCGCTGAATGCCAGACGTGCCCGATCGCGAGAGAATCCACGGCCGCCGCTTCGACTTATTCCGCTGGTATCCGCGGGCGATGCTCTCCGCCCAGGAGAGGTTGTAGAGGTTGTGCGCGTCCGCGTGGCGCATTTCGCCGTTGTAGATGCCGTCGGCTGAGTAGTCCTCCGGCTCGCCGAGGTCCGTCCAGTGACCGAGCACGCCGTCAACGACGAGCGCCTGACGCTTCGTGTCGTGCCAATAGTCGGCGGCCGCAGGGTTCAGCCAGTCCAGCATCCCGCCGTGCCCCCACCAGCTCTTCAGGAAGATCGGCTCGCTGGTCCCGCTGCCGACGAGGTATCCCTTCTTCGCAAGGTTTTGATGATCCGGCAAGCCCCGCGAAATGTACGACTCTTCTATCACGACGACGCCGACGCCGGACTTCCTCGCCAGCGCGTGCAGCTTGGCATGCGGTCGAGGAAAACGCTTCCTGTCCCATTCGAGACAGCCCATCTTGCTCTTCTCGCCGCCCGGCTCCAGACCGCCGAACCATTGAAGATCGAGCACGAAGCCATCCACGGGAAAGTTGTGCTTGCGCAGCGATTCAAGCTTGGACTCCATTTCGGCCCAGTCCTCGTAGCCGTACTCAGAGACCCACAGCCCGAACGCCTTCTTCGGCGGGACCGGCGGGCGGCCGACGAGTTCCATGTAGTCGCGCCGCAGGTCCGGCAGATCGGGACCGTCGAGCAGATACCAGCGCAAAGCCGGCGACGAGGTCTTCACCTGCCACGGCTGCGAAGCGAGGTCCCACGACTGAGCGCGGACGTCATCGACGAAGACGGCGAAGCATGTATTGCCCTCGCCCATCGCATAGAGAATCGGAAAGGTGTTATTGCCAACCGCCCCGCCGAGATACGGCACCTGCCTGTTGCCGAATTTACAGCCCGGCGTGCGCTGCCTGCCGACCCAGTTCGAATTGGCGGAAGGCGGATCGAAAAATTGCTCGCCGAGTCCGTAGGCATGAGTCATATCCGGCGCATCGATGCTCAGCACGGCATCCTCACCGCCGAGATGCGCACCGCTGAAGCCGACGATGCGCCGTTCGCCGAGCCTCGCTCGCTGCGAAACTGTGATGCCGAGGGATTCCGCGTTTACTTCGATGCGCAGGTTCCTGGTTTCGAGGATCCCCGACTCGCGGCGGATGGGGGCAGTCGGCCCGTCGTAATCCTTTTTATCAACCATCGGCGACGTGTCGATGCGGCTGTCGGGAGAACCGGGCTGGGTCGTCAATTCGAAGTGAGCGAGATCGTCGTCGAGAATCTCGATCTTCAGGACGCTGCCGCCTGCCTCGAAGGTCGTCCGCTCAATGGGCCATGCCGCCGCGGACATCGCCGCAATGGCAATCGTCAGCATCGCCATGACGATACAGCGATAGGCAGGCGTCCATGTGCGACCAAGTAATACCTTCATGCGGACAAATGTAGCGGACTCGGGCGAATCGGCCAAAGGTGGCAGACGCGTAGCACGACTCAAGCTAAAATGCGGGCATGAGCGTACTGGTCCCTAACCGATTCCTCTTCAAGTTTGAGTTCCCGATTCATCGGGCCAAGAAGGGGCTGCCGATTAACGGCGACGTCGCCGCATGGGGCGACGAGTTCGCCCTGCCGCCCCTGTGCACGATCGACGGGGAAGAGCCATTCGGACAAGTCTACGCCGCATGGAACGAGGGCGGGATTTACATCGGCTGCAAGGTCAGCGAAAAGTCGCGGCCGCTGCGCTGCGACCCGGATAACTTTCGCAACTCGGACTGTCTCCGCCTGCTGACGGACATGCGCGACACGCGCGATATCCGCCGGGCATCGCGCTTCTGCCAGCACTTTTTCTTTATGCCTTCGGGCGGCGGATCGAAGGGTCGCGAGGCCTGCGCCGGTTCCGCGAAGATATCCCGTGCCACCCAGGATGCCCCGCTCGTCTCGCCGGGCGACATTCTCACCGCGTCGAAGGTGTCCAAGACCGGCTACAGCCTGACGGCCCACCTGCCCGCACGAGTCATGGCCGGCTTCGATCCCGTCGAGAATCCGCGCATCGGGTTTTACTACATGCTCGAAGACACCGAACTGGGGCAGCAGGCATTGACCATCGGCGATGATCTGAACTGGTGGATCGACCCCAGCACCTGGGCGACGGCGGTGATGCGTCGCTGATTCGCCGCGCCGCTTTTACTCTTGAAAATCACCCGGTAAACCGAAATAGCGCCCGATGGGGTACACATCCTTGTTCTCATCCCAGTACGACGAACGCTGGTAGAAAAACTGGAGCCTTGCCCGGACGTTGTCCGCCTTGTCGGGGTTCTCCTTCAGCCACGCTTCGAACTCTCCGCGCAGCGACTCGTCCTTTTGCAGCCCCGCATCGGCGATCGGGGCCATGCAGTAATCTTCGAAATATTCCTTCTGCTCGAAGATGGTGTCGAAGAAACCCCAGCGCACGAGGCTGTCCGGCGCGTCCGGCTCCAGCATGTGCACCGCCACGCGCGACATCGGCTGATCGAGCATGACCACGGCCGACCCGGCGGGATAGCGCCGCATCTCCGAGGACTTCGTCGTCTTGAAGCTGAGCATGTGCCGCCCCTCGAACGGCCTCTCCGACCAGTGAACGTCGGCGAAGCGATAGACCTCGACATTCGTCACCAGCGGCCTTTTCAATCGCGTCACTCGAAGCCCGTGAAGCTCCAGCTTTGCGATGACATCAATCCATTGCGGCGGGATGAGATAACCGCGCGGCGGCCGCACCGATTCGCTGACAACCGCCTTGGTAAAGAGTTTCGTTGGTACGTCGATCGGCTTAGCGGGCTCCCACTTCGGATACGACCCCCCCGCCGCTTCGCTCGACTGCATGGTGTGAGCGAATCCCTTAAAGATCACCGGCTCGCCTTCGTCCTTCTCGTCGCCCACTGTCGCCAGCGGCACCACATGAGGATCGGATTTGGGATCAGCAAACGCGGACGCCTCCTCATCCGCCGCCCGCACCGCGTCGATCAACTTCGCGGGCTCGGCGTTGATCAACTCCAGCGAACGGACCAGTATCTGGTGCGTCGCCCGGACGCGCGTTCCGTAGGGCTTAAGCATGTGGGTCTCGACGAGGAGCGACGGGCGATTGGTGATGGCGCCGTACATGGTCGAAAATCGCGGGGCGAATCCGCCGAAGCCCGAGGCAATGCTTTTCGACGGATCGAGTCGATCGCGCATGTCGAAGAAAAGCTGCGGACAGTGACCGTCCTCGGCGAGCGTGCGCAGCAGATGCGGATGGAGCTTGTCCTTCACCCAGCCCGCGATCGACGCGGGCGCCTCGGGTCCGAAGGCGGCGATAAAGGTGACGTCGTATTGCCAGTCCGCCCCGTCGGTGGTGTGCGTGTCAAACCAGAAATGCGGCCGCCAGGCGTGGTACATCCGCAGCCAGTGCCGCATCTCCAGCGCGTCGGCCTTGATGAAATCGCGATTGAGGTTGTAACCCTGCGCCGTGCAGCGGCAGCCCATCTCCTCCGGTCCGTTTTGATTGATGCGGTTGTAGCGGCTGCTGCGCTCGTGGCCATCGATGCTGAAGATCGGGACAATCAGCAGGATGACGTGATCCAACAGGCTCGCGTGAGTCTTGGTGATGGCGATCTCGCGCAGAAGCTGGAGGCTCGCGTCCTTCCCCTCGATCTCGCCGGAATGGATGCCGTTGTTGATGAGCACAATCGCCTTGCCGGTGGCCGCGGCCTGCTCCGACGTGAAGGCCCGCTCGCGCGAGACGATGACCAGCGGCATGTCGCGCCCCTCGGGCGTTGTCCCCATCTTGACAACGCGGACCCATGGCGATGCCTGCTCGGCCGCGCGCACGGATGCGACCGCCTCGGCGTAGTCGCCCGTCCGAACGAAATCGGTGCGCTCGGCGGTCAGGACGAAGTCGGACGCAGCGGGACCCGCACACCCCGGCCATGTCAGAGCGAAGCCTGCGATTACGATTGTGAATGCAATCCGTGGGCGAGAGGGAAGCGCGTTCATCCAAGACTCCGGGCGTTCTGGTTTCCTCGGCGTCGCCAATGGGTGGGTCGGATCACGCGAACAAGCCGTCAGTCGAAGCTCAACATCGACTTGTATTGGGCCAGGCGTTTTTCGACTTCTGCCGGGGTCGCGGCGGAAATCGATCGCATCGAAAAATCCTCGATGGCGATCGACGCGATGCATGCCCCGCGCGCCATCGCGCTCTTCAAGGCCGGGCCGTCAAACCGGTCGATGGCCGCCAGATGGCCCATCATCCCCGCGGCAAAGCTGTCGCCCGCCCCGGTTGGATCCTTCACCTGTCGGGTCGGATAGGCCGGAAGCGTGTAGGCCTCATCTTCCGAGACCAGCAGCGCTCCGTGCTCGCCCTTTTTGATGACGGCGAAGATCGGGCCCATCTTGAGCACTTCCATACCCGCGGTCACCAGGTCGTCCTTGCCTGATAGCAGCCGCGCTTCGCCGTCGTTCAGGATGATGCCGTCGACCTCGCCCAGCGTCTTCAGGAGTTCGTCGCGATGCTCGTTGATCCACAGGTTCATCGTGTCGCAGACGATCAACTTCGGCGCTTTGAGTTGAGCGATGAAGGCTCGCTGAATGGCGGGATGTGTATTGGCGAGGAAGACGAATCCCGAATCGGTGAAGTGATCGGGAATCCTCGGCGGGGCCTCCCCCACCACGTTCAAATCGGTACGCAGGCTCTCCGCACTGCTCATGTCGCCGACGTACTTTCCGTGCCAGCGAAACGTCTTGGCGCCGGCGCGGGTCTCCAGCCCCGATAGATCAATATCGCGGTCCTTGAACACTTGCAGGAAATCAGTCGGGAAGTCCTCTCCGACCACACCGACCAGCCGCACCGACGTCAGTAGGCTCGCCCCCAAGGTGAAATATCCGGCTGACCCTCCCAGGACGTCGCGTGCGATGCCGTACGGCGTTTCGACGGTGTCGATCCCAATCGTTCCAGTGGCGAGTAGTGACATGTTGCCTCTTTCCGCTGCTTGTCGCGCGTCTTCAAACCGATTATTGCTGACTCCATCCATCTAGAATGGGTCACGATTCTTGCGACCTCCCGAGGATTGGTCAACCAAGCCTATCGTCCCTGGCTCTTCGACCCGGCGTTGACACAGATTCTCCAGCCCTGAGAATTACCGACTATCGTAATGATGAGAACGCTTATCAAGAGGGGAATTCGGGGACTCTTCGCCGCTGCGACTGGTCGGCGGGCCTTCCGGCTTGTGCCGCTCTGCCTGGGCGCGGTCTGGCTCGGCTTCGCAGGCTGCGGCGGATCGTCGCCGCCGACCCAGCCGGTGGTTGAATCCCGACCCGCAAACCCCGTCCAGCCGATGGCGCGACAGGAACCGGAACCT
The DNA here is from genome assembly GCA_015075745.1 of Planctomycetia bacterium. Taxonomy (NCBI): domain Bacteria; kingdom Pseudomonadati; phylum Planctomycetota; class Planctomycetia; species Planctomycetia bacterium. Next base: position 235,439 of record JABTTW010000002.1, read on the forward strand.
CCACCGCCGGAGGAGTACTTTGAACCGGGCGCCGGACTGCCGGGCCGGACCCACTGGGTGAAAAAAGGCGAGACTCTCTACAGCATCGCGCGGCAATACTACGGAACAGAGAACCAGTGGCGAAAGATCTACTACGCCAACGACCGTCGCCTGCGCCACCCCGACGAGCTTCCGGTGGGGATCAAGCTGATCATTCCCTGACCCGCCGCTCGGCCGGGCTGCCGCAACTATCGGATTCGGTGCAGTTCCTGCCCGGCGTCGGCCCGCGGCGCGCCGGCCTGCTCGCCGAACTCGGCATCCGTACGATTCTCGATCTGATCGAGTATTTCCCCGCCCGCCACGAGCGGCAGGAATCCCGATTCATCGAGAATCTCGAACTCGGCATGACCGCGACGGTCATCGGCAAGATCGCCGCCGTCACGTCGCGTCGCAGCCGTCAGGGGCCCACCGTATCGGCGACCCTCCTCGACAACACCGGTCGCTGCAACCTCACCTGGTTTCGCGCCGGGTGGATGGCCGATCGCATTCAGCGCGGCTCCGTCGTCCGCGCCACCGGCCGGGTGACCGAGTATCACCATCTCGCCCAGCTCATCAATCCGAAGCTCGAAGTCCTCGGCGAAGACGCCGCCCCGGTCGATGAATCGTCGCCGGCGATGCTTCAGCCGGTCTATCCCGCGAGCATGGCATTGCCCAGCAAGACCATCGCCAAGCTCATCCTCGACAACCTGCCGCGCCTGCTGCCGCTCATTCAGGAGTATCACGATCCGGAGTTTCTCAAGGAGCGCAAGCTCGCCGGGCGCCGCTGGGCCGTCGAAACCATGCACCGCCCGGCGCGCGACAGCGACCTCCCCGCCGCGCGCCGGCGCATCGCCTTCGACGAGCTGCTCGCCATGCAGCTCGCCCTGACCGTCGCCCGCCGCAGCCTCCGATCCGACGCAAAGTCGCATGTTCTGCCGTGCAGCGCCGAGATCGACCGCCGCATCCGCCGCAGATTCGGCTTCAACCTCACGCCCGCGCAGGACCGCGCCATTCGCGACATCGTCACGGACATGAATCGCCCCCGACCGATGCACCGATTGCTCCAGGGCGATGTCGGCTGCGGCAAGACCGTCGTCGCCTTGTACGCGGCGCTGGTCGCCATCGCCAATGGCAAACAGGCGGCCATAATGGCGCCGACAGACCTGCTCGCCCGGCAGCACTATGAGTCCACCCGGCGATATCTCGTCGACAGCCGCGTTCGATTCGCCCTGCTCACCGGCCGACTGACCGCCGCCGAGCGCAAGGCCATTTACGCGAAAATCGACGCCGGAGAACTGGACCTGCTGATCGGCACGCACGCGCTCATTCAGGACTCCGTCCGACTCACGAACCTCGGTCTCGCCGTCGTCGACGAGCAGCATCGCTTCGGCGTCCGCCAGCGCGCCTCCATCCGCGGAAAGGGGCTTGACCCGCACTATCTCATCATGACCGCCACGCCGATCCCGCGTACGCTGGCCATGACCGTCTTCGGCGATCTGGATATCACCACCATCGATGAAATGCCCCCGGGCCGTGTGCCCATCGTCACTCGCGTCTGCCCGCCGAGCGAAGCGGGCACGGCATGGGACTTTGTTCGATCGCGGATCGCCCTCGGCGAACAAGCCTATGTCGTCTACCCGCTGGTCGACGAGACCGACGGCTCACAGCTTCGCGACGCCACCACAGAGTATGAACGCCTCAGCAAGAGCGAGTTCGCCGGCATGCGCGTCGGCCTGGTCCATGGTCGCCTGGAGAATCGCAAGCGCGAAGCGGTCATGGCCGACTTCGTCGCCGGCCGTGTGCAGGTACTCGTGTCCACCACGGTGATCGAGGTCGGCATCGACGTGCCACAGGCGACCTGCATGATCGTCGAGCACGCCGAGCGCTACGGCCTCTCGCAGCTCCACCAGCTTCGCGGGCGCGTCGGTCGCGGCGGCGCTCGCGGCTACTGCTTTCTGATGACACAGAGCCAGACCGCACAAAACGAGCGCCTCGCCGTCCTTGCAAGGACGACGGATGGATTCAAAATAGCCGAAGAGGACCTGCGCCTGCGCGGCCCCGGCGAACTGCTCGGCACTCGGCAGCACGGACTGCCCGACCTCCGCGTCGCCGATCTGCTTCGCGATGGCGACCTGCTCCGGCTGGCCCAACGGGATGCGGCGCAGATCATCAGGTCTGATCCGGCCCTGGCCTCGGCCCGGCATGCGGCGCTGAAGGCTATGATCCGGCAAAAGTTCGCCGATGTGGTCGGCTCGCTTAGCGCCGGCTGACCCGACGTGGCCGGACGAACGCGAAACGATTGAATTGACTGGGAGAAAAGAAGATGCTGACTCGATGGATCCTCGCCGCCTCAATGGCCGCCGGGCTCATATGCAACACCGCCGTGGCCGTAACGCCCTTCGCCAAGGCGACCGTTTTCGTCACCCTCGATGTCAAAGGTTCGTCACTGTCCGGCACGCTCTGGATGGACCGCGACGCCGTCGAAGTGAAGTTCCCCATCGATAAAAACGGCGACGTCAACTACACCGACGGCGAGTTGATGCTGGTCCGCGGTCCGCTCACCGACTACATCAATGCAAACTTGCAGATCATGTGGGACGGCCAGGTGCATCCCATCTCGGCAACCGAGTTTGACTACGCCGCCCATCCGGTCGAGCGGAACAACGGCGTGAAGATTCTCTTCAACGTCAGCGGATACAAGGCCGGAACGCCGATCGTCATCTATTCCCGGCTGCTCGCCGACCTCTGGCGTCAGGCACAAACCGTCGTCGCGATGACCAACGAGGGGCAAAAAGAAGTCTGGTCGCTTGCCGCCGGAAACTACTACGACTCGCGGCTCAGCCCTTCGCAAGGAAAGTCCGCCTCGTCGCAGCCCTCGGCGACTACCGGCACCATCAAGGCCCGCTACGGCTGCGCCGCCATGTGCCTCGGCGTGGATTTCGACGCGCCGATTGAGAAATGCCCGCGATGCGCCGGCCCTGCCGCGAGCCTCTTTGGCGCAAACATTCCCGGCAAGAATTACATCGGGCCTATGGGCGGCGTCGTGACGAACTTCGTTCCCGGCTCCTATAAGCTGGAAGCGGTGCTGGTTTCTCGCGGCGAGCTTCGCTTCTACCTGTGCACCGAGGGACTCGTCGTGCAGCCCGCCGCCGCGCTGACAGGAAAAGTGCAGTTGTGGCCCGCAGGCAGCCAGTCGGTGACGCCTGCCGTTGAGTTGAAGCGCTCGTCGGACGGCGCGTACATGGCCGTCGCCGTGCCGGATACCATTGCCGTCCCCTTCCAGGCCCGCTGCACCCTGAATTCGGCGGAGTTTCCCGGCAACCGCATGGTGGAGTTCTACATTCCAATCGTCGCCGGCTTGAAATAGGCGCAGCCCCGCTTCGCCGAAACACCACTTTGTTGCGGTTGTTGGCTTCCGCAATATCACAATCGCCGGCTCAATGGCGAGAGTGGCGGGTGCCGGTGTGGATCATCGCGACGAAGTCTTTTGCGTTATGGACCTCTCGCCGAGTTCTCCTGCTCCTCCCAAATCGCCTCCAACGGCACGTCCGCATTCTTGCCGATGAGATAGGCCCGCGTCGCTTCGTCGAATTTCTGACCGCATTCGGGGCACCTCGGCCGAAGCGTCATACCAAGCTGATAGCCGCAGGCCAGACACCGTTCCGGCGTCTCAGCCAACCGGCGGCCCATCCATGAGATCACCCTAGCCGAAAGAAACGCCAGCCACGGGATCAGGAGCACGGCCGCCGTTGACCTCGCCTCGAGCCGAACAAACGTCAGGTTCACATTCGCGAACTGCGATTTCACGATTTCCAAGAAACCATAGCGTTCGTGATCACTTGCTAACGTGAATCCGTCGGATACACGCTCGGTGAATTGATCGTCGCGCGGGTCGTCATCCGCGGTGATCGCCTCCTGCGCCTCTTCGGACAGATAGGGATTGTCCACGAGCGCCGCGGCGAGCCTCTCTTGGTTGCGACGCCGATTCTCGGCGCGAAGCGGCTTGTCGATGTTGCCAATGACCAGCGTCACATACCGACGAGTAGACACAACCGCCAGACTCTTCACTCGCCAAACAAAGCTGCGCGAATCAGCGAGCCGGGCAACCGTCAGATGTGTGGCAAACAAAACCATGGGAAACAAGAGCAAGGCATGAATAGCAACCAGCCAGGCGATCGAGCGACGAAACCGAATCGAAGGTTTGCTTGTCGTCGTGTTCATAGCTGATGATATTCCTTCGGTGGGCATCACCCACCATACCATTTACGAGAGGTCTTGGTCGAGACCTTCGTCTGGATAAAGAAAAACTTCCATGCATCAGCAGTCAATTAGTTGGACTGGCGAACAATCCAACTGGATTAAGCCTACGGCTCAATGGCGAAAGTGGCGCGTGCCCGTGTGGATCATCGCCACGTTCCGCTCGTCGCAGGCGGCGATGGTTTCGTCGTCGCGCTTCGAGCCGCCGGGCTGAATGATTGCCGTGACGCCTGCCTCCATGAGAATGTCCGGCCCGTCGCGAAACGGGAAGAACGCGTCCGACGCCGCGACGCTGCCTGCGAGTTTGCCCGCGTGGCCATTCTCCTTCGCCAGCCACGTGGCGATGCGGCAACTCATCACGCGTGACATCTGCCCGGCCCCGTTGCCGATGAGCATGCCGTCCCTGCAGATGCTGATGGCGTTGCTCTTGGTGTGCTTGGCGACGAGCCATGCGAGACGAAGGTCGGCCATTTCGGCGTCGGTCGGCTTGCGCTTGGTGACGACCTTCCACTCGTTTTCATTGAGTCCGACAAGGTCGCGCGATTGAACGAGCATCCCCCCGGCGATGCGCTTGTAGTCGAGCTCACCCGGGTCAGGCTCGACGTCCATCGGCCCGACGGCCAGCAGACGAACCTTTTCGCCCCACTTCTTTCGTGTACGGATTACCTGAATCGCGTCGTCCTCAAACGAGGGGGCAACAAGCACTTCGACGAAAAACGCCCCCGCCCCGGCGTCCTTGCCCCACTTCTGAAGCGAGTCCATCACCACTTCTGCAAACGCGGCCGTGACCGGAAAGTTGACGGCCAGAATGCCGCCCATGGCGGCGTTGGGGTCGCCGAGGTAGGCGCGGCGGTAGGCTTCGATGGGGTCGGAGGCGATGCCGATGCCGCAGGCGTTGGTGTGTTTGATGAAGACGCAGATTCCTGGCTCATGGCTTTGCCGTGCGAGTTCCGCGCAAAGCGCGAGCGCAGCGTCGGCGTCTGCTAGGTTGTTGTAGGAAGCATCTGTGGTTGCTTCTCCCATCTCCAATTCCGCCAATCCAAGATCGTGCGAACCCTCTAGACCTATGCAGCCCGCCAACACAGCCCTTTGGTGAGGGTTTTCGCCATATCGAAGAGGCTTGTATGGCGACAGGGGCAGCGAGAGTCGGTCCTCGTCCCAATCGGCAAAGAGATTCTTGACTGATTCGGATGGTGCAGTTTTGACCGTCTCCTCAAGGTCGTTTGCTACACGCTCCATAAGGTAAATCTCGATTGACGAATCGAGTTCTCCCGTGAGACGAAAAGCCCGGGTGGCCAGTAATAGGCGCGTGTGCTGCGACACGCTTCTCGAGCTTCGCCATTCATCCAAGATCAAGTCAATCAGATCCGAACCGGGCACAACGACAACATGCTTATGATTCTTCGCCGCAGCCCGCAGCATGCACGGACCCCCGATGTCGATCATCTCAATCGCCTGCTCAAACGTGCAGTTCGGGTCCGCCACCGTCTTCTCAAACGGATACAGGTTCACCACCACCATGTCGATTGGTTTGATCCCGTGCTCTTCGAGTTGCCTCATGTGCTCGGGGTTGTCGCGGTCGGCGAGAATGCCCGCGTGAATCTTCGGGTGCAGCGTCTTCGCGCGGCCGTCAAGCATCTCAGGGAAGCCGGTGACCTCCTCGACCATCGTGACGGGAATGCCCGCGTCCTTGAGGTGCTTCGCCGTGCCGCCGGTGGAGATGATCTCGATGCCGAACTCATCGACGAGCGCACGGGCAAATTCGACGATGCCGGTCTTGTCATAGACGGCGATAAGGGCGCGGCGAATCGGCATGTCGGCCATGGAAAGCGTCCTTTCTTCCACGCGGTGCAGAGCCTGATAGGGTAGCGGATCGCCCCGACCAGACAATACCGGGACCGGCTCACCAAGAAACGCTCATAGAAATGGGTGCAGGTGAGAGTTGAAGGCCGCGGCGAATGCTCCCGCCGGGCATGGGGCGTCAGTGTTACTCGTCTTCGGAATCCTCATCCTCGGAGTCTTCGTCCTCCGAGTCAGATTCGTCGTCGCCGGAATCTTCATCTTCGAAGTCAGAGTCTTCGTCGGCGAAATCGTCATCCTCGGCGGCGGCGTCCTCGTCCTCCGAGTCATCGGCCTCTTCCTCATCGTCTGACGCGTCCTCATCGGCCTCGTCTTTGGCGGCCGACTCGGCCTTTGGCGGGGCGACTTCACCGTCATCGACAAGTCCCCGGCCTCCGACCGGCTTGGCCGTGTTGCGGCTGGAGAGGAAATCATCTTCGAGCAGCCATTCCGGCAGCCGCGGCTTTTCCTCCGCCGGTGCGACGGCGGCGGCATCGGCCTTGGCCTTGCGCTCGGAATCCATTCGCTCGGCGATCTTCATCTTGGCGTCGCTTCGCAACACCTCAGCCAGCTGCGCGGGCTTCAGATACGGCGCCTTCTTGGATCGAAGACACAACAGATCACCGCCAGAGCTCGCGAGGATGATCGCCTGGCTCTCGCGATCCGCCTCGGCGAATCGAACGTCAGCGACGTCGGCCAGTTCCCGAACCTGCCCGGTCTTCGCCTCGATCCGGACAATCTGCCTCAGGCCGTCGCCGACCAGCAGAAGGACATCATCCTCGAATTGACAGAGAAACTGGCCGCCCGCCTCGCGCTTCCACAGCTCTTCGCCGGTGGCAAAATCGAGAACAACGAGGCCCAGTTCAGGCACCTGCTGAAACACGCGGCCGCCCGACAAGACAGGCGGCTGGTTCAGCGGTCGGTCGAAGCGGACGCGCCAGCGGCGCTTGCCGGTCACGCGATCGAGGCAGTAGAGCGATCGATCACTCGATGCGGCCATCACACTGTCAGCCGTCACAACCAGGTCGGCAAAGATCGGAGCCTCGGTTTCGTACACCCAGTTCTTGACTCGGTCCGCGCTGGTGCAGGAGACGACATCGCCGTCCTGGCCCGCGAAGTAGAGGTTGGGGCCGCGAAGTACGGGCGTGGCGGACACCGTCTTGGGCGTCATCAGTTGCCAATGTTGAAAGCCCCCGATGATGTCGAGGGAATAAAACCGCTGATTGGCGGCGCCGACATAGATCCGATGCTCATCCGCGACCGCGGCGCAGCTTGCCGCAAAGGGGAGCTTGACTCGCTCGAGCGGCAGTTCGATGTCCGCCAGGGCATGATCGCCGGCTTGTGCCTTGAGGCCCGAATTCAGTCGAAACAGCCGCCCCCGGGAGGTCCGGCCGCTCGTGGTCTCAATTCGTAGCTGCGCGATGGGATCGCCGGAGACCTCGCCCGATTCTCCCACTCTGTATATCTGGAGGACATCTTTCGGACGAACGCCGTGATCGCTCCCTTTGCTGATCGTCGCCGTGTCATGGCGAACCTCGATGATGACGCCTTCAAGCGATCGCGGTTCGACGGCGGCATCTCCCGACCGGCGATTCAAAACCGTCACCGTGCCGCCCGTGGTGAAGAAAACGTATTGGTCGTTATGAGCCGGGCCTCGTACCGTCTGGCCGGGCTCCGCGATGATGCGCGACCAGCGCATCACGCCGGTCAGGGCATGAATCGCATAGACGCGATTGCCGTCCGTCAGGACATAGAGGTTGTCGTCCAACAGCGCCGTGCGGAGGACTGTCTCGCCCCCTTCGAGCGGGAGTGATGCTTCCCAGTATCGCTGCCCCCCCATCCGATCGATCGAATTCTGGGGCATTAGGTCGGCGCCGTGAACCGGCCACGTTGCGATGGACAGGAGCGTCGCAAACGCCAGACACGACGACTTGATCGCTTTGTTCGACATCCTCATGCTCCTTGGGCCTCTCATGTGCCGCCGGTTCACAGCCGGGTAACTCGAATGCGTGGTCATTCTATTGACCATGTCGGCCAATCACCGCGCTAGGGAGCCTCGGCGAACGCGCACGGATCCGGGAGGATCGGGCAGCAGACTCCGCTTTGGCCTTGAGGCGGTTGGATATCTTAGGCCACGCGAGTCAGTTTTCTCTGTTGGACAACGCGCGTGGTCGGACGACCGCAGGGCCGTCATTGGCGGGTACCCCAGGCTGGCCTTCTAAATCTAATGGATTAACTTGCCGTGGGTCAAGAAATAATGCTCCGGACGACGTTTTCGGCTGTCGCCTCCCGGCGACGCGGTCCGCTCTTGGGGCTTGCCATTCTCGGGCCGATGAGGACGGCGATCGCGCCGTACCGGACCCTGGTCGTAACTGGGTGCCGTCGTTTAAAGATACTACCCGGCATCTACTTGCAAAACGGGGCGGACCGGGGGATAATTTGGTATCTTCATTGGGCGGCCCAGGTGGAAAACCTGACCCTCGGTGAAGCCTCACCGGCGCATGCCTCGCACAATTGATTGTGCGGCATGTGCAAGCAAGAAAGCATTGACGGCCAAGGCATCCCCTGGGGGCGGGTGGATAGAAGCAGACTCCGCGAAGATTCCTGCCGGCCGTTCGTGCTCTTAGTAGTGAAATCTCTCAGGAGGTACGGTCGTGAGCACCTTGACGAAATCGCTGGTCATGCTGCTGGCTTTGATGTCGGTAGCCTTGAGCATGCTCGTTGTATCGGCCTTCGCACAGCAGCAGAACTGGAAGGCGTCCGCCGAGGAGTGGCAACAGGCCGCTACCTCCGCCCAGTCTCAGGCGCGTGCGATCAGTTCCAACGCCGCCCTCGACAAGGCCCGGGCCCTGGATCGCCACAAAGAGGACATGCAGCGCATCGAGGACCTCAAGACCGAGTTGGCCTCCGCACAGACCTACGTCACCGAGCTTGAGCGCGGCGTCGCCGAAAGCCAGAGCAAGCTGACCATCGAGCAGGGTCAGGTCTCCAGCGCCGGCGAACAGAACAAGCTCATCTTCGCCGCCCTGAACCAGGAAAAGGAATTCGCCACCAAGCTCGCCCGTCGCAACAGCGAACTCGAACGCGCGAACATTGATCTCACCGATCGCGTCAAGGAACTGACCACCAACGTGGAGATGGCTCGGGCACAGGTCCGGGCCCTCCAGCAGCAGCTCGCCATGGGAAGCTCAGCAGGCGGTTCGGGTGGCCTCATGCCCGCCACGCAGATTCCCGACGGCCGCGCGGTTGTCGAGGCCGGCGTGCCTTCCGTCTCGACCCCCTCGACGCCCATGGTGGCCGCCCCCATCCGGGCCGAAGTCACCAGCATTCAGGGTGAGCTTGCAAGTATTTCTGTCGGTAGCGCCGACGGCGTGGCCCACGGCATGAGCTTCCTGATCTATCGCCGCGACGGCGATGCCGGTCGCCCGCAGTACCTCGGCACCCTTAAGATTTCCCGCGTCGATGCCAATGAGTCCGCCGGGCAGATTGAGCAGTCCGAGGGAGACATTCGCGTCGGTGACAGTGCCCGCGACGAAGCCAGCTTCGCGATGCGTGGCTGATCGTCGAGCCTGTGAATTGTTGATCGCCTCGGCCCGCAGCCGAGCCCAAAAAGTTCGCCAGGCAGTGCTAAGTTAAGGATTCGCTTATGGCCGCTGCAAAAGCCAAATCGCCCGCCGGACCCCGAGCCCGGGCCGAAAACGATATCTACACCGTCCTTGTGGCGGTGGCCCTCTTCGCGGTAACCGGCGCTTTTGCCTTTGCCCTTTACCGATGCGACCAACTCCTGGGCAAGCTCTTCCCCGGCTTCTAGCCTTCTTGCTTGTGACTTCCAGAGTACGCTAAAACACCGATTGTCCCCTCCGGGTGAAAAGGCGGAGCCTTGGCTTCCCGCCTGACTGGCCCTGCCCGTTAACGAGCAATCCACCCCTCCCCCTCCCTTTCGTCGAAATCGAATCGAGTTAAGCTATCGCACGGTTGATCAATCCGCCGAGTGACCTCGCGGCGGACTCCGTGTAGAATGCCGCCGCGTCATCGTGCGCGGCCGCGCCGATTTCTTGCGGCCTCAATAACGTGGATTCGTCTCAAGCGAGTACTCTGACTACGAAGGGATACCTGCTTTGTTATTCGACTCGCTTCTCGGCATGGTCAGCGTCGATATGGGAATCGACCTCGGCACATGCAATACGCTTGTCTGTGTGCGCGGCGAAGGCATCGTCCTGAACGAGCCTTCCGTCGTCGCCGTGCGCAAAGGCACCAATCAGGTTCTCCAAAACGGAAACGCCGTCGGTCTCGTCGCCAAGGAAATGCTCGGCAAGACGCCCGGCTCCATCGCCGCCGTCCGCCCGCTCAAGGACGGCGTTATTGCCGACTTCGACATCACCGAGGCGATGCTCGGATATTTCATCCGCAAGGTGCACGGCGGCAGACGCTTCATTCGTCCGCGCGTCGTCATCGCCGTCCCATCGGGAATCACCGCCGTCGAGAAGCGCGCCGTCTACGGTTCCGCCGAAAGGGCCGGCGCGCGCAAGGTCTATCTTATTCAGGAGCCCATGGCCGCCGGCATCGGCTCCGGTCTGCCCATTGCCGAGGCCCGCGCCAGCATGATCGTCGACATCGGCGGCGGCACGACCGAGGTCGCCATCATGTCCCTCGCCGACATTTCGGTGAGCGAGTCGCTTCGCGTTGCCGGCGACGATCTCGACGAGGCCATCATCGCCCACATGAAGCGCACCTATAACATGCAAATCGGTCCGCAGACCGCCGAGCAGATCAAGATTCAAATCGGCTCCGCCGCGCCACTCGATGAAGAAGAGATGACCATGGACGTGCGCGGCCGCGACATGATCAGCGGCCTCCCGCGCAAGACCATCGTCACCAGCCAGGAAATTCGCGAGGCCCTGCGCGAGCCGATCAGCCAGGTGCTCGATGCCGTGACCCACACGCTCGAGCGCTGCGAGCCGGAACTGGCCGCCGACCTCGTCGACAACGGTATTCACCTCTGCGGCGGCGGCGCCCTGCTGCGGGGCCTCGATAAAGTGATGTCCGACGGTACCGGTTTGGAAGTCCGCGTGGTTGATGATCCGCTCTCGTGCGTCGCCCGCGGCACCAGCGTCTATCTCGAGAATCTCACCGAGTGGCGCAAGACGATGGAGACCGACGACCTGAACGTCTAATCGCGGCAGAGCCGTCAGTCTCCTTCGACAACCCAGTTTTCAGGGTGGAGTGCCCTCATGGGCGACGGTCGACCCAGTGTCGGCCGTCGTCATTTTTTTTGCGCCGACTCAGCACGCCGGAATGTCACGTCGTCGAAAGATCGCCAGACCGACAAGCCAGATGCCCAGCCCCGACCCCGGCAGAATCACCATGCTCCGCCACGCGAATACCTCGTCGCGAATAATCACCAGCGGCGCGTAGTAATGAAGAAAACTCGTAAACGCCAGCGGCTCCAGCGCCGGCCACATCGTCCGCAGAAAGTTCACGACAAATCCATAGAAGACAATGACGAACACCCACGTCACAGCCGGCCCGCGACGATTGCAGATCCCCGAAGCCGCCATCGCCAGTCCCGAAACCGCCATCACCGCCGCGCACAGGTTGCACGTCACCATCGCCAACAGGCTCATCCGCGCCGCGGTGAAGCCCGTCAACGTCACCCCCAGCTTCGCCCCCAGCCACACTCCCCAGCAAAGCGGCAGCACCATCATCACCAGCGCCAGGCTCGTCGAGCAATAAACCGCCGTCCGGCTGATCGGCAGCGTCATCAGCAGGTCGATCGTCCCGCGGTCGATCTCCCCGGCAATCACGCCGCTCGAAAGTGAAAGCGTAAACGCGACGAGCAGCGTCCACACCAGCGGATGGTTGAACGCGATACTCAGCATCCCCTCCGGCTTGGAGAGTTCCAGCACATCGGCCCCCGCCAGTGAAGCGATCAGCCGCCGAATCCACGGAACGCTCAGCCAGTTCTCCGTCTGCTCGCGCGGGAACGAGTTCAGCGCGAAATTAAAAATCACCACGAACAGCGTCACCAGCAGCATCGCCCCGCCCCACAGCAGCGCATAGTCCCGAAGCGTCCGCTTCACGATCGGCCAACTGATCATGCGCCACCCCCCCGCTGAAGCGCCGGCGCATCATTGCGGTAATACGCCGCGAACAAATCGTCCAGGTCCGGCGGCCCAATCGTGACGTCCTCCAGCCGAAGCGTCGAAAGCCACGCCGTCAGCCCGTCAATCGGCCCGGTCCAGCTCAGGTTCACCGTGCCGTCCAGCGTCTCATGTGGATGGGCGCCCTCCGGCAGCTCAAGAATGGCCGATTCGCCTTTGCGCAGCCGCAGCGTCACGCGCCGCACGGCCCGCCGCCGCAGCGCCTCGATCGTGCTGTCCTCGATAATCTCCCCCCGCCGGATGATCGCCACGTGGTCGCACAGCACTTCCACCTCGCCGAGCGTATGACTGGAAAAAAGCACCGTCCGCCCATCGCGCGCCGCCGAGCGCAGCTCATCGTGCAACGTCAATTGCACCAGCGGATCCAGCGCCGTCGTCGGCTCATCGAGAATCAGCAGCTCCGGCCGGTGCATCAGCGACGCGATCAGCGCCAGCTTCTGCTTCATTCCGCGCGAATAGGCTCGTATGCGCCGGTCGATATCCAGATCAAACCGCCCGCGCAGCCGCTCGATCTCTCGCGCCGCCCCCCCGCCGCGCGCCGCATCGAAAAAGTTCAGAAACCGCCGGCCCGTCATCCATTCATACAGCCTCACGTCGCCCGGCAGATATCCCACCTTCCGCCGAATCTCCCGCGATTGGCCGATCATGTCGAGGCCGAAGACGCTCGCTCGCCCCGCCGTCGGTCGAAGCAGCCCGACGAGGATCCGCATGGCCGTGGTCTTGCCCGCGCCGTTTGGGCCGAGGAATCCGAAGATCGTCCCGCGCGGCACGCGAAGGTTGATCCCCGCCAGCGCTTGAATCGCGCCGTAATCCTTGGCGAGCCCGTGAGTTTCGACGACGTACATGCTGCTCGCTATTCTAAGTGCGCCGCCGCGCGACCGACATCGCCAATTGTGAACGCGCCTGCGCCGGTTAATAATGTCCGTCCATCAAAGAAAGGACTCCCAAAGTGACCGCGCGACTTTTCCTCATCGGTGTCTGCCACGGCCTCCTGCTCCTGACCGGCTGCGCCCAGCCGCATCCCGACGCCAACCTCGTCGTCTACAACGCCAAAGTCTGGACCGGCGATCCCGCGAACCCAACCGCCGACTCCTTTCGAATCGAGTCCGGCAGGTTCGTCGCCGTCGGCAACGGCCTGGAGAAGGACCGACCCGCGCAGCCTGAGACACATACGAAATATCTCGATGCCTGCGGGGCTCGCATCGTGCCCGGCCTCATCGACGCACACCTCCACCTCCTCGGCGGCGGCCTGCAACTCTCGCGCATCAACCTCCGCGATGTTCCCGACCGCGCCGCTTTCATCGCCGCCATCGCCGAGCGCGCAAAGCAGACTCCCAGGGGCCATTGGATCGAGGGCGGGCGCTGGTCCACCGAAAGCTGGCCCGACCCCGCGCAGCCGACGCGCCACTGGATCGACGCCGTCACCGCCGACCACCCCGTCCTCCTCTACCGCATGGACGGCCACGGCGCACTGGCCAACTCCGTCGCGCTCAAGCTCGCAGGCATCGACGCACGCGGCCCCGCCGATCCGCGCGGCGGACAGATCGAGCGCGACCCCGTCACCGGCGAGCCAACCGGCATCCTCAAGGACGCCGCGATCGGCCTCGTGTCGCGCCGCATTCCAGCGCCGTCCGCCGAGCAGCTCGATGCCGCCCTCCAAGCCGCCATGGTCGAGGCTAACCGCCACGGCATCACCAGCGTCCACACCATGTCCGAGTATCGCGAACTCGCCCCCATCGATCGGGCACGCGATGCCGGATCGCTGACACTCCGCGTCCGTTTCTTCATCAGCCAAAACAAATGGCGGGACTACATCGATCGGGCGAAGAATCACAAGAACGACGACATGCTTCGCGTCTGCGGGTTCAAGCAATACGCCGACGGCTCGCTCGGTTCGCGCACCGCCTACATGCACATGCCCTACAGCGACAATCCGCCGGAGAAGAAAGACTGGCGCGGCCTGCCGCGCGCATTCCTCGGTGTGGATAAACCGCCTAAGCAGTCGAAGACTGACGAGGCGTGGTACTCCGAACTCGACAGTTTGTGCGAGGCCGCCGGCGGGCCCGGCCTCTCGATCGCCATTCACGCCATCGGCGATGAAGCGAACCGCGTCGTTCTGGACAAGTACGCTTACTGGTTTGGCAATCGCTTCGGCCCAGCCGAGGCGAGGGAGCAAAATCCCGACGAGGTAAGGCAGGTCATCGGTACATTCAATCCGCCCGACGGCATGCGCCTGCGCATCGAGCATGCACAGCACCTGCTCTCGGCGGACATCGATCGCTTCGGCCGGCTCGGCGTCGTCGCGTCGATGCAGCCGCTGCACAAGGCCGACGACGCCCGATACGCCGAGAAGGCCATCGGCCCGGTGCGGTGCCGGACGAGCTACGCCTTCCGCTCGCTGCTCCAAGCCGGGGCCCACGTGGCATTCGGCAGCGACTGGCCCGTCGTCTCGCTCAACCCATTCCTCGGCGCTCACGCCGCCGTCACCGCCAGGTCGCTCGACGGCGACGTCTTCGTGCCTGAGCAGCGCATCACCATTGAGGAGGCCCTGACCGCTTACACCCGCGGGGCAGCCTATGCCGCCGGCGACGAAAAATCGCTCGGCCAAATTGCCCCCAACCTCGCCGCCGACTTCGTCATCCTCGAAAGCGATGTGCTCGAAATCCCGCCCGACGAAATTTCCGGCGTTTGCGTGAAAGCCACCTACCTCGGCGGCCGGCAGGTCTGGCCGAAATAGCCGCCGGCCATCGCATTTGTACGTGCGGGCACCACTGTGCCACGCCTCGTGTTTGGCGTGCGCGGGACCGCCGGGGACGACGAAACCCAAGGTGACATAAGGAAAAAAAGAGGCCAAGGGCAAATGCAAGATCGCGCGGGCTGCGGGATTGCTGGTGGTCCATCGCCAAACGGCAAGCCGCTTCGGGGACCAGCGCGGGAGGGCACGAAACGAAGGTGACATATAGCGAAAAAGGTGAAAAAGGGGGCAAGGGGTTCACGGTGAAAGCGACGGCGGCGGCATTGATTGCGTCGGCGGTTGGTGTTGATTGCGATCGGGTATCCGGCTTTTCTGGGACCGCTTGCTGACGCGCGCGGCTCGGATCGGGGGCGCGGCGAGCGAGCAAGAACGAAGGTGACATAAGGTGACACACGCGATTTTTTTCGCTCGCAACTCTTGTGGCGGGCACGGGTTGGGGCGGTTCGCGAAAAAGGTAAAAAAAGAGGCCGAGGGGTTGAGGGGGAAGGCAAGATCGCGCGGGCTGCGGGATTGCTGGTGGTCCATCGCCAACCCACTTCGCTACGCTCCATGGGCAAGCCGGCAAGCCGCCTCGGGGACCAGCGCGGGCGCGGGATAGATGGGTTGGTTGGTTGGTTGGCATTCCATCTAGATACTTGCTCCACGCCCGCGCCTTTGGCGGGGTTCGCTGTGATGGGATTCGCGATTATTTCACGTTGTCGAGTTGCGTCGTGTCGGTTGAATTTCGCTTGGTGTCGTTGTTCATATAGCAACGCCCGCATGAGTCACAAATCCTCGGCATGCCGCTGGAATCGCAAGCATCCTGCTCGACGATCTCGCCGGAACGAACTAACCGGGATCTGCAAGGCGCTGTTTTGCAACTGGACGGCGAGGCGCTGTCGAACGCAACGACAAACGCTAACGTTTCGCGAGTCATTCATCGCGAACCCAATCGCGAAGTGGATGGGGCGCACGAACGCGGCCCCGGGTAAGGGATACAAACGCGGCCCGTTAGTTCAAGTACCGATGTGCCTTCAACAAGATCAAACTCACGCGGTTCTTCCAGCCGGTATTGGACTGCCCAAACGCAGATGACTGCGAGGTGTGGCGTGTGAGATGGACAGCCGGTCGGACATCCCACCGTTGTTCAGCTTGCTACTCACATATTTCACGATCTCCGGCTCGCGCGCAATGCGCTTGAGTTGGAGGGCCTGACCGCGAAATGCTGCCGCTATGCGGCGGAAAGCAATGGGCTGAACAACAGGCCTAGGGGACATGCATCTGTTTCAAGCTCACAATAGGCTCTTCATGCAACACTTTTGCCGATTCGCGATCGGCGTAACGTAATCAGAACGCCGCCGAACAACCCCAATGCCAGCATTCCAGGCTCCGGAATTATTGTGCATGAGGTGATATTGTTATCATCGAGTGTCACAGCGCCGTTGCGCGCCAAGGCACTTCCATAAAGGATGTTAGAACCGGTGTTCATGGTGATGCTTGTCAATGCCAGCATGTGTCCCTGGAAATCTGTCCCGGCGCCGAGCGTCGCGGAACTTCCAACCTGCCAGAACGTGCTGCATCCCGGCATTGAGCCGCCGTTTATCGTCACAACCGATGAGTTGCTCGCGGTCATGAGTGTGCTTCCGATCTGAAACACAAACTGAGCATTCGGATCGCCCAGGGCATCAAGCGTCAGTGTTCCCGTCAACTGGGCCGATGATGAGAAAGAGTAAACGCCGGGAAGGAGTGTCAGACCGCCGAGGTCCTGCCCGGTGAGATCCTGTGTGAACGCCAAGCCTGCCGCCGTATTGTACGCCGTAGTGAGATCGGTCTGCGCCTGGAGTGCGACGGCATCGGCAGAATGCTGGGTGTATGGCGGCATGATCATCCCCGGTGGAAAGCCGGTGATCGCGGTCCCTGGGCTGACTCCGAGATGTCCGCCATCGATGAGAGACGGGCCGGTGTTGGTGACCGTTGTGCCAGCCAGAACCGAAAAGTCCCCCGCAGTTCCTAAAAGGATGCCGGCATCGGCATTCAATGGGAAGCCGGTGAGAACAGCGACCGCCAACAAAATGTGGACTCGAAGACTCATTTCCCGTCTCCCTTTTTGAATTGGCGCTCATTGCCGCCGGGGGGGCCGGACGAAACGCTCGCCCACCTCCGTCGCGCGCACTTGAGCTTCAAGAATCAAAAAAAAACGACGCGCAGAATACCAAAGGGCGTTCCGCTGCGTCGGCTTACTCGCCAACTGGCCACCCGAATCGGCCGGGCCGCCCTTTGTCGTGTCTTCCGAATAGCCAAAATCAAATACGAGATTGTTTTGGCCCTTGATATTTTTTAATCGGTTCCCAGGATTATGCCATCAATGCGTAGTACTGTCAATGCCATAGGTATTCCATTATCTCTTGAGCTGAATTGGTGGAGGACATAAAGATTCAGGTATCTACCCGATGCGCGACGATTGTTCGCTCGAAACATGCTTGGTATAAAGACTTATCACTCGGCAATGCCTGAATCGTAACAGCTTCCGGCTGTAGTGTTTCACGCCAAATGAGACAGTTTGCCCATCGGTTATCGTGATTGTTTCTCCGAGTCCCCCCAGGGAGAACCAGCTTCGAAGGTTCCCCCTCGGACTCCTGTTCCTTGAGCTTCCATCTCTCCTCGGGGGAGGCTTTGCCGGGGAGGAGCAGCGCTTCGGCATCCGCGTCATCTGCGATCGATAGCGACCGTTTACGCTTCCGACTCGACAATGCGCCGCCGGCGGGATGTGACTACGCACGCCCCATTTTTCGCGACAATAGGTATGCACCCACTCGGCGTCGTAGTCAGTGTCGAGGACAGTGCCAGCGTTCGGGCACTTTTTTCTTGGGGGGCGCACACCGGACTGGGAAGTCCCGGACAGACGACCTGGGAAAATGGAGAGGCCTGCGCCCTGCGATAAGGGTCTGGTTCGGCACAGTTCCGGCACAGTGCACTGTGCCAAGCGACGGTCTCCGGCGAACGAGGGACCCCCGCGCAAATTATTGAGGCGAACGCACTTGCGGCGTCCGCTTGTCACAAATCGGAGAGGGGGGGATTCGAACCCCCGGTACGGGTATTAATCCGTACAACGATTTAGCAAACCGTCGCTTTCAGCCACTCAGCCACCTCTCCATCGTGGCGGCGCGCCGGCCGGTTTTCGGGCGGGCGAGCCGTGGATGAAGGATCGTAAGACATGGCCGGACGCGCGGCAAGTCCAGTGGGCGGCACACAAGAAATACCTGCCCGGCGCCGGGTCATTTGCCTCCCGGCGAGCTTGCGAGCCTGCTCGAATCCTCCCATGCGGCGGTGATTTCTTTGCCGATGACGACGGGCCAGTCGGCTTTCGGCCGCGACTTGATCTCGGCCAAGAGGGCGAGTTGCCGCGGCGACAGGAACGGTTCGGCGGACTCGTGCTTGCCCAGTGCGGCGTTGACGCGCGCTGCCTGGAGCGGCGTCATCGGCACGTGGCGAAGCGGCGTCTGGAGAAGGTAATACTTCGGCTCCTTGTCGGGCCGGACCTTTTCGTCGGAGCGTACGGCAGCGTCGCCGACGGTCCTTTTCGCAGCTCTCAATTGAGCGTCCGACCGGGCGAAGACCTTGCTGGCGCACTTCATCGACTTCGCCTCGGAGAGCAATTTGTCATACGGCAGGCGGCCCGGGTCGAACTCCACCTCGACGACTTCCAGACCATCGACAAAGCCGGGCATCGTGGCGACGACGCCGTCGAGCCGGCCGAGTGCGCCCTCGCCCTCCCAGAAGCAGTGCATGGCGAAGGTGGCCTTCTCGATCTTGCCCTTTCGCGCGCCCGTCTCATCGGCCAGCAGTCGCAGGTAGGCGGGGACGCGGCCGCCGGACTTCTCGACGGCCTTGCACATCGCGGAGGCGAGGCCGGCGACGGTGTAGTCCTCGGCGACGCGGTCGGTGAGCGGCTTCTTGTCGGCGGTCATGATCCGCACGACGGGGTTGTTCCACGCCGGCTCGCTGAAGAGTTTGAGCGTGCGCTCGTCGTCGCCCTTGATGTTGTTGTAGATGCAGACCGGGGTGAAAAGCGTCTCGGCCGCCTCGACGATGAGGGGGTGGCTGAGGACCTGGCCGCCGTAGTTGACACAGGTGCTGCAGCCGGGTACCTCCTGAAAGAGGACGAGGAGGGGCTTGTCGTCGGCCTTGGCCATGGCGGCGGCGGACTCGAAGCCGCGAAGCCAGGCGACCTTGCCGAGCTCGGGCGGGTTTTTACTGGCGGCCTTGGCCGGTGCGGCGAGCGCGTCCGCCGGGCCATCTGCGAGACAGGTTTTCGCAGAGCTGGTTGTCATGAGGAAAAAGATGCCGGCGAGGGTGAGACAGATACGCATTTCGAGATACCTCCGGAGCAGTTGCACGCCGGCAGGTTGGATGCCGGCCCGGCGAGATTGTAACGGGAGACGATGGTTGGCGGGATGCGGCGATTCGGTTTCGCAGCGCCGACTTGCGCGCAAGTCGTGCAAAATCGAAGGTGACATAAGGTGACACAGCGCTCTGGAAAAACGTGCCAACGCTTGTGGCGGGCATGGGTTGGGGCAGGTCGCGAATCTGGCGATTTTTGAAAAAAGTAGCCCCGAAAAACGTAGTAGGATATTCGCGGAAATGATGAGCTCGTGCTGAACATGGCTGGATCACCTCCTGCATGTCTACACTTGCTCGTCGTGCGCGCCTTTTCATTTAATTCAGGAGCGACTGCACCGATCGCGGCCACGGCCTGAAGGGCGGACGCGGGTTGGTGGTCCAGACTCGTCCGTCCTCCGGATGGAAGTGAAATGGGGGCGTCGTATTTCAGTGACTCAAAGTCACTGGCTACCATCGTGCGCCCTGACGGGCGAAGGCAGCAAGTAGTTCTTGAGCGGCTGCGAGATTCACATCTCGCACCGAGCGACATGGGAATTGTTCCCAAGTTTAGTTTTCCCGTGCGGTGGTTGCCGGTTGGGTTGATTCCGTACGGTCTTTTTCATACGCGAGGATGTCGAAGCACACCCTCGCTGGCGCTTCGGGCTGGTTTGCGGAGGCGTCTCGCGTCGGGTCGGAGCACCGAACCAATTCACGTCGGGAACTTCGCCGCGATCGGCATCCTTCGTCCGACGCCGAAGGCGCGGCTCGTCACCTTCAGGCCTGTCGCCGCCTGCTTGCGCTTGTACTCGTTGAGATCGACCTTGCGGACCACGTCGCGCACCACCGACTCGTCAAAGCCCTGCCGGATGATGTCGGCCACCGACTCCTCCTTCTCAACGTATCGCTGCAGAATAGCGTCGAGGGTGTCGTAGGGCGGGAGCGATTGCTGGTCGTGCTGGTCGGGGCGCAGTTCGGCCGAGGGCACCTTCGTCAAACTGGAAGCGGGAATCACCTCGCGCCCCTTGAGCCGGTTGTAGCGATGCGACAGTTCATAGACCATCGTCTTGGGCACGTCGCTGATCACCGCCAGCCCGCCGCACATATCGCCGTAGAGGGTGCAGTAGCCGACGGCCAGCTCGCTCTTGTTACCGGTGGTGAGCAGGAGCCAGCCGAACTTATTGGAAAGGCTCATAAGGACGTTGCCGCGAATCCTCGCCTGTACGTTTTCTTCCGTGATGTCCGGTGCCCGCCCGCGAAACGGGACTTCCATCGCCTCTTCCATCGCCAGATGCATCGGCTCAATGGCGATGGTCTGAAGGTCAATGGCCAGATTGCGTGCCAGGGCCTCGGCATCGGTGAGGCTGTGGTCGCTGCTGAAGCGCGACGGCATGGCCACGCCGTGGACGCGATTGGCCCCCAGCGCCTCGACCGCCACGCAGGCCGTCAGCGCCGAGTCGATGCCACCGGACAGACCGATGACCACGTCGGTAAACCCGCACTTGCGGACGTAATCCCGCGTGCCGAGCACCAGGGCCTGATAGACGGAGTCATGGTCCGACGGGTAGTCCGTTCGAACGGCGTCGGGAAGCTTGGCGAGATCGACGACGACGATCGCTTCTTCAAACGCCGCCGCACGCGCCGCCACGGCGCCCTGCCCGTCAAAGACGCAGCTTGCCCCGTCAAACACCAGTTCATCGTTGCCGCCGACCTGGTTGACATAGACGATCGGCCTGCCGAGCAGCCTGGCCTGACCGCCCATCAGTCGTTCGCGCAGGGCCTGCTTGCCGACGGTAAAGGGCGAGGCCGAGGCATTGACGACGAAATCGACATTCGCCTTCTGCAGCTCGTTGATCGGAGAATTCTCGTAAAGCTGGTGACCGAGGGTCTGTTTGTCGTTCCAGAGGTCTTCACAGATCGTGACGCCGATCCGCCAGGTGCGGCCGCGGGACTTCAGCTCGACCACGGTCGCCCCGCCGGCCGGCTCGAAGTAGCGATGCTCATCGAAAACGTCGTAAGTCGGCAGGAGCGACTTGCATGCCTCGGCGACCACCTCACCGCCGCGCAGCAGCGCGAGACAATTTCGCACCCGTCGCCCGACCGGCTTCTCGCTCGGCCGCACGTAGCCGACCAGCACCGCCGGGCCGTCGCGCAATTCAGATGCCAACTGACGAAGCGCGGAAACGCTGAGCTCGATGAAGCTTGGCTTGAACAGCATATCCTTGGGCGGGTAGCCGCAGATGGTCAATTCCGGAAACAGGACCAGCTCGGCGCCGGCCTCCGCGGCTCGGCGCACCGCCTCGACCACGCGCCGACAGTTGCCTGCCACGTCGCCGACGATGGGGTTTATTTGTGCAAGTCCAACTTTCATGTCGCATGATGATTCTAGCGGTCGCAAGTCCGCTCCCATAGAGGGTTTCCGGCTTGTCTGTCAGAGGGCCGATGCTTACAATGAGTGTGCGAGTCAGAATTGAAGCACATGGGACAGGCTCCTACCTTGTCTGACCGTCGACTCAAGTCACCGCCGGCCCCTTCCGACCACGGCCGCCCCTTGGCGCGCTGCCGTCCTTAGGCGCGTTTTGAGTCGATCCGCCGGTAGCACTGCCCGCCCATCAATCGTTCACCGAGCCGTGGGAATCAATCGATCATGGACAGGCATACCCACTCGCCCGCTTCGGCCGTCGCCCCGGTCAGCACGCTCCAGCTTGCCGCGGTCCGCGCGATCGGCGTCTTCATCGCACTGGCTGTTGTGCCGCCTGCCCGCGCACAACACGTGATCGTCGACCGCGCCGAGGCCGTTCGCCGCGCGACGACGATGGGCCTGCCGATTGAAGGGACCGTCGCCACGCCCGATGGGCAGATGACTTACTCGCTTCAGCGCATGGTGAACGGCATACCGCTCTACTATCACACCACAAACTCCAACGCGGCGATCAGCCTGTCGACCGACAAGTGCCGGCCCGGGGCGATCGGCGGACTGTCGCTCACCGGCAGCGGCGTGACCCTCGGCATCTGGGACGCCGGGGCGGTTTTGCGAACGCACGTCGAATTCGGCGGAAGAGCGACGCAGCGCGACTCGGCCAGCCAGACTCACGCGCACGCAACGCACGTCGCCGGAACGATGATTGCGACGGGTACTTCGGCCGCCGCGCGAGGCATGTCGCCCGAGGCGCGGCTCGATTGCTATGACTGGAACAGCGACACATCGGAAATGAATGCCGCCGCGCAGCTCGGGCTGCGCGTCTCGAATCACTCCTATGGTTTGATCACGGGCTGGCAGCAGATCTCGTTCGTCCCGACCGGCGGCGACGGCGATATTGACCCGATCCCCATTGTGAACTGGACGTGGTTCGGCGACACGCGCGTCAGCGCTATCGAAGACTACAACTTCGGATACTACAGTTTCGAGGCGAGGCAGTGGGATCAGATCGCGGTGAACAATCCGCGCTATCTGTTTGTGAAGTCCGCGGGGAACGATCGCAATCAGGGCCCCCCCGCCGGAACCGCCCACTCCGTCTATGACTTCGCCGAGGGTCGATATGTGCTCTCCACCGATACGCGCAGCCTGGACGGCAACGGCGGCTACGACTGCATCAGTCATTCAGGCACCGGCAAGAACGGCCTCACCGTCGGCGCCGTCAACGATGTCTCCGGCGGCTACCAGCGGCCACAACTCGTCACCATGAGCAGCTTTTCCTGCTGGGGGCCGACCGACGATGGCCGCATCAAGCCTGACGTCGTCGGCAACGGCGTGCAGCTTTATTCCAGCACCAATCTCGGCAACTCGGCCTACGCAACCTTCAGCGGGACGTCGATGTCTTCGCCGAATGTCAGCGGCTCGACAGGCCTGCTCATTCAGCACTTCCGCGACACCCACCCCGGTGAGCCTGACATGCTTTCGTCCACTTTGAAGGGTCTGCTTATCGGGACGGCCGATGAGTGCGGCGGCGCTGCGGGCCCGGACTACCAATTCGGCTGGGGCCTTGTGAACATGCTCAAGGCGGCCGACGTGATCACGGCGGATCAGTCGATCCCGCTCGCCATCTCTGAACACACCTTGCAGCAGGGAGAAGAGCTGGAGTGGTTCGTCATCAGCGATGCGTCGCAGCCGTTCCTGCGAGCGACGATCTGCTGGACCGATCCGGTGCCGTCCTTTGAGACGCCCTTCGCGCTGGACCCCCGAGACAAGATTCTCGTTAACGATCTGGATCTCCGCCTCGTTGAAGGCGACGCCGTCTACATGCCGTGGGTGCTTGACGTTTTCAACGCAACCCGCGCAGCGACGACAGGCGACAACAACACCGACAACGTCGAGCAGATTGCGATCGACAATCACGCCTCGCTCGCCTATCGGCTGAGAGTCTCCCACAAGGGCGAGCTGGTCGGCGGCTCGCAGGTTTTCTCGCTCATCATCTCCGGCGCGTCGAGCGTCGGCAGCGAGCCGGAGGAGGAGCGGCCGATGATCGCCGAGGCGGTCCCGGCGGACGGCGAAGCGATCGGCGGCCTGGCTGAGGTAAAGGTCACATTCACCGAGCCTGTTTCCGGCGTTGCCGCGGCGGCACTCACGATTGACGGAGTGCCTGCCCAGTCAGTCAGCGGGATCGGCAGTGGCCCTTACACCTTCACCGGGAACTGGTCACCGCCGGATGGGATGCTCCAGGTGGAATTGACCTCCGGCGACATCAAGGACATCTTTGAAAACGATCTCGTCGGTTCGACCTGGTCATATCTCAAGCGGGACTGCAACGGCAATCGCATCCTCGATGACACCGACATCGCGTCGCATACCAGCGAGGACTGCAATCTCAATCTCATCCCTGACGAGTGCGACCCCGCTGCGCTTAAGATCGGCAATTACGTGACGCGAACGATCAACTTCGGCGACGTCGTTCCGCTGCACGCCGGCGAGATGATCTCCGGCGGCGTCCTGCCCCTTTCCTATGAATGGACACTTCGAGGCAGCGCCGATGAGCAGCGGTCGTTCGATGAGAGCCCGCAGTTTCGTCCCAGCCGGCCGGGCACCTATGTCGCGCGGCTCGTGGCGACCGACGCGATGAACTGCCGCGCCATCGGTTTCATGACCATCGAAGTCGGCGCCGAGGGCTTCCAGCCTGACACCGACCCGGCCGTTGGGAACCCATCAAACATGGCATTCTGCCCCATGTCGCTTGGATTTGCGCTGGTTACATTGATTGTGACCTTCGCCGGTCGGCGGCTGCTTACTGGTAGCCGCCGCCGCCGCCACCCCTAGTCCGACGATGCGACTGAATCGTCGGATGCCTCGCCACATTCAAGTTGCACAAGCCGTCTATTGGGCTGGCTTTCGTGTTCGCCCACCCAACAGTGTATTGACGTTTCTGATGGCGCCGTTACGCCCAAAGGTTGCGGCACCATAAGACTACCTCAATTCCTGAGTTCTTGTACACTTGTGCAAACGTGGCCCAATTGATCCAATTACATTTTTTTAATGATACTCAAATGTATCTATGTACAGTCGTAGGGTTCAACGGCTCGGGCCCTGTGGCGGCCAGCTGACCAGCGCAAGCGCATCTCAAGGATTTTCGGCAATTGCGGAGTTATTCAGATGGCCACAAACCTACTCTTGCTCCAACTGCTAATCAGCGTCACAGGTGTTGGCCCGAATCGCACGATTGAAGGCGTCGTCCTCGATTCGAGCGGCGATCCTGTCAGTGGCGCGACTGTTCTTGTCGCGCATACTGTCAGGGCGGCGATGAGGTACATCTCCCCTACATCCTATTACTGCACTGAGAATCCTCAGGATGACCAGTCTTTCTTAATAATCGGTTCAGGAGAAAAGGCGGCCTCGGAATCCACCACTGATCGCAAGGGGCGTTTCTCCTTCGGTCGTCTGCGGCAAGGAAAGTACTCCCTTCTTGCCTTCCATTCAGTAAAGGGTATCGCCCAGCTCGCGGAAACTGAGGCGTCTGAATCACCGAAGCGCATTGAGATTCGATTTGATCCGCCCACCTTTATCGAAGGCCGCGTCCACGGTTATGTTCCCAGGAAACCCGCTTCCTGGTTTGCGCGCGCAAAACGAGATGAACTCAAGTTGGTGTATGTAGATGATCCCGGATTATACGGCAGGTCTCCAAGGAGTCTCTACGGCGGTCCGATTGTGATGCATAGTGAGTCGGTTCACGTCAAGTCCGACGGCCGATTTCGACTCGGACCGCTGCTGGTTGGGGGTAACTATGCGGCGCAACTCATGCGGTGGAATACCGCTCACATGCAATATACCTGCCTTTTAATCCGCGTTGTGGACGTGGCGCCGGGAAAAACGACGCACGTTGACATTCACCTGGATGAGGGTGTGCAGATAAAAGGGCAAGTAGTGGACGAAACAGGCCAGGCACTGGTCCACGCGAGAGTCCAGTTGGTCCCTGAGACTTCGATGCTCAAGGCGGACGTGAACCTGAGCGGATTGGAATTGGCCGAAGCGGTCTGCAAGAGCGAAGAAGGAACATACCTCTACGGCATGGAGGCCGATGACAAGGGCATGTTTGAAGTCCGTGGCGTTCCGCCCGGCAAATACACGCTCTTCGTCGATCGCATGTACGAGAAGTCGCAGGCAGCCAAAATGGGCGTCGCCTGCGAAATTCCAATGACCGAGTTCTTCATGCGCAGGTCGCTGACGGTCGGCGATTCAGCACCCGACTTTCTCAAGTTAACCGTGACCCAGGCCGACCGCGACCTAGCGACGGAGGTGGACGAGCAAAGACAGGCCGCCGAGCGCAAACAGCAGGAGGAGATCGCCGCCCGGGCGCAGAAGGCCGCGACGGCCGCGAAACAGCCATCTCCAGGCACGCCGTAGCAGAGGCCGCCCGACTCACAAATCATGGCTAAGTCGCGATTGCTGGTTCTTGTTGGGCATCCGGAATCCGAGATTATTAGCCACGATGGACCGCTATTGCTACGCCAGTTTCGGCCTTTGAACGAATTGCCCCCGGGGTACCACCACCAAAAACCGAACACGGGCCGCCATCCGGCGACCTGGGGGCAAGCAAATCTGCTACCTGACTCCAATGTCGTTATTGATCGGGCGGGCGGCTTTGCTTAGGATGAAAGCTTACTACGAGGAGCAGGGCCGGGGAACGCCCTCGGTCCGGGGATTTCGCAAGGTTGACATCGGGTGACGTGGGGAGGGCTCGCCGTGCCTACGGTGCACAGACAGTCGAGGCCGTTAATCAGGACCGCGGTTTGCCTGCTGGCGATCGCCAACCTCCACGTCTTTTCCGGCGGCTGCGGCGGCTTCGGCCTGTTGCCGCTGGGCGGCTGGCAGCGCGTCAGCCTTAGCCCCGATCAACCGCTCAAGTCCACCCTCAAGTCGGGAGGCTTCTCCGAGGTCTCCGCGCTCGATGTCAATCCGGGAACCGGCGAGTTTCGGTTTGTCATGCCGGCCAGCGGCCGATCCGCATTCGGCACGTTCGCCCTCGTGAGCGGCGCCGTCGAAGTCTCGACCATCACCTTCGCCTACCAGAATCTCGAAGTCACCATCCAATTCGACGGGCAGAAGCGAATCGCCTCGCTTGAAAACTCGCTCGGCCAGAAGTGGGTTCCGACCGGCTCGACTGACAATCTTCCGCTGGGCCAGAGTCTCCACGGTATCGATGCCTACCTGGCTGCCAATCCTGAGTTGATTCAACTCGTCCGCCCCGTGACCGAGCCGGCCCCACAAGGCGGCGGTTCAACCGGCGGCGGATCGGGCGGGGGCCTGCCGGGACCGGTCCCAACGGCCAAGTCGATCAACACCGCTCAGGCGCAAGGCGGAGACGTCTCCGGACTGCTCGGCTCGCTCGGTCTGATCCTCGGGTTGCAGGGCGCGGTCGGTGCCTGGCCGGTGCTTTACTTCATTTTTCAAATCGTGGTCGCCGTGAATCTGACCATGGGCTTTCTGGGCGGCTCGCCTGCTACGCCGGGACCCAACATGGGCCCGATCGCCGGCGGCAGCACTCTGCGCGTGATCAATCAATTGCCCGGCGGCGTGCCCATCTGGTTTGTCGTGCTGGAGCAGGATTTTGAAACCGGCGCGCCCGGCGGCAACCTGCTGGGAGAGGAAGGCATTCCCGCCGGCGCTCAGCGAGAGTTCTCCGTTCCAAATGGGCAGCGCAATTTCAATATCATTTCACCCAGCGGCAGAGAGTGCTTCATCATTTATCGTCAGGATGCCATCACGCTGCCGTCGGGCGGGGTCACCGAAGTCCTCATCACTGATTCAACAAATGGAAAACTCTATCCGCCGGATTGTTCCGGATGATCAGATCGCTTCAGGTCGCAGTGCGTAGGGAGATTCGCTGTTGCTTGAGATGATAGGCCGGAGAGAAGGAGGCGCACGCGATCGCAGCGCCTCCGATAAGTGGGAGATCAAGATGTTCCTGGAGTCGCGCGAGCCTCGCAATCGCACCCGGTCCCTGACCGGTTGCGCCGGTCTTGTCTTCTGTCTGTCGCTTGGCTGGAGCTTTGCGGCCGCACAGGCACAGGACAACCTGACGATCGTCCGCGACTCGGTCAGTGGCCGTATCACCGCGGTAACGGCGGCAGGCGGCGGGCCGATTCCCTTCATCACGGCGCCGGCGATCGTCGGTTCGGGGGCCGAGCAGTTTCTGTCGGAGCGCGGCGGCCTCTTCGGTATTGTCGACCCTGATAATCAGTTGATGATTCAGAAGTCGGAAGTCGACACGCTCGGCCAGACTCATCGAACCTACCAGCAGATTCACGAGGGGCTCCCGGTCTTCTCCGGCATTTTCAAGCTTCATCAGGACGCCAACGGTCGGGTACTGGCCGCCAACGGCGACTTCTACGAGATTTCTCCCAAGCTCAACACAAACCCCACCGTTCTGCTCGATCAGGCGACCGCCCTGTGCGCCGCCCTTTCGCGGAGCAAAGCGCCGATTCTCACCCATTCGGAACTGGTCATCGTCGACCCGGCGTGGTACGGCGACCCGCGCCGCGGCGTCCGTCTTGCCTACCATTTGATCCTGTCCGACCCCGTCGAGCCGATTCGCGACGCATTTTTCGTCGACGCTCACACCGGCGACCTCCTCGATAAATGGACGCTGGTGGAAAACGTCAGGAACCGACAGATTTACGATGGAAACCAGACCGCCAGTCTGCCCGGCACGCTTTCGCGTAGCGAGGGTCAGGGACCGGTTGTGCAATCCGACGTCAACCGCGCCTACGACTATTACGGCGATACCTACGACTATTACTTCCGCGCATTCGGCCGCGACAGCATCGACGGTCTCGGCCTCCCCATGGTCGCCACCGTGCAGTTCCTCAGTTCCAACGTCTGCCCTAATGCATTCTGGGATGGAAGTCTCTTGCAGATGGTCTTCTGCCCCGGCACCGTGACCGACGACATCGTCGGACACGAGCTCACCCACGGCGTGACGGAGTTCACCGCCAACTTGATCTATCAAAACCAGTCCGGCCAGATCAATGAGGCAATGTCCGACATCTTCGGCGAGTTGGTTGATCTCTTTAACGGCGATGCCGCGTTCGCAGGAACACCCGGCGGCACCCCCTGGCCGACCCATCCAACCGGCCCCGGCGCCGATACGCCGAACAACCTGCGAACCGCATGCAGCAATAATCCATCCAATTCAAATGGCGTTCGCTGGCTCCTCGGGGAAGACGCCATCGCGTTTAACGGCTCGATCCGCGACATGTGGAACCCGACGTGCCGCGGCGATCCCGATCGGGCCAACAGCTCGCTCCAGCACTGCGAGCCTTTCGATAATGGCGGCGTTCACTTCGGAAGCGGCGTGGTCAACCATGCCTTCGCCATCATGACCGACGGAAAGAGCTTCAACGGCCAGAACGTCACCGGCATCGGCCCGATCAAATCAGGCGCAGTGATGTACCGCGCACTCACCCGATATCTCACCATCGCCTCAGACTTCGAAGACCTTTATTGGGCGGCCAATCAGGCGGCAACCGATCTGATCGGCACAAGCCCCAACGATCCGCGCACCGGCTCGCCCGGCTCCATGTTCACGGCCGGCGACGCCGCCGAAGTCAACAAGGCCCTCCTGGCGGTGGAGATGAATACGCCCGGCCGATGCGGCCAGTCGCGAAACGTGCTCACCTCAACACCCCCGCCGAGTTGTTCGCAGTTCTCCGCGGATATTTTCAACGAGGGCTTTGAGGGTGGACTCGGAACCTGGACCGTGTCGCTGACCGGCGTCCCCGCCACCCCTTACAACTGGATCGCCACCACACAGCCCTTACCGTTCGCGCGACCCGGCAAGGCGGCGTTCTGCGACAACATCAATTCAAGCTGCCAGGCAACCAACACTGCCATTCACTCCCTCATCAGTCCGGTCATCAATATCCCCGCGGGCATGACCTATCCGGTGCTCGCCTTCACGCACTATGTCTCCACCGAGCCGGATTTTGACGGCGGCGTCGTGCAGGCCCGCGTGAACGGCGGCACCTGGCTGCCCATCAATGCCGCGGCTTTCTTCTACAACGGATACAACAACCGGCTGCTGGCAGCTTCTCAGGGCAACAGCAATCCATTGGCAGGACGGTCCGCCTTCAGCGGGACGGGCGGCGGCTGGGGCACGACGCTGGTTGCGCTGGACGGTATCCTGCAAAACGCCACTACCCTGCAAATCCGCTTCGACTTCGGCAAGGATATTTGCGTCGGCCTTGATGGTTGGTATGTCGACGACGTCCGCCTGTTCGACTGCACGAGCGCCCGCGACTGCAACAACAACGCCCTGCCCGATGAGTTCGAAACCGAGTCCGGCGGCTTCCGGGATACTTTCTTCAACCTGCCGACTTCTCACTACGACGGTCCCCCAAGCGACGGGCACAATCAGGGGGGCGGCGTCCTTGTTTCAGCGCAGCGCTTCACCCTTCAGATTGCCAAGTCGATCAAGATCATCAAGATCTGGGGGTTCTACGACGCAACGCCGCCGGCCACGGATAACTTCCGCGTCATTTTCCATAACGACTCCAGTTCTGCGTCCGTCGGCTCCACGATCAACTCGCAGACAAATGTGCCTTCGACGCGCATGACGACCGGATTCCAATCCGGATTCGGGGGGCCGGAGTATGAATTCACGCTGACTCTCGCGACGCCCGTCGACCTCGCCGCCGGAGCCTATTGGGTCGAAATATTCAACAATACTTCGAACAGCCCGGCGACTTTCTCGTGGATGGTCAGCAACATCGCCATGGGTTTTGATTACGCCGCCCTTTCCACAACGGCCCCCGGCGCAACCTGGAGCCTGGGCTTCTGGAACCTCGCCCTCGAACTCCAAGGCGACTTCCTCGGCGTCGACGCTGACGCCGACAACGTCCCCGACGACTGCGACAACTGCCTCGGCATCACCAACTTCGACCAGATCGACATGGACGGCGACGGCGCGGGCGACGCATGCGATGGGTGCGAATTCGATCCCAACAAGACCGATCCCGGCGTCTGCGGCTGCGGCTTCCCGGATGCCGATCCCGACAACGATCTCGTCGCGGTCTGCATCGACAACTGTCCGGACGTGGCCAATGCCAATCAACTCGATTCCGACGGCGACGGCCTCGGAGACGCATGCGACGGCTGCCCGACCGATCCGACCCGTACCGTGCCGGGCCTCTGCGGCTGCAACCTTGCGGATGATCCGACCGATCTCGATGCCGACGGCGTCGCCGACTGCGCCGACAACTGCCCCGGCGTGCCCAATCCCGATCAGGCCCCGGGCCTTCTTCCGGGCGTCGGCGCGGCCTGCGACGATGAACTCGATTGCAACAACAACAACATCCTCGACACCGACGACCTCGCATCCGGCTTCAGCAAGGACTGCAACAACAACGGCGTCAACGACGAGTGCGAGCCGGAGGTCCTCGGTCCGAATGCGCTTCCCGTCATTCAAATCGCCCCCGGCGAGATTGCTCCGCTCAGCGGCCTCGATGTCTTCCACGGCGGCGTCCCCCCGTTCACCTACGACTGGACCCTCCGCGGTCAGCCCGGCGGCGAACGATCGCTCTCCGCCAATCCCAGCTTCGGCCCCGTCCCCGAAGGCACCTACGTCGCCCGCGTCGTCGCGACCGATGCCCTCGGCTGCTCCGCGATGGCCTTCCTGACGATCCAGGTCGGCGACGGTAATCCCGATGGATCGCCGCAAGCCGTGATAGGCCAGCAGTGCGGGCAGGCCATGTGCGCGGCATCGAGCGGCGCCTCTCTGCTCGGCTTGTTCTTTGGGTGCTGCTGCCTCAAGCATGTCGTGCGACGCCGGCGTTTCCCGTAATGCCTCTCCATCGACTCGGCGCGCCGCAGCCGTTGAGCGGCCCCTCTGCGCGGCCGCCACTTGACCATCCCGGCCGAGCGGTAAGAATCGACGGCTCGGCGATCAAAATCGCCCAGGGAGAGCCGCTCCACAGTGAAGCCGTCCTTGCAGTTGGGAAATCAGGCGGAAGTCACTTTTCGCGTGACCGAAGAAATGTGCCCCGCCTTCGACGGCGTCGTGGTTCACCATGTCTGCTCAACCTGGACCATCGTTCAATTCATGGAAGTCGCCGGCCGAAAGATCCTCGCGCCCCATCTGGAGGCTGACGAGGAAGGCGTCGGCAGCCACGTCTCCTGCGACCACAAGGGACCGGCACCGGTCGGGAGCCTCGTTCGGGTCGTCGCCACCGCCGTCGGCCTGACCGATCGGGAATTAATCTGCGAAACCGTCGCCACATGCGGCCAAAAGCTGGTCGCGGTCGGCAAAACGGCTCAGCGGGTCTTTCCCAAGGTCGTCTTAAGGCGTATCCTCTCGTCTGGGCAATAAAGTCATGTGTTCGTGGGTAACCACAAAACCCCAGGAGTCGCGGAATGGTGAAGTTGGTGGCAGTCTATAAGAAGCCCGAGGATCCGGCGGCGTTCGACAAACACTACTTTGAAAAGCACGTGCCGCTTGCCAAGAAAATGCCCGGACTTATCAAGTGCGAAATCGAGAAAGTGACCGGCTCGCCCGTACCGGACACCGAGACGCCCTACCTGGCGGCCCACCTCTATTTCGACAACAAGGCCGCGATGCACTCGGCAATGATGTCCGATGCGGGCAAGGCCGCCGCCAAGGACCTCGCCGGCTTCGCGGGTAAATACGTCCGCATGTTCTTCACCGAAGTCGTCGAAGCCTGAGCCTGTTCCTTTCCGGCAGGTCTTGATGGCCGCCGGCGCCGCGAAGCGTTACCATCTCGCGACGTACGAATTCGTAGTGGTGCGCAGTCGGGTGCAAAAGCGAGGGAACCATGGAAGTCAAGGTGATCGTTCGCGGTGTTGAGTTTCCGTCGTCCGTTCGTGCGTATGCGCGGCGGCGCGTCGAGACCGGCCTCAGGCGGTACGCGGCCAGAATTCTCACGGCCACGGTTCGCCTGACCGACGAGACCGGTCCGCGGAAGGAAAAGGTTGACAAGATCTGCGCCATCGACCTGAAGCTCCGCACCAAGAACATTCGCGTCAAAGAGGTCAGCGCCGACTTCAGAACGTCGATCAGCCTCGCCCTCAATCGGATACGAGCCACGTTAGGCCGTAGTATCGGCAAATCGAAGCGGGGGATCGGGGCCGGATAAGCCCGCGTCGTCCCTTCCGTCGGCCGCCGGAGGTGTTAACTGATGGGCACGAGTCAACAGCTCCAGCTTTCCCGTAACGGCCACCAGATTGTGTTTCGCGCGGAAGGCCGATGCTCGGCCAAGCTCGCCGAGGCCATCTCCCATTTCATTCAACTGGCGCCGACCGGCGCCGACGATAATCTCTATTTCGATCTCGCCCGGTGCGACGCCCTCGAAAGCACCTTCGCCGGGCTCCTGGTCAACTTGGTCAAGCGCGCCAATAGTCGCGTCGGTCCGTCGATTCACCTTCTGACGCCTTCGGAACCCATCATGACGAGCCTGCGGCAGATGGGACTCGCCAAAATGCTCGACGTGAGCCAGGCCCTGCCGGTCGCCGCCGAGCAGTGGAAGGCCCTTCCCGTGGACGATGTCAATCCCGACGAGCTCGCCGACCTGATTATCGAGGCCCATGAGGCCCTGATCTCCGCGGACCCGCGCAACGAAACGGCCTACCGCAAAGTCGTCGCCTGCTTCAAGGCGGCCAAGGACGCGACAAGCCCGCCTGCCGATCACAACTAGCGGCGGCAACGACACGCCCCGCTTGTCAATGGACGCCCCTCGTGCAGGGTCCGTCTCATCCGATTAAACTTTCCGCCTGAAACTTACTCCGGGAGTTACAAGCTATGGAATATCAAGGCAAGCCCGCCGATTCGTTCGGCTTCAAGTTCATCAAGTATCAGAAGGCAAATCTGAAGGCCACGGTGACCTTCAACCGTCCCGACGTGCTCAACGCCGTCAACGGTGACATGCTCGCCGAACTCAACACCGCCTTTCAGGACGCCTCGTGGGATGACGATGTCCGCGTCCTCATCCTCACCGGCGAGGGCGATCGCGCCTTCTGCACCGGGGCCGACGTAAAGGAGCAGGCCGAAGACTTCGTCGGCAAGCCCAACAAGTATTGGAAGTGGATGGGCACCTTCTGCGAGGCCCACGAGCGGCTGCGCAACATCGGCAAACCGACGATCGCCCGGCTCAACGGCATGGTGGTCGGCGGGGGCAACGAGTTCAACATGTCCTGCGACCTGGCCATCGCCGCCGATGACATCATCATCAAGCAGGTCGGCGCGGCGCGCGGCAGCGTGGCCGCGGCAGGCGCGACGCAGTTCCTCCCGCTCATCGTCGGCGACCGTCGGGCACGGGAGATTCTCTTCCTCTGCGAAGACATCCCGGCGAAGAAGGCGCTGGAGTGGGGCCTCGTCAATGAGGTCGTCCCGCGAGCCCAGCTCGACAAGGCCGTCGACGCCATGGCGACCAAGCTCATCAACAAGCTGCCGATGTGCCTCCGCTACGCCAAGGAGCAGATCAACTACTGGCGGAACACGTCCTGGCACCAGACCATCGGCCACGCCAAGGAGTTCCTGGCGCTGAACAATCTCTCGCCGGAAGTGGCCGAAGGCATGAAGGCCTTCGTCGAAAAACGCCCGGTGAATTACGACGCCGTGCGGCGGCAGGTTGACTGAATTGGCCGCTGGAGATTCCATTGTTATGATATGAATAGGCAAGCCTTTGCGCAATCGGGCGGAGGTGATGCCGGTCTTTCGGAGCTATGCGGCGCATGGGTATACAGGAAGTCCTCGGACGACATCGCGAACAAATTCTCAAGATTGCCGAGCAATTCGGCGCGACGAACGTGCGCGTATTCGGCTCGGTGGCGCGTGGAGAGGCCGATCGCGCCAGTGATATCGACCTGTTGGTTGATTTTCGACCGGGCCGATCGCTGATGGACCACGCCGGTTTGGTGGTTCAATTGGAGCAGCTCCTGGGCCGTCGTGTGGAAGTCGCATCGTCTCGTGGACTGCGAGAGCGAATCCGCACGCGCGTCCTTGGCGAGGCTGTCGCCCTATGAGGGATGACCGGCTGATCGTGGAAGAAATGCTCGACGCGATCGAGCGCATTGAGAAGTACGCGGCACGCGGCCGCGGCGAATTTAGCGAAAACGAGCTCATCCAGACCTGGATCGTGCACCACTTGCAGATCATGGGGGAAGGCGCCCGAAAGCTGTCATCGGAGTTTCGTTCGAGATTTCCGGGTATCCCCTGGAAGCAGATCGTGGCAATGCGTCACATTCTGGTTCACGACTACTTCGGCGTCGACCTTGACCAGGTCTGGTCCGCCGTGGAGACCGATGTGCCAGTTCTGAAGGGGCAGCTCAGGGAAGCCCTTGAGAATTGAGCGACGCCCGCATTATTGAAACAGAAAAGTCAGGGAGCACTTAATGTCCGAACAGATTCTCCTCACCAAACTCGACGGCTTCGTCGGCCTCGCCCAGCTCAACCGCCCCGAGGTCCTCAACGCCCTCAACATCCCGCTCATGGACCAGCTCATCACGCAGATCGAGGCGTGGGACGCCGATCCCGCCGTGCGCTGCATCGTCCTCACCGGCAACGAAAAAGCCTTCGCCGCCGGGGCCGACATCAAGGAGATGGCCGAGGCCAGCGTCGTCGATATGTACGAGCGCAACAACCTCGCCCGCTGGGAGCGCATCAAGCGCTGCCGCAAGCCGATCATCGCCGCGGTCAGCGGATTCTGTCTCGGCGGCGGCTGCGAACTGGCCATGCACTGCGACATCATCCTCGCCGGCGAAAACGCCAAGTTCGGCCAGCCGGAG
Source organism: Planctomycetia bacterium (assembly GCA_015075745.1). Classification (NCBI taxonomy): domain Bacteria; kingdom Pseudomonadati; phylum Planctomycetota; class Planctomycetia; species Planctomycetia bacterium. Next base: position 271,050 of record JABTTW010000002.1, read on the forward strand.
ATCAACATCGGCGTCATGCCCGGCGCAGGCGGCACGCAGCGCCTCTCCAAGACCGTCGGCAAGTACCGCGCGATGGAGCTCATCCTCACCGGCCGTTTCTTCAACGCACAGGAAGCCTTCCAGATGGGCCTGGTCAACCGCGTCGTCCCGCCGGAAAAATGCCTCGACGAAGCCATGGCCATGGCGAAGGAAATCGCCGATCGCTCCCCCGTCGCCGTCCGCGTCGCCAAGGAGGCCGTCCTCCGCGCCTTCGAGACCGGCCTCACCGACGGCCTCGACTACGAGCGCAAGATGTTCTACATGCTCTTCGCCACCGAGGACCAGAAGGAAGGCATGAAGGCCTTCGTGGAGAAGCGAAAGGCCGTTTACAAAGGCAAGTGACACGGCCTCGGCACTCTCGCCGGGCCCGGCCGTGCCCGACCGATCGCCCGACCGATGGCGGTCCCTGGGGCCCCGGCCCCGCGGACCTTCCGGGGGCAAATGGCCGGGTTTTCGGATACACTCTTTACCACCCGGTATCGCTAAGGACAGGATCATGGCATACGAAACTCTGCTCGTAGACCTCAAAGAAAACGTCCGGACCATCCGCCTCAATCGGCCCGACGACCTCAACTCCGTCGACGACCGCGTCACCAGCGAGCTTCAGGCCGAGTTGCGGGCCATCGCCAAGGACAAGACCACGCGATGCCTCGTCCTGACCGGCCAGGGCCGGGCCTTTTGCGCCGGCCAGGACCTCAAGTCCGCCGCCTCGCGCGGGGGAGAGTTCGACTTTACGGAGGCCCTGCGTCGCCGGTATAACCCCATCGTTTCAGGCCTGCGATCGCTGGAGATTCCCGTCATTGCAGCCATTAATGGAGTGGCCGCCGGCGCCGGCTGGAGCCTGGCGCTGGCCTGCGATCTGCGTATCGCCTCAAGCCAGGCCAAGTTTGTCGGAGCATTCAGTAAGATCGGCCTCGTCCCCGACAGCGGCATGACATGGTCCCTGCCCCGAATGGTCGGCACGGCGAAGGCCCTGGAGATCGCCTGGTTCGGCGAGCCCGTCACGGCCGACGTCGCCCTGCAAATGGGACTTGTGAATAAGGTCGTCCCGCCGGAGCAGCTTGAGGAAGTCACCCGGCAATGGGCCGTCCAGCTTGCCAAGGGTCCGACAAAGGGACTGGGGCTTATCAAGCGGGCCATGTACACTGGCCTGAATAGAGATTTAGACGGTCAATTGGAATACGAGGCGCTGGTTCAGGGAATTGCAGGAAAAACGAAGGACTACGGCGAAGGCGTGAAGGCCTTCATCGAGAAGCGCCCCGCGGAGTTTACAGGTGAGTAGCGAACGACTTATTGGCGTGATTGGTTCAGGCACGATGGGTGCAGGCATCGCTCAGGCGGCGGCCGCATCGGGCTTCCTCGTCAAGACGATGGACACGAAGTCCGACCTCGTCGAAAAAGCCTACGCGGACATCGCCAACCGGCTCGATGAACGCGTTGCCAAAGGCAAGATGCCCCGTCACGACCGTGACGACACGATGGCTCGCCTCGGCGTGGCCTCTTCCTATGCCGACTTCGCCGACGCCGAGTGCGTCATCGAAGCGGTCACCGAAGACCTCGCCCTCAAGCGCTCCATCTTCGGCGAACTGGACAAGGTCGTCTCCGGCCGGACCCTGCTGGCGTCGAACACGTCCAGCCTCTCAATCGGGAAGATCGGCGAGGGCCTCAAGCACACCGACCGCTTCCTCGGCATGCACTTTTTCAACCCGGCCCCGGTCATGAAGCTCGTCGAGCTCGTTCAGGGACCGCAGACCGGCGATCAGGCCATCGTCGACGCCCGCGCGGTCTGCGCGAAGCTCGACAAGACGCCGGTCAAGGTCAAGGACTCCCCCGGCTTCATCGGCAACCGGGTCAATCGTCCGTTCTACCTCGAGTCGCTGCGGCTCCTGGAGGCCGGCGAAGGCGACATCGCCACCATCGATCAGGCCCTGCGCACGGCCGGCGGTTTCAAGCTCGGTCCTTTTGAGCTGATGGACCTCATCGGCATCGATGTGAACCTCAAGGTCTCGCAGACCGTGTGGGCGGACTTCGGCAAGCCCTCCCGCTTCACCCCGAGCGCCATTCAGCAGAAGCTCGTCGAGGCGGGCCATCTCGGTCGAAAGACCAACCGCGGCTTCTACGACTATTCCACCGGCGAGTCCGTTCCCGCTTACGAGACCAAGCCGACCAACGTTGCCAACTGGCGGCCCAGCCGGGCCCTCGAGGTGTTCGCCGGCGCTTTGGAGAAGCCCGCCGACCGGGCCATGTGGCTCTACAGCCGCGTCCTGCTGGCCGTGATGAACGAAGGCGCCCTCGCCGCCGAGACCATCGCCCTGCCGCGCGACGTGAACATCGCCATGGAGCTGGGTTTCAACTATCCCCTCGGACCGCTCAGCATTGCCGACCAGGTCGGCCTCGACGTGGTGCTCGATCTGATGAACGAGTTTCACGCCCAGTCCAGCAAGGCCGAGTGGTACCAGCCCGCCCCGCTGCTTCAGAAGCTCGTGGGACAGGGACATCTCGGCGAAAAGACGGCCAAGGGTTTCCTGCACCACTGGCTGTGACCAATCGCATCGAGAATCGACACGCTATTGTGAAGTGAATGGACTTTGTCGTTGCCGCCGGACTAGGCGAACACGACCGTCTCCTTGGAAACCTCATCGATGGTGGTGATGCCGTCGTAGATCGCCATGAGTCCGCACTCGCGCAGCGTCCGCATGCCGCCGCGAACGGCCGCCTCGTGGATCAGGCCGGTGCTGGCCCCGTTCATGACCAGTTCGCGGATCTCATCGGTGAAGACCATGATCTCAAAGATACCGACGCGGCCGCGATAGCCCGTCCCGTTGCAGTAGTCGCAGCCCTTGCCGTGGTAGAAGGTCTTGTCCTTCACGTCCTCGGCCCGCAGCTGAAGCTCCATGAGCTGCTCTTCGTTCGGCTTGTACTCCGTCCGACAATTCTTGCAGACGCGCCGGCACAATCGCTGGGCGATGACGCCTTCAAACGTCGCCGTGATTAGAAACGGCTCCACGCCGAGGTCCAGAAGTCGCGCGACCGACGACGGCGCGTCGTTGGTGTGCAGCGTGCTGAACACAAGGTGGCCCGTCAAAGACGCCTGAATGGAGATTTGCGCAGTCTCAAGGTCGCGAATTTCACCGACCAGAATCACGTCCGGGTCCTGTCGAAGGAAGCTTCGCAGCGCCCGGGCAAAGGTCAATCCTGTGTCGACGTTCACCTGCACCTGGCAAAGCCCGTCGATGTCATATTCGACCGGGTCCTCCGCCGTGAGAATCTTCACGCCGGGATCATTCAGCGCGCTGAGACAGGCATACAGCGTGGTCGTCTTACCCGAGCCGGTCGGGCCGGTGACGACGACAATGCCGTGCGGCCGATCGATGAGCTGCTTGACCACGTCGAGGTCGTCCTCGCGAAGGCCGATCTTGTCGACGTCGAGGTTGACGCTCGCCCGGTCGAGAATACGAAGCACGACCGACTCGCCGAACAAGGTCGGCAAGACGGCGACGCGAAGGTCCACCGTGTTGCCCGCGACGTTCAGGGTGATGCGCCCGTCCTGCGGGAGCCGGCGCTCGGCGATGTCCAAATTGGCCATGACCTTGATGCGGCTGGCGATCGCCATCGCCAGAAATCGCGGCGGCGGCACCATTTCGTAAAGAACGCCGTCAATGCGGTAGCGGAGCTTGTACTCGTTCTCAAACGGCTCAAAGTGAACGTCGCTCGCATGATCCCGAATCGCTGTGAGCAGGACCAGGTTCAATAGTTGCTTGACCGGGTTTGAATCGACGAGCTCTTTCAAATCCTCGAGGTCGATCGATTCGCCCCGGCCTTCAAACTTGGCCAGATCGCCGTCCTTCTGCACCTGACCAATCAGATCGTTGAGCGACTCGGCGTCGCCTTCCGGGTAGTACCGGCCGAGTGAAGCGGTGATCTGATCGTCCGTGGCGATCATCGCCTTGATCCGGTAGCCCAACAGCTTCTGCAGATCGTCCGTCGCCTGGAAATTATCCGGCGAGGCAATGGCGATGCTGAGCGTTTTCGTATCGGCGTTGAAGTCGATTGGAATAATCCGGTAGGTGTTGGCCATCTGGTTGGGGACCAGCTTCACCGTCTCGGGGTTGACGTCGATCGAGTCGAGGTTGACCGGCTCCATACCGATCTGCGCGGCCAGCGCGAAATGGAGATCGGCTTCCTTGATGTAGCCCAGATCGATGAGGATACGACCGATCGGGCCGCGATTGCTCTTCTGAATCGCCAGGGCCTCGTGAACCTTCTCGCGGTTCACCTTGCCCATCTTGATGAGAATACGGCCGAGCGGACGACCCTTGTAGGGCTTCGTGCTTGAGTTGCCGCTGGAGTTTCCGGCCATCTTCAACCTCTCCCTCTGTACCCAACCGCCGCGGGCCCGCTGAAGCGAACCCGGTTATTTCTTTTCCTTCCCCTCGGCCCCTTCGTCGCCCCTGTCGCCGCGAATCTGAATCATCGCGTCACCGGCTTCGTGCAGCTTGCCGGCCTTGTCGAGCTTCTCCTGCAAATCGGCCGCGTTCCGGGCCTTGTCGAGCATCTCATCCGCCTCGATCTGCCCCTTCTCGAACAGCGACCACAAGTGGTCATCGAGAAGCTGCATGCCGTATTTCTTTCCGGTCTGGATGGCGGAGTCGATACGAAAAGTCTTGTTCTCGCGGATCAGGTTGGAAATCGCCGCGGTCACCACCAGAAACTCATAGGCTGCCACCATGCCCGAGGGCTTGCGCGGCATCAGTGCCTGGGACAAGATCGCGATCAGCGATGTGGAAAGCTGAACGCGAATCTGATCCTGCTGCTCGTGTGGGAATGCATCGATAATTCGGTTGACCGTTCCCTGGCACCCGGTCGTGTGCAGGGTGCTGAAGACCAAGTGGCCCGTTTCCGCCGCGAGGATCGCGTTGGAGATTGTTTCCAGGTCGCGCATTTCACCGACCAGGATCACGTCCGGGTCGGATCTAAGCACGCGACGCAGGGCCTCGGCAAAGCTCGGTACGTCGTTGCCGACCTCGCGCTGATTGATCAGGCTCTTCTTGTGGGTGTGGTAATACTCGATCGGGTCCTCCACCGTCACGATATGCCGGTCCATCTCGTTGTTGATGTAGTTCAACATCGACGCCAGCGTCGTCGTCTTGCCCGAGCCGGTCGGACCCGTCACCAGGAACAAGCCGCGCGGTCGTCGGCAAAGCGATCGGATGATCGGGGGCAGGCCGATCTCATCGAATGACAGAAATTTGCTGGGGATGAGCCGAAGCACGATCGATACGTTTCCCTTTTGGCGAAAAATCGACACGCGAAAGCGCGCCGCGTCGCCAAAGGCGAATCCGAAGTCCGTACCGCCCTCCTCCTGGAGTTCCTGCTGATTGCGGTCCGGCGTGATCGACTTCATAAGGGCGACGGTGTCCTCGGGGTCCAGCGATTTGGTCTCGAGCTGCCGCAGCCGGCCGTGAAGTCGCAGCACCGGCGGACGCCCCACCGAAAGGTGAATGTCCGATGCGCCTTTCTTGATGCAGGTATCAAGGATTCGATCAATGTGAATGGTTGCCATAATTCCTCAATCGTCTTGATCGCGACGCACTGCGCCGTGCCCGGGCAAAGTCGATCCCCTGCCCATCAGACCTCCACCTCGGCCTGGGTGATTCGAGTCACTTCCTCGATCGATGTCACGCCCCGGAGAATCTTCCGCTGTCCGTCGTGAAGCAGCGTGTTCATGCCCGTCGCCCGGGCAGCCTTTCGCACCTGCGTGACGCTGGCCCGGTTGAAGGCCAGCTCGCGCAGTTCCTGATTCATGATCAGCATCTCAAAGATACCCTGTCGCCCGCGATAGCCCGAATTGTTGCAGTGCGAGCAGCCGACCGGCTTGTAGATCGTCTGTCCCGCGAGCTGGTCCATCGTAAAGCCGCAGAGTCGGACCAGCGACGGATCGGGCTTCGTATCGACCTGCTTGCACTCCTTGCACAGCGTTCGCACGAGTCGCTGGGCCATGATCGCCTGGATCGACGACGCAATGAGAAACGGCTTGATCCCCATGTCGGTCAATCGCGTAATGGCGCTCGGCGCGTCGTTCGTGTGCAGCGTGCTGAAGACAAGGTGGCCGGTCAACGCCGCCTGGATGGCGATCTCACCGACGACGAGGTCTCGAATTTCACCGACGAGGATCACGTTCGGCGCCTGGCGAAGCATCGACCGAAGAATCTTGTCGAATCCCAGGCCGATGTCCTCGCGCACCTGGCACTGATTCATGCCCGGAAAGACGTATTCCACCGGGTCTTCCGCCGTGATGATCTTTTTATCAGGGCGATTCAGGTCCTGCAGCGCCGCATACAGCGTCGTCGTCTTACCGGAACCCGTCGGGCCGGTCACGAGAAAGATGCCGTTGGGCCGAGAAATCACCTTCAAAAACTTCTCGTAGTCATCCGGTTCGAGGCCCAGTTGCTGCACGCCCACCGCCGCCGAGTCGGGTCGCAGAATACGAAGCACGATCGACTCGCCGTGCACCGCCGGACAGCAGCTCACGCGAAAGTCGATGTCCTTGCCGCCGATGCGCATCTTGATGCGGCCGTCCTGCGGCACGCGCCGTTCGGCGATGTCGACGCCCGCCATGATCTTCAGACGAGTCGTGACGGCATTCTGGAGCCGCTTGGGAATATTTTCGCGCTCCACGCAAACGCCGTCCACGCGATAGCGCACACGCACCCGATCCGCCATCGGCTCGACGTGGATATCGCTCGATCGCGTCCGCACCGCTTCGCCGATCATCATGTTAATGAGCTTGATGATCGGGGCGTCCGGATCGTCCGACTCGGCCTTCTTCGCGTCCCTGGCCTCCTGGTCGAGCGAGGCGTCCACCGACGCGTCGAGACTGCGCGATAACTCGTCGAGCGAGCGCTCAGCGCCGGAAAGATATTTATCGATGTAAGCCTTGATGCGCCCGCGCGGCGCCAGCACCGGGACGACATCGCTCACCCCCGTGCGAAATCGAAGCATGTCGATCGTGTCGAGATCCAGCGGGTCCGGGATGATGACCTTCATCTTCCCGTTGTCGCTGCTCATCGGGAGAATCTGGTTGCTCTTGATGATCTTCTCGGGAATCAGTTGAAGCGCGTCCGGGCTCACCGTCTGGCGCGAGACCTCGACATACTCCATGCCGAACTGCGACGCGAGGGCCTTGGTGACGTCCTCTTCCGAGACGAGTTCCAGCTCGATCAGCGCCTCGCCGATGCGCTTTCGATTATTCAGGCCGTATTCGGCCGCCTTGTCGGCATTCTCTTTCGTGACGAGCTGCTGCTCCTGGAGAATCTCGCCGAGCTTCTTTTTGATTCGCGCCATGTGCTTCGCTCGTCAGGGTTGGATCGAGCCCTGGGGCTGGTTCAGTTGCCGGGTAGGTGAGTCACGCGGTTCCACCGCCGTTTGTGTTTCCACCCTGTCAGGGGGAGTGTACTCGCCGCTGCTTTTTGGTCGTTGACCCGCTGTACGGTCCCCGATCAACCCCCACGGAGTCACCGGCGACGAGCATGCATTTTACGCCTTATCCACCCTTCGATCAATCGCGCCGGCAGTCCGTCGGTTATCGGCGTCCCGCCTTGCCCTCGCACGCGAATCACTGCGCCGGCCTCGGGCGATATTGTCAATCCGACGGCAGGACACGGTCTGCTTCCGGAAGCGTGGTCGTCCCGTCGATCACCTGCTTGTAGGCCGATTCCTGAAGCGTCTGATTCGTCTGGGCCGACACCGCGCGGCGAAGCTCGACAGGTCCCGGGCGACCAATGATCACGTCGCGCAGCGCCTGGTTGAACTGAACTACTTCAAACACGCCCGTCTGTCCCCGGAACCCCGTCCTCAGACACTTCGCACATCCCACCGCATCGTAAAACGCGCCGTGCGGATGACCCGCAAGCCCGCGCTTCTCCAGGACCGCCGCGTCCGGCTCATACTGCCTGCGACACGCCGGACACAGCGTCCGTATCAACCGCTGCGATGTCACGATCGACAAACCGTTGGCGATCAGGTACGGCTCCACCCCCCAACCCAGCAGACGCTGAATCGCCGTCTCCACGCTCGGCGCTTCCATCGTCGTCAGAACGAGACGCCCGTTGATGGCGGCGTCGAGTGCCAGCGACGCTGTATCGCGGTCCCCGAGTCGGCTCACCAGAATCACGTCCGGGTCCTGCGAAATCGCCTCGCGCAGCCACTCCGCAAATCGCATCTTCTCGTACATGTCGGATGACAAGCGAACCGCGGCGGCGAGCGGATACTCAGGCGCCTCTTCAATAATGGCGATGCCATGCCCTTCGGGGTCGATGGTCCCGGCCGCGCAATAAGCCGTCGTCGTCGTTCCGCTGCCCGATGGACCGCAAAACAGCAATAGGCCCTGCTGTCGCTCAAGCACGCGTGATAGCGCGGCCACCGAGTCCAGATCAAGACCCAGCGATTCGAGCTGACAGGCAATCAAAGTGGCATCAATGCGCTTGAGTACCACGCGCTGTCCAAAAGCGGTTGAGGCAAAATGCGCCCGGTAATCCAAGAACTCATTGGGTGTGGATTCAACCCCGAACCGGCCGGTCTCCGTCAGAAGCTCGGGTCGCACCTCGAGTTCACAGAGTCGACGGATCACCTCAACCACGCATCGCGCCTCGCGAATGGGAACCTCTCCAACGGTATGCATAAACCCATCTATCCTGAACCGAAGCAGATACGCGCGAGATTGCGGCTCGATATGAATCGACGCAGCGTCGGCGGCGATGGCAGAGTACAGAAGTTCACGAAGCCAATGCATGGCCTGTCGAATCTGCGGAGCCTCTTCAAGCTCGGACACGATCGGCTCGCGACGGGAGTTGTGGATGCCCAGATCGCCGGCCTTGGCCGGCAGAGCCCTGGCAATCGTGCGCTTACCGAGGCTGATTAGAAAAGGGCTCCGATGACGATGTTCGGATGACGGTTGATCGCCGGTTTCGGGCGCCCTCTCAACAGGCACGCCCCCCGCGAGTGCATCTAGTGCTTTCGCATCTGAATAGCCATCGGCGAGTTCCTCGAGATTCGGAAGTGGGGCATTCGCGTTAAGATCATTGGGATCTTGCACGAGGCGAATGTACGTTGAGCCGATTCGAATGGCCTGACCAAACTGAAGATTGCGCTCCTGAACCTTGTCGTGTCCGATCCACGTGCCGTTGTGGCTCGCCAAGTCCCGCACACGGTATCGGCCGCCGACATACTCGATGCGGCAGTGACATCGCGATGCCTTGGTATCCGCCAGAACGATGTCATTGTCGTCCTGGCGACCGATTGTGACGGCGCCGCCTCGGAAGGGAACCATGGTCGATTCCCCATCAGCCACTATTTCGATTCTCGGCATATGCTTAGCGAACTCTTATGGATTCAGACTCTTCCCGATGATTCTAGGAACACAGAACTCATTCGGTCCAGCGATGTTCCCGGCGGACCATAATCAATTTGCCGGTCATCCACGCTCCTACTCTTATAGAATCGGCCCGCCCACTACCGGACCCTCTCCCGCCAACTATTGCGCTTCCTGATAAACATTCCAGCTCACCTTCGTCGTAAGCTCCCGAACAAAACCCGCCCCGGTCGACTCGCCATACCATTGCCATTCCTTCAGCGATCCGCGGCCCGTCACGTAGTCTGCGTGACCGTCAATGAAACCACCACCGCGGCGGGCCGAAACGTATCGTGCCACCCCGGCCGGATTTCGGGTGTCCATTCCAGTCGGCGCAGTCAGTCTCGATGCAATCGTGGACCCCCGGGTATCAATCACTCTCCTGTCCATGATCGAGAAGCGTGGTTGACAATCTTTAGCCGGGCGATGCGACGTGCAACAACGGAGGGCAAACTGACAACTCACGGGCCTCAAAAAGCTCGTTCAGATCGGCGAGTTCCTACTTGCGACTCACATCAGCCGCAAAATGGGCTCGGCTCGCACCAGGCCCGCCTATCCCAACATACCGCGCCCGCCCGAGCGGATGCCCTTCATACGCATCTTCAACTCATCCGGGTTCGGCGCCACCTCCAGGGCCACGCGCATGTCCAGGTACTCTTGCTGCACCAGGTTATAAAGCGCCTCGGTGAAGTCCTGCATCCCCTCTTCAAGGGAGTTCTTCAGCACCGTCGTGATTTCAAAGTCGCGGCCCTCGGCGATCAGCTTTCGAATCGACGGATTCGCGATCATGATTTCGCAGCACGGTACGCGCGGCCGAGACGGATGGATGCACGGCAGCAGCTTCTGAGCGACCACCGCCTTGAGGTTGAACATCAGCGCCTGCCGAACCTGGGCCCGCGCGTCCTCGGGAAACAAATCGAGAATGCGCGTCATCGTCTGCGACGTGCTCGACGCGTGAATCGTCCCGAAGCAAAGGTGGCCCGTCTCCGCCGCATGGATCGCCGCCTCAAACGTGTCGCGGTCGCGCATCTCGCCGACCAGCACCACGTCCGGGTCCTCGCGCATCAGATACTTCAGCGCCTGATGAAAATCCTTGACGTCGATCCCGATTTCACGCTGGTTGATAAAAGCCTTGTCGTCCGTGAAGACGTACTCGATCGGGTCTTCCAGCGTCACGATGTGGCAGGCCCGCGTCTTATTGATGTAATTGATCATCGCCGCGATCGTCGTCGACTTGCCCGATCCCGTGATGCCCGCGAGCAGGACCAGTCCCTGCTGCAGCTTGGAGACTTCCTTCAGAACCGGCGGCAGGAGCAGTTCCTCAAAGTCGGCGATTTTTGACGTCACCCGCCGCGCCGCCACCGAGGTAGACCCGCGCTGTCGAAAGACGTTGAAACGAAATCGATCCGACCCGGGAATCTGGTGGGCGAAGTCCAGGGCCCCGTTCTCGTAGAAGTACTTCTTCTGATTCTCGGTAATCACCTCGAAGACCATGTCTTCGATTTCCTTCGACGTCAGCGGCGGCTCCTGGGCTTTGCGAACGTCGCCGGAAACGCGAAACCGCGGCGGCGAACCCGCCTTCAGATGAAGGTCGCTCGCGTTCACCTTGATGCACGCCCGGCAAAGGCGATTAATCACCGGGCCTTTGGACTTCTCCCGCGAGGAGGATGACTCCTCCGCGGCCGGTGAAATCAATTCCGCCTCATCGAGCTCACTTTCATCGTGGCCGATGCTGTGGCAGTCGATCGGGTTGAGTTCTTCGTGGTGTGCTTTGGAATCCATCGCGATCCCTTGCGGAGTGATTATTTTTCGTTCCGCCGGTTTTCCGGTCGGTTCGGGAGCCTCGGCAGGCAGGGCTCGACGGTCCTTGCGATCCTCCGGAGGCGTGGGCCTGGCGCAAGAACCGTGTCGATCCTATTTTACGGCGTTTTCGGGGCTAATCAAGATTGCCGGCTACGCCGACAGCCCAACCACGAAAGTCGAGGCAATTTGCCAATGATTCGGCCCATCGCCCCATGGGCCATCGAGCACTCATGACCCGACACTTGGTGTGCGTCCCAAAACCCCGAAGCGACCATCCCCACCCAACCCGTCGCCGGGCCTGCGGAATTCACATGCCTAATGATACTCGACACGGCACCGAGGAAGCGCCTCAAGGAACCGCCGCCCGTACGCTTTCGTCTTGATTCGCCGGTCCATGATCACCACCACCCCACGATCCGATCCCGTCCGAATCAACCGGCCGAACCCCTGCTTGAGCTTCAGCACCGCCTCCGGCATCTGCAGCTCGTTGAACGGCTCGCCGCCCGTCGCGCGAATGGCATCGCTTCTGGCGGCGAGCAGCGGCTGGTCCGGCGCGGTAAACGGCAGCTTGGTAATGATCACCGTCTGCAGCGCCTCGCCCGGCACATCCACCCCCTGCCAGAAGGAGTCGGTCCCCAGAATGACGGCCCCCGGCGTCTTGCGAAATTGCTCGATCATCTGCCCACGCGGCAGCCCCTGCCCCTGCACGAGCAACGTCAGATCGTGCTGCTCGCAAAAACTCTCCAGCAGCGCCGCCGACCTGTTCAGCGCGTCATAGCTGGTGAACAGCACAAACGCCCGGCCCCGCGTGGCCAGCAGATACGCCTTCGCCCGCTCAACCGCGGCGCCGACAAAAGCAGGATCGCTCGGTTCCGGCAGCGTCGCCTCGATGTGAAGCGTCACCTGGTTCATGTAATCAAACGGCGAATCGAGCTGCAACTCATCAGCCTCGTCGATTCCCAGTCGCTTGCGCAAATACGAAAACCCCTGCCCGCCCCCGGTCGAAAGCGTCGCGCTGGTCAGGATGACCGACTTCACCTTCTCAAAAAGCTCCTCGCGAAGTACCTCCGCGACACTCAGCGGCGCCGCACGCAGCGTCGCCTGCCGTCTGCCACGCCGAGCCCCCGTCTCTCCGCTCCGCGCCGACTCCAGCCAGTAAACCTGCCCCTCGCTCGACTGCTTCAGCATCGTCTCCAGCGCCCCCGCCGCTTCCACGCACCGATCGACAAACGACGTCAACTCAAACTGATCGTCCGGCCTGTCGAATCGACCCTTCAGCGCCTTCAGTTCCCCCGCCAGCTCCCGCAGCGCCGGGCTCAGCGAATCGTTGATCTTCGGCGGGCCGTCTAGTCGCGTCGTCCCGCGCCCACCCGTCGCCAGCGAGCCAAGCTCGTCGAAGAAAGCGTCCGCCGCCCGATGCGCATTCGTTGACGCCTTCACCGCCGACTCGCAGCCCAGCATCCCGATGAACCCCCGCCCCGTCTGCGGATTGTGAATGCCGCTCAGCAGATGATGAACCTGCGTCGGCGAGATCGTCTGCCCGAAGTGGTCGCTGGCCACCGCCTCAATGTTGTGCGCCTCGTCGAAGACGACGTGCTCGTAGTCCGGCAGAATCGAAACATTCGCTCGTCGCAGCGCCAGATCGGCGAAGAACAGCGCATGATTGACGACCAGGATGTCGGCGTCCTCGACCTTCCGCCGCGCCCGCTGATAGAAACAGGTGCTAAAGGTCGCGCAGCTCGAGCCCATGCAGTTGTTGCTCTCGCTCCGCACCCGCTGCCAAAGCTGCGTCAGCGGCTGGAACCCCAGATCGGACAGCGAACCATCCTTCGTTTCATAGGCCCAGTCTTCAATCTGGTGCAATTGCTCGAGATCGGATGGATTCGAGAACACCGTCTTCTGCCGCCGGCTCGTCTGCATCAGCCGCCGCAGCCCCAGGTAATTCTGCCGCCCCTTCACCAGCACCGCCTTCAGCGGAATGCCGACAGCCTTCGCCAGCGCCGGAATGTCCTTCTCGATCAACTGCTCCTGTAGCGAAATCGTATACGTGGAGATGACGACCTTGCACCGCCGCTCCCGCACCGTCTCGATCACCGGCAGCAGATAGGCAAAGCTCTTGCCCACCCCCGTCCCCGCTTCGACCAAAAGGTGCCGATGCTCCGCCAGCGCCCGCCCCACCGCCGACGCCATCGCCGTCTGCTGAGGCCGCGGCTCATACGTCGGGATCGCCCGGCCGATCACGGCTTCCAGCGGTTCTGCGGTCGTTTTCGCCACGCTTTCCTTCACCATGTCAGGTAATCCGGCGGATGAAATCCACGATGAACAAAATCATGACCGTCGTCGTCACCAGCACGATCACCGTCGCCATGATCGTAATCAGCGCCACCCCGGAGACCATCCCCCGCTGATAAGTCGCCATGATGTGCGGCCGCGCCAGCACCAGCATCGCCAGCAGCACCGCCGCGATCGACGGCCAGATGCTGATCGAGTGTACGTAGCTGTAAACCCACACCCACTTCGGCACGTCCTGCTCGTACCCGATCTGCCGATGCACGAAGTGTCCGCGAACATAATAGACCGGGCCCGTCTCGATGTGCTTCACGTAGCCGTTCGGCGCGTCCCCGCCGATGATCGCGTATCCGATCGCATACACCATGAAATTGCCGAGGCCCAGGACGATGAGCCACGTGCACAGTTGATTTCGGGTCCGCCGATCCATCCTCCCTAGAATAAACCAGCCGATAGCGCCCGTCGAATCACACCCCAAGGGCCGTCATTCCCCGGTCATGGAATCCGTCCCCAAAAAAGGGGTTCCCGCATCCCGCATCACCGCCGCTTCCGATATGTAATGCGTCGCGTAAGCGTGGCCGTAAGCAGCCGTGATGGCGCATGCATTCGTCGCGTCGTTACAACCCGCACGACTGATTTTGCGGCTATTGCTTTCCCCATCTCAAATCAGCCGGCGCAATATCGGATGCCGCCTTCGTCCCGCCCAGTGCCACATCATGTGTCACCAGCGGCACTTGCAAAACCAATGCCCCATAAGGCGGTGGCTATCGATCGCTTTCGCGACGAGGCATAACACCGCCTGGCGCCTCTCGTGTCATTATTTTTCTCCACGTCGCGACGTTGACGCGGCATAAAACTAAAGGGCTCCCGACGTGGGTCGGCGATCCCGACTGAACTCGCCATTGGGGGACAAGCTCATGAAGCTAAGTGGAATCTGCTACGCGTCATTGGCGGCCGCACTCGTCTTCGCCGCCGCGCCGAAATCCGCCGAGGCATACAGCCTCTTTTCGGTGCCGCTCTTCTCGCACCCCAATGGAAACGCATCCGCCAACACCAACGCCGTCGATGCCAAAGACTACGGCCTGCGCCTCGATAACGGCAAACTTCAGACCTTCCACTTTGTCGATGTCCAGATGGAGTTCTTCGATCCCGCCGGCCCGATCACGCCCGACACCGAATTCGCCAAAATCACCGGCACCATCGCCCACCTTCAAAGCAGCAACGGCGGCGCCACGGTCTACAGCGGCAACTCCGGCTTTGACGCCACCGATCAGCTCTGGAGCATCTCCGCCATCTTCAAGCAGATCGACGGCCAGGGAAGTGCCCTCGGCTCCGCCACCCTTCCCAGCGCCGACATGCTCCAGAAGCTCATCGACGCCGGCATCAGCAATAACGCTATCACCTTCGGTGCCCTGGAACTCACCCTGACCCCGCTCTTCAACGAAGGCATGCAGGCCGCCATCTACAACGGCCCGCGATCCTTCACCGGCAAGAGCCCCGGCGGCGGCGCCGACCCGTTCAATCTGCAGTTCCGGCATCGTCTAAACCCTGCCGTCTTCGCCGGCGCTCAGTGGGACGCCGTCACCGGTAACGGCTGGCTCATGGGTCCCGACGGCGGCAACGGCTACACCCGCGATTTCCTCTTCTACACCACCGGCGTCCCGGAGCCTGCCACGGCCGTTATGGCCGCGATCGGTGCCCTGACGCTCATCCGCCGCAAGCGCGGACTTCTTTCGATCAAGTGATAGTCCCTCGGCGTAGATAGTTCGCCGTACAGCTTTCTTCATGTGTGGAGGGCCGCTCTCGGTCGGGGGGCGGCCCTCCTTGTTTTTGCGATAGCCGGTCACGCCCGCTCAATTCTGGCAGCGCTCACCGAGAGTCCGTCCGAATACATATTTGTGAATTCCTCGGCTCAGCGCTCCGAATCACCCCCGTTGCCCGGTCGAATGTGCCACTCCACACAATTCGGGCTGCTCCTCAATTCCGATAATCCCCGATATTTCGGCCGCCTCGTTTGACTTTAATCCTCCAAACCTAGTAACATGTGATGAGACAAGTGGTTCGGGCCGTGCCCGGACCGTGGGGACAACAGCGCGACGAGACGTATCCGCCGCTCACCAAGCGTGGGAGCGATACAGCCTCACTGCGTTCGTGTGTCATTCGGAAGGGAGATTGCGCACCATTATCTCTCGTAGGACGCGAGAATACCCGGGAGTGGCAAGGCTCCGGCACTTCGTGGCCGCCTGCCTCGCCATCTCCGCGCTCTGCGCAGTCGCCGCCCCAGCCCGCGCCCAGGCACTTCATGAGACTTTCGACAATGTTCCGCTGGGAATTCCGCCCCAAGGAAGTAATTGCGTCATGCTCACTGGTGAATGCTGGGTCCTGCAAAACCTTAGCAGTACCCTGGGAAACACGGGCTGGTTCAAGCCCACCTCGGATCCGTTTAACGGAGACCTGTTCGGAATACCGGGTGCCTATATCGGGGCCAACTTCGAGAATGTCGGCGATGGCGCTGACCAGGACACAATCAGCAACTGGCTGATGTCGCCCGTTCGCTCCTTTAGCAATGGCGACACCATCAGCTTTTACGCTCGTTCCGGCACGATACTTGGTCAGCAATTCGCCGATCGACTCCAACTACGCCTCAGCACCAGCGGCGCAAGCGTCAACGTCGGCGCGACGGCCACCAGCGTGGGAGACTTCACCATGCTGCTCCGCGATATCAACAGCACCTATGGCCTCGGCACGGAAGATCACGTTCTTGACAATGTATGGACGCAGTTTGATGTCACAGTGACCGGCATCCCCGCCCCCAACACCATGGGTCGCTTTGCCTTTCGTTATTTCGTTGAAGACGGCGGACCGAACGGCCTGCGAAGCAACTACATCGGAATCGACACCCTCTCCTACATGCCCGTCCCCGAGCCCGCCACCCTCGCCCTCCTCGCCGGCTCCCTCCTGCTCGTTCGCCGACGCCGCCGCCCGATCTGACCGACGCCCCCTTCCACGGCCTTCGACTCACTGCCCGTCAATCGCCCGCATCACCGCGCTCATCGTTTCGCCGATCGGCTCGTGAATCACCAGATCGGCGACCCCGTCCATCGGCGTCGGATCGCGGTTAATAATGACCAGCCTCGACCGGTGCCGCTTCGCCGCCTCCGGAATCGACGCCGCCGGATAAACCACCAGGCTCGACCCCATCGCAATGAACAGATCGCATTGCCGCGCCCACTGCATCGCCTCCATCATCACCGCCGCAGGCAGCGTCTGACCGAACGATACCGTCCGCGACTTGAGCAGCCCGTCGCATTCGTCGCAGGTGAACTCCTCCTCTCCCGCCTCCAGTCGCCCCTGAATCTCCTCGCTCGGCCACGTCTTGTCGCACGATAGGCAGTGCACCTTCATCGCCGTCCCGTGGACCTCCAGCACACTTCGGCTCCCCGCCCGCTGGTGCAGTTCGTCGATGTTCTGCGTGATCACCCCGCGTAGCCGACCCGCCGCTTCCAGCCTCGCCAGTGCCGCGTGCCCGGCATTCGGCCGCGCCGCCAGCATCCCGGGTATCATCTCCCGCCGCTGCCGCCAGAACCGCCGCCGCGCCGCCGCGTCATTCACAAAGTCCTCGAACCACACCGGCTGATGTCGCGTCCAGAACCCCCCCGGACTGCGAAAGTCCTCAATCCCGCTCTCCGTGCTGATCCCCGCTCCGGTAAAAGCCACCGCGCTGCGCGCTTCGGCAAGCCAGCCAGCCAGCGTCTCGATTGCTTCCGTGTCGTTGCCCATCCTGCCACCCCGATCCATCAAGTGCGTTCCCGTCCGTCGACCTCAGTCACGACGCCGTCATCATAGCGGGCCCTCGCCATCCGGATGATCGGCCTGTCGTTTACGGCGCGACCCGATCGCCATGAGAATCGGGACCGAAACCAACGATATCGCCGCCATGATGCCAAACGCCGGCCCATAGCCGAACCGTCCGTGCAGCGTCCCCACCGACCGCGCCGACCATGCCTCGCACAGATTCGTCGCCCCCATGTACGCGCTGAACTGCGTCGCCCCCAGCTCCTTCCGCGTAATGTCCATGAACATCGCATAAGAAGACGCCGTGAATGCGCCGATCAGAACGTACAACGTGCCCATCAGCGCCACCAGCGCCCCGAGCCCGCCGATCTTCAACATCAGCGCCGCCGAAATCAGACCGATGACCGACGCCATCGCCACGACCAGCCAAGTCACCGCGCAACGGCGTCCAAGTCGATCGGCCAATCGCCCCCCCGCAAGCGCCCCCGGCAGGGCAAACACAATAAAAAAGATTCCCACCCAACGCTGATCCAACCCACTGTCGATCAAGAGCGGCCCCGCCACCGAGCCGACCGCCTCGAATCCGCATCCCCCGACCAGCGCGAAGGCCAGGCCCAGCCACGTCACACGACTCGCAAGAGCGCTCTTCATCAACGGCACATATCGCGCCAATCGCTGCGAAGGCCTGTCCACCGCCCCCGGCCCTTTCGCCTCAGCGCCGAACATCAGCAGCAGAGAACTCGACCACACCGCCGCCACCAGGGCGATGATCACCCCCGCCTCGCCGATCCACGCCATCGCCACCAGCGCGACCCCGCCGAAAAGCGCTCGCCCGCTGATATAGCCCACCTGCATCCAACCGTTGATCCACCCGCGCTCGCCTTCAGGCACGCTGGAAATGCATAGCGCATCCACCGCGGCATCCTGCGTCGCCGCGAGAAAAGCATGAATCACCAGCAACGTCGTCGCCAGCCCCATGCTCGCCTTGATCGACCCAAACGCCAGCGGCAACAGTGCCAGCCCCATGCCGATCTGCATCGTCACGATCCACGATCGAAATCCCCACCGCGCCGTCCGAAGCACGTCCACCACCGGCGCCCAGATGAACTTAATCCCCCACGGCAATACCAGCAGCGACGTCAGTTGCGTGATCGTACCGACTTCCACCCCCTCGGCCCGCAAAATCGCCGGCAGCGCCCACCACACGAACCCCACCGGCGCGCCCTCGCTGAAATAAAGCGCGGCAAAAAGTGTCCGTCGCCCTCGTGGTGTCGCCAGGAGGTTCACGCCCTAATTTGGACTCCGTGAAAAAAAATAAGTGAGCCGGTCGCCGCAACCGCGATCAAACTTCGAGCCGGTCGCCGCCCGGCTCCTGATAGACCACGCGATAGAGGTCCTTTCGTCGGTCGTTCCAGGTGCGGACCGTGCCTGACAGCCGGTGCCGCCTGAGCATTTCCACGTCGACATCGTGGATGATGACGGTCTCGATGTTCGGCGTGCTTTCGGATGCCACGGCATCTCGCGCAAACGGAAAATCCGACGGCGTGAAAACGCCCGACTGGGCGTAGTGGACGTCGGCGTTCTCGACGAACGGCAGATTGCCCGTGCACCCCGCGATGGCCACATAGACCTGATTCTCAATGGCCCGCGCCTGGGCGCAGTGACGCACGCGCAGATAGCCGTACCGCTCGTCGGTGTTGAACGGGACGAAGATGATGTTCGCCCCCTTGGCCGTCGCCACGCGCGCCAGTTCGGGAAACTCGATGTCGTAGCAGATCAGGATGGAAATCTTGCCGCGATCGGTATCAAACACCTCGACCCTCGATCCGGCTGAGATCCCCCACCATTTTCGCTCGTTCGGCGTGGCGTGAATCTTATACTGCCGGCCGATCACCCCGTTCCGGCGAAACAGGTAGGAGACGTTGTACAGATTGTCTTCCTCAAACGTGAACTGCGAACCGCCGATGATATTCACGTTGTACTTGACGGCCAGGTCATTGAAAAGATCGAGGTACTTTGGCGTGTACTCCGAGAGCTTCCGCGCCGCCAGCCCCGGCCGCTTGGCCCGAATGAGCGACAGAAGCTGCGTCGTGAACAACTCGGGAAACACAATGAAGTCGGACTTGTAATCCGAGGCGACGTCGGTGAAAAATTCGCACTGCTTGGCGAACTCCTCAAAGGAGGTGATCCGCCGCATCATGTACTGAACCACGCAGATGCGAACCATCGACACGGCCCGGAATCGCCGCGTCCGGTCCACTTCATATTCCAGGTTGATCCACTCGAGAAACGTCGCGTACCCGCACGACTCCTTGTCCGACGGCATATAGTTCGGAATCAGTTGCTTGAGCACGAAGCCGTTGGAAATCTGCGGCGTCAGCACCGGATCGATCATGTTCTTCTTCATCACCTGCTCGACGTATTCCCGCGCCGACATGTTCGCCGCATGTTTGCAGTAACCGGGAATGCGCCCCCCGAGGATGATCCGCTGAAGATTGCGCTGTCGCGCCAGTTCCTTCCGAGCCTCGTACAGCCGCCGGGCGAGCTTCATCCCCCGGCACTCCGGATCGACCATGATCTCGATCCCGTAGAGCGTGTCGCCTTCCGGATCGTGATTGCGAATGAAGCCCCCGTCGGCGATTTGCTTCCAGTCCTGCCAGGCGTCGTAGTGATCGAAATCAACGATGAGACTGCTCGACGACGCCACGATGTCCCCGTCATACTCGATGCAAATCTGTCCCTCGGCAAAGATCTGCTGCTGACTGTCCCACTGCTCGCGCGACCACGGCTTCATCCCCGGGAAGCACTTCAATTGCAGATCGATGACTTCCTCGTAGTCCTCGGGAACCATCGCGCGGATTTTCATCTCGCAGTTGAACTCTTCCAGCGAAATGCGCTTGCCGCCGATCACGATCTCCTCGCTGTGCCGATCGCCCGGCGCCGCGTCTCTCGCCGACGCATCGGCGGGCGTATCCGATTCTGGCGCGGCCGGCCTTTTCTTGTTGTTGTTTTTCGAGCCTCCCTGGTTGCCCATGGTGAATCTCCCTTCACACGCCGCGCGTACTTAAATTGACGAAATTGAGATCATAGATTGGGTGGATAGTATAACCCCAGTGGCGAAATTCGCAACCCGGCGCGCGGATATCACGGCACGCGAGTCGCAGCGCACGCCCCGTTCGCGTCTCGGCCCGCGCTCTCAAACGCATCCTGTTCCGAAATATCGCTGGGCGGCGCGCGCGCTGCCGTGAGTCTCGATCGCTCCGAGTGGAACAGCGATCCCGCCCCAAACACCATGATCACCCCGCATATCCACTGCCAATGCGTTAGCACCTCGCCGAAAATCAGGACGGAGGCCACGCCCGTGATAAACGGCGCCAGTTGAACCACCGCCGCCGAGATCGCAACGCCCAGCCGCGCGATCGCCGAATAATAAAACAGGTGCCCCAGCGCGATCCCGATCAACGCCGACAAAATCAGCATCATCCAGTTGAAGACCGACAGATCAAACGCCGCCGCCCCATGCGACTCGGCCAGGCCGATCATCAACGAGACCATGACGATCGCCGTATAAAGCGAAATCGCCGCGAACGACACCATCGGTCGAACCCCGTGCATCCAGTATCGCACCGACACCCCGTACAATCCGTAAAACGCCCCCGCCCCCAATCCCAAAATCACCCCCGTCGCCGTACCGCCCACCAGCGGCGTCGATCCCAGCAGCACCGTCCCGATCGACCCCACCACAACCAGCGCCAGTCCCCCCCAAAAGTACGGACTCCGCGCCAACGGCCGCTCATCCGCAAACAAAATCAACGCCCCCGCCGTCGAAAATACGATGTTGATCCGCAGCAAAAAACCCGCCAGCCCCGGGCCGATGTAGTACGGCGCCTGCGCAAAACAAACCTGCGCCATGCAGTTAAACAACGCCGGCACCAGCGCCCGCCGCCAGATCCCCTCCGGCAGCGTCCCGCTCCGCGCCCCCACCACAAGTACCGGCAGCCACAACAGCGCCGACAATCCATACCGCCACCCATTCGCCGTCCACGCGTCGATGTACGGCGTCAGATGCTTGAGGAACAAGAGAACGCTCGACCACCCCACAAGGGTAAGCACGATATACGTGATGCCCGACGCCCGAGACTCCCTGCTTTCGCCACTCATCAGGGCAGTGTAGCGAGTATTACATCATTTAGGGTGGAATCGGCCTCCCACATGACTTTGAGTACGCGAGCCTGCGCGGTAGAACTACACTCAGCCCACAGATTCGAGATTCGTCATCATCGGGGCCAGCGCACCATGGACTCATCTTCCGATTGGACCGGCCAGGACGAAGACCTGTTGCGCAACGTGCGCCGCATCCACCGCGCCTCCGCCCAGTTGCCCACCATCCCCGGTTACGAAGACCTCTCCGAACTTGCGCGCGGCGGCCAGGGCGTCGTCTTCGTCGGCACCCAGGTCTCCACCCACCGGCGCGTCGCCATCAAGATTCTCCTCGAAGGCGCCCTCGCCTCCCGCGAAGCCCGTCGCCGCTTCGAACGCGAAATCGAACTCGTCACCACCCTCCGCCATCCCAACATCGTCAGCGTCTACGACTGCGGAACCACCGCCGACGGCCGCATGTACTACATCATGGAGTACATCGAAGGATTCGCCCTCGACAAACTGATCGACGCCGCCCGCGCAGTGCGCCCGGACTCCACCGTCAAATCTCCGTCGTCCCCCGCGCCGCACACCGCTGCAAGTGCGTCAACTCCATCCGACTTTCAATCCGAGCGCGCACGCCTCACCCTTTTCGCGAAAATCTGCGACGGCGTCCAGCACGCCCACCAGCAGGGCGTCATCCACCGCGACCTCAAGCCCAGTAACATTCGCATCGACCGCGCCGGCGAGCCCCACGTCCTCGACTTCGGTCTCGCCAAGCTCTCCGACGCATCTCCAGACGCGACCAAGATGAGCCAGACCGGCGGCTTCATGGGCTCAATCCCCTGGGCCAGCCCCGAGCAGGCCGAAGGCACCACTCAGCTCATCGACGTACGCAGCGACGTCTACTCCCTCGGCGTCGTCTTCTATCAATTGCTCACCGGCGCATTCCCCTATCCGCTCGACGGCTCCCTCCGCGAAGCCCTCGAGGCCATCCGATCCGCCCCCGCCCGTCCCCCGCGCGAATTGCGCCGCGAAATCAGCGACGAGCTTTCCACCATTGTCCTCAAGTGCCTCTCCAAGGAGCCCGACCGTCGTTACCAAAGCGCCGGCGAACTGGCCCGCGACATCCGCCGATATCTGGCCGACGAACCCATCGAGGCCAAGCGCGACAGCGCCTGGTACTCCGTTCGCAAAAAGCTCGATCGCTACAAGGTCGTCGTCCGCGCCGTCAGCATCCTCTTCGTCGCATCTCTCATGTTCAGCCTGGGCATGGTCTGGCTCTGGTCCCGCGCCGTCGATGCCGAGCACATCGCCGAGCAGCGCTTCAGCGAGGCCGAGGCCGCCCATCGCGCCGAAGTGGAAGTGCGCCAGGCCCTCCAAAGCCAGGTCACCAAGACTGAGCACGTCCGCAACTTCCTCGACACCACCCTTCGCACCGTCGATCCCTGGAAGCACCCCGGCCGCGACCTCGGCCCCCTCCAGGAAATGCTCGACGGCGCCGTCAAGCGGCTCGAAGGCGCCTTCCCCGATCAACCCGAAGTCGAAGCCGCCATCGCCGGCACCCTCGGCTGGGACTACCGCCAGCTCGGCCTCAATGCCCCCGCCGAAACCTTGATGCGCCGCTCCTACGGACTGCTCCGCCAGGTCAAAGGCGACGAAGACGAAGCCGCCATGAACGCCCTCAACGATCTCGCCATCCTCATGACCGACACCGGCCGCCACGCCGAAGCCGCCGCCATGTTCGAGCGCTTGAGATCAATCCAGGAAAAAACCCTCGGCCCCGAGCACCAGTCCACCCTCGTCACCACCAACAACCTCGCCCTTGATCTCGATTGGCAGGGCCGTTCCGTCGAGGCCGAAACCCTGTACCGCAAAACTCTCGAAGCCCAGACGCGCCTCTTCGGCACCGACGACATCGACCGCCTCAGCACCTTGAACAACCTCGCCTCCTGCATTACCGCCGTCGGAAAAGTCGAGGAGGCCGAGCGCCTCTTCAACGAAGTCATCGACATCAAAACAAAGATATACGGCCCCGATCACCCCGAGACCCTCACCGCCCGAATGAACGTCCTCGACCTCCTCGCCGACTCCGGCCGCCTCGCCGAAGCGGAAAGTCGCGTCCGCGAAATCCTCGCCACCTGCGAAGAGAAACTCAGCGCCGCCCATCCCCTCACCCTCGTCGCCCTCCAGCATCTCTCCCTCGTCCTCTCCCAGCAGTCCAAGTACGACGAGTCCGTGGTCGTCTCGCGCAAAGCCTACGAAGCCCAGCTCGCCTTCAGCGGCCCCAACCATCCGACCACCCTGATCCGCAAAAACGCCCTCGCCGCCTCGCTCATTCAACTCGAGCGCTGGGACGAAGGCATCCCCCTCACCACCGAGCTTCACGAACAGTTGCAGCGCATGTTCGGCCCCAACGACTGGCGCACCATCACCGCCGCAGGCAATCTCGCCTTCGCCCTCAACAAGATCGGCCGCGCCGCCGAAGCCGAAAAAATCTGGACCCGGCTCAGCGACATCCCCAGTTGCGACAATGAAGCCAGTGAATCAGCCGTCGCCACCGCCCGCGCAAACCTCGCCTTCCTCATGGCCGACCAGAAGCGCTGGGCCGAAGCAGAAAAAGTCTTCCGCGCCGCCCTCGCCGTTGAACAAAAACCCGGCGAAGCCGAATCCTGGCGCTCCGCCCACATGCGCGCCGGCCTGGCGAACGTCCTCATAGAAACAGGCCGCCTCGACCAAGCCGAAAAAGAACTCACCCGCGCCATCCCCATCCTCCGCGAAGCCTTCGGCGACACCCACGAAAAAACCCAAAAGGCCCTCGGCTATTCAAAGCGACTCCAAGAACTCCGATCATCCACCGCGCAAGAAAAAGCCCTCGGCAATTAACCGAGGGCTTTTCTCTAATTGCTTGAACTATTCGCCTTGCGTCGCGGGATTACATCCCCATCCCGCCCGGCCCCGGCTTCTTCCCGTCCTTCTCCTTGATCTCGCTCACAATCGCTTCGGTCGTGAGAAGCAGCGTCGCCACGCTGGCCGCATTCTGCAGTGCCACGCGCTCGACCTTCGTCGGAACGAGAACGCCCATGCTGATCATGTCGCCGTACTCGTCGGTCAAGGCGTTGTAGCCGAAGTTCACGTCCTTCGACTCGAAGATCTTCTGTGCGACAATGCTGCCATCGACGCCCGCGTTCTCCGCGATCGCCTTGATCGGCGCCCAAAGCGCCCGGCGGATGATATCCACGCCGGTCCTCTGGTCGCCCTTATGCCGCGACTCTTCCTTGTCCAGCACCCGAGCCAAGGCCCGAAGCGGGGCAACGCCGCCGCCCGGCAGAATGCCCTCTTCGACCGCCGCGCGGCACGCATGCAGCGCATCCTCGACGCGGGCCTTC
The DNA here is from genome assembly GCA_015075745.1 of Planctomycetia bacterium. Taxonomy (NCBI): domain Bacteria; kingdom Pseudomonadati; phylum Planctomycetota; class Planctomycetia; species Planctomycetia bacterium. The sequence goes on from JABTTW010000002.1 coordinate 295,914, forward strand.
TTCTCTTTCATCTCGACTTCGGTCGCCGCGCCGACGCGAATCTGCGCCACGCCGCCCGACAGCTTCGCCAGACGCTCTTCGAGCTTCTCGCGATCGTAGTCGCTGGTCGTCTTATCGATCTCCGTCTTGATCTGGGCGATGCGGCCCTTGACGTCGCTCGGGGTGCCGGCGCCCTCGATGATCGTGCAGTTGTCCTTATCGACGACAACGCGCTTGGCCTGGCCCAGGTCCTTCAGATCGAGCGACTCGAGCGTGATGCCCAGGTCCTCGAAGATCGCCTTGCCGCCCGCCATGACCGCGATGTCCTCGAGCATCGCCTTGCGCCGATCGCCGAAGCCCGGCGCCTTCACCGCACAGCACTGAAGCGTGCCGCGCAGCTTGTTGACCACCAGCGTCGCGAGGGCCTCGCCCTCGATGTCTTCGGCGATGATGAGCAGCGGTCGGCCGGCCTTGGCCACGCGCTCCAGCGTCGGAATCAGGTCCTTGATCGATGAAATCTTCTTCTCGTTGATCAGGATGTACGGCTTGTCCAGCCGAACTTCCATCGCCTCGGGATTGGTGATGAAGTGAGGCGAGAGATACCCCTTGTCGAACTGCATCCCCTCGACCAGCTCGACCGACGTCTCAAGCGTCTGACTCTCTTCGACCGTGATGACGCCGTCCTTACCGACCTTCTCCATCGCCTCGGCGATCTTCTTGCCGATCTCCGAATCGTGGTTCGCGGCACAGGTGCCGACCTGGGCGATCTGCTTGTTCTCCTTCACCGGCTTGCTCATGCGCTTGTACTCTTCGACGATCGCATCAACCGCATGGTCGATGCCGAGCTTGAGCTCCATCGGGTTCGCCCCGGCGGCGATGTTCTTGAGCCCCTCGTTGAAGATCGACTCGACATAAACCGTCGCCGTCGTCGTCCCGTCCCCCGCGTCCGTCGACGTCTTGCTAGCCACTTCCTTGACCATCTGGGCGCCCATGTTCTCATAAGGGTCGTCCAGCTCGATCTCCTTCGCCACCGTCACGCCGTCCTTCGTCACCGTCGGCGAACCGAACGACTTCTCCAACACGACGTTCCGCCCACAGGGGCCGAGCGTGACCTTCACCGCCCTCGCAAGCTGCGCCACGCCGCTGCGAATCGCCTCTCGGGCTTCCATGTCAAATATGATCTTCTTTGCTGCCATTGATAGTTCTCCGATCCTTAAGATGCTTGTCTTGTTATTGCCTGATGCCGGCCGATCGTTCGGCGGCCTTAGTTCGTCTTTTCCAGGATGAATTGCTGCGGCTCGAAACCCAGGCTCCGCGCCGCCGAGACGGCCTTGTCGCGAACGACCGCCAGCGGGTCGTCCATGTTCGTCGTCAGCTCCCCACTCGTCAGGACCTTGCGGTCATCGATCGAAAGAGCCCGCCATCGACGCGTCGACATGTCCGCGGCCGCCCCAACCCCGAGAATCATGTCAGAGCTGATCGCCAGACAGCACGGCTGAACCGCAGCCGTCTTCACGGCTGACTTCGTCACAACCGACGGGTCGCTCGTCGTCGTCATTGATCGTCTCCTTCATCGCCGATCCCCTGGAAAGGCTCGTCCTGCCAGACGCTGCCCTGCTGCTTCACCTGAAGCTCGACCGTCTCGATCGACGCGGCATCGACAAACACCACGTCATCCACGACTTCCGCGTCGTCGTACTTCGACACCCGCACCTCAATGCGAAATCCGCTGTCCTCGATCTTGTTGTACGCCAGCGGGTGCATGTGCATCGCGTCGTCGTTCCCCGGAAAGGTCAAAACCAACCGGGCCGAGGGTCCGAACTTGATCGCTTCGTCGAGCGCCGCTTCAAATAGTTTGGGTCGCAAGATAATTGCTCTCTGCTTTCAGCGATCCGCCGCATCCCATTCGGCCGAGACGACGACGAAGAATCGCAGGTTCATGGTTGCTCGCAGGGCCTGCCGACCCACCGTTGCCCGTGCCTACTCGATGATCGCGAGAATGTCGTTCTCATCCATGATCAGGAACTCTTCGCCCTCGATCTTCACTTCCGTCCCGGCATAGCTCGTAAAGAGAACTTCATCGTTCTTCTTCACGCTCAGCGCCACCCGCTCGCCCGTGTCCAGCAGCTTGCCGTCGCCAACTGACACGACCCGCCCGCGCTTCGGCTTCTCTTTCGCCGAGTCAGGCAAAACGATCCCGCCCGCCGTCCGTGCCTCCGCCTCAATCCGCTTCACCAGCACCTTGTCGCCGAGCGGGCGAACCTTCAACTTCGTCACAGCCATGTCTTAAAACTCCTTCTTGATGTAAGCCTGCGGACTTTTCGCCGTCCGGTTCAATCTGAAATCTGTCTCTTGCCGACTCGTCCTAGTTATTCGCGCCGATGTCCGGCACGGTCAGATTATATCGATCCCGGATCAGCCTCGTGATCGCGGGAATCAGTGTCTCTTCATATCCCTGCGCCTGCACCACCGCGAACACATTCAGCGTCAACGCATCCTGCAGCAGCCGCTGCGTCGGCGCCGTCGCCACAAGCACGCAAGGCACCACATGCCCCTGCCGCCGCATCCGCCGAACCAGCCCCAGCCCGCCATCCGTCGGAACCGCGTCATCCACGATTCCCACGTGAAGCGCCCGGTGCTGCGCCACCCCCAGCGCCTCATCCACGCACAAAGACCAATGCAGCTCCACCGGCCAGCCCGCCAGAGAGCCCGCCAGCGAACTCGCCCACGGCTGCCCACCCGAGTGGGCCACCAGGATGCTCAGCTTTGTGGGGACAGGAGTCATGTCGTTTACCGCGGCTCACGCCGGCCAATTCGGCGCGGTAGTACACCGCGCGCCTCAATCCCTATCAAAAGCAACCGCCATGCCATCTACAGCTTCATCGGCCGATGACCTTTGAATCTATCTAAAAGCCTGTTATATAAAACGTTACGACGGCTTTCCAGGACCCCCGCCACGCCCTCCAAAACCCCCTCACGGCCCGAAATGGCAGATACCCCCCCGAACGACGCCTCCGCGCCTGTCAATCTGGCACCCCCGCCCCTCCCCGGGGACCACACCCATCCCCCCATCCCAATCATCCCCGTCGCTGCCTCTATAATGGCTCACGGAGGATAACGCATGCAGTTCAAGGCCGCACTTAGTACCCTGACAGACACCCGCGCCGCCATCAGCCAATTGAAAGCGGCCGTCGGCGATCTCGATCCCGACCTCGTCCTCCTCTTCGTCTCGCCGCACCACCTTGAAAACGCCGACGCCCTTCTCGCCGACGTGCGCGACAAGATCAACGCCCGCAATCTCATCGGCTGCACCGCCGCAGGCATCATCGGCGGCGATCGAGAGGTCGAAGACGCCCCCGCCATCTCCATCTGGGCCGCCAAGCTGCCCGACGTGCGCATCCTCCCCTTCATCATCGATCAGCAGGACGTCACCTCTCTCGAAGGCAACGATGCCTGGCGCGACCATCTCATCGTCAGCGCCGATGCAAAGCCCGGCTTCATCATCCTGCCTGATCCCTTCTCCATCGACGTCGAGCACTGCCTCTCGGAAATGGACGACGCCTATCCCGGCAGCAAGATCGTCGGCGGCCTCGCCAGCGCCGGCCGCGCCCCCGGTGAGAATCGCCTCTTCCTCAATGATCAGGTCCTTCGCCAGGGATTGGTCGGCGTCTCGCTCTCCGGACCGATTCAGATCGACACCGTCGTCTCGCAGGGGTGCCGCCCCATCGGTGAGCCCTTCGTCATCACCAAGGCCGAGCAGAACGTCATCCAGGAACTTCGCGGCAAGCCCGCCCTGGAGATCGTCCGCAGCGTCTTCGCCTCTGCCTCGCCCACCGATCAGGCCCTGATGCAAACCGGCCTGCACGTCGGCCGCGTCGTCGACGAGCGCGGCGAAAAATTCGGCCAGGGCGATTTTCTCATCCGCAATCTCATGGGCGTCGTCGAACAAAGCGCCATCGCCATCAACGCCCTCATCCGTCCCGGCCAGACGATCCAATTCCAGGTGCGCGACTCCAAAAGCGCCGACGAGGAAATGCGCGACCTCTTGACCGAGGAGATCGCCGCCATGCCCACGCCGCCCGGCGGCGGCCTGCTCTTCACCTGCAAC